>CAZYYB010000064.1:0-18024 GCA_964651515.1 uncultured Fibrobacteraceae bacterium
CGCCATCCAGCAGATGCTCGATAGCCCGCGGGCGGGAGCATCCTCGTACGCGAGTAAACTGGCGGCAGCGCCGGTATTCGGCTTCGGGAACGCGCAGGAAAACATGACCTCCATCCTGCGACTGTTTTCAAACGACCTGCTCGGCACCGGCGCCGCATTCGCCGGATGGTCCAACTACCTCGAAGCGCCGCTCTTCTACTGCGGGCTGCTCAACCTTCTCCTGCTGCCGCAGCTCTTCCCGCTCCTCGATAAAAAGCGGCGGATAATCTATGCCGTTCTGCTCGGGGCATTCATCCTGCCCGTGGTGTTTCCATTTTTCCGCCATGCCTTCTGGCTCTTCACGGGAGATTATTACCGGACCTTCGGTTTCTTCGTGGCAATCCTGATCATCCTGTACGGCGCCAAAGCCCTGACCGGAATCCGCCGGCGGGGGTACATTCATCTGCCGGTGCTGCTCGTCACGCTGGCCCTGCTTCTTCTGGGACTCTATTTCCCCTACCCGTTTCTCGCCGAGCACCCCTCGATCGTCATCGACGAATCGCTGCGCATGCTCCTGGCCGGTTCGCTGGTCGGATACGCCTGCCTGCTGTTTCTGCTGCGTTTTCCCGCGATCAAACCCTTCGCGCTGCTGCTCCTGGTCGTTGCGACCGGTACCGAGCTGGCCGGCAGCGCCTGCCAGACCATCGATACCCGTCCGGTCATTACCCGCGATATGGTTCGCCACCGGGAGTTCTACAACGACTACACCCTCGATGCGGTGCGCTACCTCCATGCCGTCGACCCGACCTTCTTCCGTGTCTACAAGGACTATTCCTCGGGAAACGCGATGCATTTCAGCATCAACGATGCAAAAATGCAGGATTTTTACGGCCTGTCCTCCTATTACTCGTTTAACCAGAAGTACTACATCGGCTTTCTGAGCGAGCTCGGTCTCATCGACGCTTCGAATGAGTCGCAGACCCGGTGGCTCGGTGCCTATGTGGTCAACGAACGGATGCTGCACTCCCTGGTCAGCCTCAAGTATGTTTTCACCGAAGCGCCGAACACGCCCTGGAAAAATTTCTCCTACGACTCTCTTGCCACCTTCGGCGGTGTGCATGTTTTTCGTAACCGGTACTGCCTGCCGCTTGGGTTTACCTATGACTCATGGATTCCGTATGCGGAATTTCATGCTTTGTCCAATCGGCGGAAAGCGGCGGTCCTCCAGCAGGCCTTCGTCATCGACAGCCTGGGCGGAGAGGAGCTCGACCGTTTTGCGCGCTATCGCGCGTCGGACTCGGCGGTTCCCTATTCGTGGGATAACTACCTGGCCGACTTCGCCAAGCTGCATGAGGATACCCTGTCGATCCGCCTTTTCAGCCAGAACCGCATCGAAGGGACCATAACGGCATCGAAAAACGAACTTCTGTTTTTCTCGATCCCCTACGATAAGGGGTGGTCGGCAAGAGTCGACGGGATAACGGAAAAACCGCTGCTCGTCAATATCGGGTTTCTGGGAGTCCCCCTCGACAAAGGGTCCCATACGGTGGAACTGCGCTACACCCCGCCGTATTTCTATGCCGGGCTCCTGGTGACGATTGCGGGCCTGCTCCTCTATCTCATGCTTATAACCGTGAAATCGACGGTTGAAAAAAAACGTCGTCCGACGGAGCGCCCGCCCCTGGCTTAGGGCACCGGGAAAACATCCCGCCGGACGGCGCTGTATGGTATTTTTCTGTTTTTTCAAAGGATCGCCGCATGACCGAAACCTTGCCGAAACCGCTCTTCATTCTTGAAATGGCCAACAACCACATGGGCGATGTCGACCATGGCCTCAGGATCGTACGGGAATTCGGGGAGATCATCGTCGATTTCCCGGAGTTCCGCTTCGGGTTCAAATTACAATACCGGAATCTCGATACGTTCATCCATCCCGGGTATAGGAACCGTACGGAATTTAATTATGTCAAACGGTTCTCGGAAACCAGACTCAGCCGGGACGCACTCAGGCGGCTCAAGGATGCCATCGCCGCGGCCGGATTCATCTCGATCTGTACCCCGTTCGACGAGGCTTCGGTCGACCTTATCGAAGAGCACGATTTCGATATCTGCAAGGTAGCGAGTTGTTCCTTTACCGATTGGCCGCTCTGGGAGCGCATCGCGAAGACCTCGAAGCCGCTCATCGTTTCGACCGCGGGCGCATCGATCGAAGAAATCGACAAGGTCGTTTCGTTCCTCGAACATCGCAAAAAAAACTTCATCCTCATGCACTGCGTCGGCGCCTACCCCACGCCCGCTGCCGGGCTGGAACTCAACCAGATCGACCTGTACCGCGCCCGGTATCCGCAGGTTCCCCTAGGGTATTCCACCCATGAGGAGCCCGATAATTGCGATGCGGTAAAGCTCGCGGTCGCAAAAGGTGCGGTAGCCTTCGAACGGCATGCCGGCCTGGCCACCGACCGGTTCACGCTGAATGCCTACTCTTCAACGCCCGCGCAGATTCGCGCATGGGTTACCGCCGCGCGGGAAGCCTATGCCATGTGCGGCGTTTCGGACCGGAGGCGGGATATTTCCGAGAAGGAACGGAACGACCTCCGGGGACTCCAGCGGGGCGTTTTTGTCCGGGACGCGGTCGGGCCCGGGGAGAAGATCGGCCGCGAGCGGGTCTTCTTCGCCATTCCGAACTTTCCGGGGCAACTGGTCGCCAATGACCTGTCGAAATACGTCGAAATTACCGCCGTCGCGCCGATTGCCCCGCTGGGGCCGGTCGACTCCTCTGCGGTAACGGTCGTCGATTCACGCGAAAAGGTGCTTGCCATCATAAAGGATATCCGGGCGCTGGTCGTCAAAAGCGGGATAAAGTTGCAGAACCGGATCGATTTTGAAATTTCCCATCATTTCGGCATCGATCGTTTTTATCGATACGGTTGTACCATCATGAATATCATCAACCGTGAATACTGCAAAAAGCTGATTCTCATCCTTGCCGGACAGGAAAACCCGACGCATACCCACAAGGTGAAGGAAGAAACCTTCCACGTTCTGTATGGCGACGTCTGGATCGGCAAGAACGGCAAAATCGACCAGTACAGCGCGGGCGACCTGGTAACGATCGAGCGGAACGTTCCCCACAGCTTCGGGTCGAAGAACGGGGCGATATTCGAGGAGATTTCAACGACGCATATCAAATCCGATTCGTACTACGACGACCCGGCCATTGCCACGACCGAGGACCGCAAGACCGCCATGACGTTCTGGATTGACTGGCTGGAGAAACCGATCCGCTGACCGCGCCCCGCACCATGCGCCGGAGGCCGGTACCTCCCCCGCATGGTGCGGGAAGGACTACCCGATGAAACTTTCAGATTTTGTCATGAACTTTATCGCCGAAAGCGGCGTGGGCCATGTTTTTTTCCTGCCGGGCGGCGGCTGCATGCACCTCGTCGACTCCCTGGGCAGGAATGCCGCGCTCCGGAAGGTCTGCTGCCTGCACGAGCAGGCGGCGGCTATCGCGGCCGAGGCCTACGGCCAGGTTACCAACACTATGGGAGCGGTCCTGGTAACGACCGGGCCGGGAGCGACAAATGCGATTACCGGCGTCGCCGGCGCCTGGATCGACTCGACGCCGCTTCTGGTTATTTCGGGCCAGGCCAAGCGTAGCGACCTCATCGGCACCAGCGGCGTCCGTCAGCGGGGGGTTCAGGAGGTCGATATTATCCCGATGGTCGGGCCGATCACCAAATACGCCGTGACGGTCATGGACCCGGCAACGATCGGGTATCACCTGCAGAAGGCGCGCCACCTTGCCACTCATGGCAGGAAGGGGCCGGTCTGGATCGATATTCCGCTCGACGTGCAGGGAAGCATCATCGATGAAAAATCGCTCCCCGCCTATTCGCCGGATACCCCGGCGGACGAATTGACACCGGACGAACTGCGGCTCCGGGCGGCCGCCGCCGCGCGCCTTATCGCCGCCGCGAAGCGACCGGTGCTGCTCGCCGGCAACGGGATCCGGCTGTCGGGAGCGACGGCTGTTTTCCGATCGGTCATCGAAGCGCTGGGCATCCCCGTTCTCCTTACCTGGAAGGCAAGCGATTTTCTTGAAGAGGGCGACCCCCGCTACTGCGGGAAGCCCGGCATCATCGGCCAGCGGGGAGCCAATTTCACCCAGCAGCGCGCGGATGTCCTGCTCACGGTCGGCGCCCGGCTCGATTTATGCCAGATCGGCTTCGATGCCGGCAATTTCGCTCCGCGTGCAAAAAAAATAATCGTGGATATCGACAGCCATGAAATCGACAAATTGGCTACGCGCATCGACCTCCCGGTCCCGGCCGATGCGGGCATGTTTCTCGGCGTTTTTCTCGATGAGTTGAAAAAACTGCGCCTCGGGGATTTTTCTCCCTGGCTGCTCCGGTGCCGCGAGCTGCACCGGCACTACCCGGTGATCCTGCCCGAGTACCGCGGATCGCGGGGGCCGGTTAACCCCTATCACCTGATCGATGTCCTGTCCGACCTGCTCACCGGGGACGATGTCTTTGTCCCGGGAAGCTCGGGGAGCTGCGCGGAAATAAGCCTCCAGGCATTCAGGATCAAAGCCGGCCAGCGGCTGCTGAACACACCGGGACTTGGCGCCATGGGATTCGGTCTTCCGGCAAGTTTCGGCGCCTGCCTCGCCAGCGGCGGCAGAAGAACGACGACCGTCATCGGCGACGGCGGCCTGCAGCACAATATCCAGGAGTTGCAGACCATCGCCCGCCTGGGCCTTCCCCTGAAAATTTTTATCCTTAACAATAACGGCTACGCTTCAATCCGGAACATGCAGAAAACTCATTTCAACGGCAATCTGGTCGCCTGCGATCCGACAAGCGGGCTGACGCTGCCCGATACCTGCAGCGTTGCCGCGGCATATGGGTTGCCGGTTAAAAGGATACGGGACCAGGCGAATCTCCGGCACGACGTCGCCGAGGTCCTTGCCGCCGACGGTCCCGTCGTCTGCGACGTGCTCGTCGACCAGGAGGTGCCCACCGCGCCCCGCATGTCCTCACGAGCGCTGCCGGACGGCAGGATGGTATCGATGCCGTTTGAGGATTTGTGGCCGTTTCTCGACCGGGAAGAGTTCAACAGCACAATGGCGGGATGACCCGCCGTCTTACCGGTAATCGTCCTTTTTGAACACCTCGGTGTGCGGCACCGGAACCGGTTTGCCGTATATCCGCTTCGCCTCGACCTCTTCGAGGAATTCCCGATCCTCGGCAATGAGGCAGGTATCGACGTGGTTGCCGAAGTATTTGATCTTCATGCCCCGCTCGATGATGTCCTTGAGCGGCTCTTCGAAAAAGTTCCCCAGCGAGACATGGATATAGGGACACGGCATGATATCGCCGAATTTGGTAATCGATACCATCCGCTTGACGGCAATGCACCCGAGATCGAGCCCGTAGGACGGCGTCAGATGGGTAAAGACATTGAACTTTTTTTCGAGGCCGCGCAGGTACTGCATGTCATCCCGGGAGATGAGAACATCATAGTTGCCCTCCCACGCCCCCACGGGCTTGGCATAGGTAACAAATACTCCCACGTTTTTCCCTTTGGCAAATTCGAGGAACTCGATGAACTCTTCGGAGCGGATTCTCTGCTTGGTAACGACCGTGGCGATGATGATGCTCAGCCCGGCATCGAGCGCGGCATCGAGCGCGCGCACCGCCCGTTCATGCGACCCGCTTTTCCGCCGGAAATCGTCATGATCCGCGGCGGAGAGGCTGTCGAGGCTCAATTGAATCTTGTCGACCCCGATGCTCTTTAAATGCTTCGCCCGCGCCGCATCGAGATACCAGCCGTTGGTGTCGGAGGTAATATAGAATTTCCCGGGATCGATCGCCGCCACCAGTTCGTCGAAATCGGGGAACAGCAGCGGTTCACCGCCGGTTATGACGAGATGCGCGAGTCCCATCGCGTCGGCCTGGCGGGATAGTTCCTTCACGTCATCGATGGTAAAATACCGGGAGGAGCCGTTCGATTGCAATCGCGTAATGCAGCAGTGTTGACAGCGGAAGTTGCAGCGGTAGTCGTATTGAAACTGCAGGATGGCGATACTCTCACCTTTCCGGGTTTTTTCATCGTAGCGCATGATTTTTTCGAAGACATGGGGTTTTTGCTCTTTCAGCAACGCGCGCTTTTGTGTTTCAACGGCGCTCAGTTGTTTCGGCTGGTCCGGCATGATCATCTCCCCTGCACATAGTTAGTATCGGAGCAATTTATTTTCGTTTGAAATCCAATGAACATCCTCATGATAAATATATTTCACCCGGCAGAATGCGCCGGGCGCACTCTTTCATTACGGCTTACAGGGATGCAAAATTTAAGACGGGCCGGGAGGCTCCCGTGATTTTGAGATCGGTCACCCGCAACCGGGCAGCTATGGCCGGTCATCCGGGAGAATTTCCAGGCCGGAATCCCGCACTATGGCAACATGGATCTTCGCCGGATATTTCTGCCTGATGATTCCGGCCACCTCGTCCGAATAGCTGGCCGCCATGACGATCACCGCCTCAACCGGCTCTTCCTCGAGCATCTGCGGCGCAACGATGGGGATATGGGTCGCCGGCGAGAATTTTCCCTGCTTGAACGGGGCGGAATCGACGATATACCGTATTCTGCCGGAAAGGCCCAGGAGCGCGATAAGGGTCAGCGCCTGATGCCCTGCCCCCCAGACCGCCGTGTTCCGGTCGCCGAAGCGTCGGATAAAGTGCTCTATCTCGCTTTGAAGCCTGTCGCGGTTTGCCGCGAACCGGGTCAGGTCGGTCGGCGGGCGTTTCCGCACCTCGGCTGAAAGGATATATTCGTGCCACAGGACGCGGGATTCGACGACCTCGAAGCCATTGAGCCGCAGTGCAGTCTCCAGCGTTTCTTTCGTAAAATAGAGCAGGTGATCGACAATAAACTCCGAAAACAGGTCCCGCTTCAGAATCATGTCGAAATTCGGCACCTCGACGAGTCCGACGGCGCCGCCATTCAGATTATTGCCGATACCGCGAAGAGCGGCATTGGGATCGGGAAAATGTTCGAGAAAATTCAGCATGAAAAAGGCGTCGAAAGGGCCGCTTTCCAGCTGCTGCGTCGCATGGTCGACATAGCCCTGCGCGACGTTCAGCCCCGCCTTTCTGCACGATGCGACCGATCCGGGATCGTTCTCCAGCCCGTACGCGTCGCCTCCGGACTCCTGCATGAGCGAGAGATATTCGCCCTTGCCGCATCCGATTTCGATGATCTTCTTCCCCATCAGGGAATATCGCTCGATGAAGCCTTTAAACTGTTCGAGCCGGAAGGCCCGCATCTCGCCGGAGAATGCCGCCGCCCGGATAACGTCCCTGAAGTAGGGCACCGGAGCGTTGGAAAGTTGAACGAGACCGCATCCCGAGCACCGGTATACCTCAAGATCGGTTCCCCGGTCGCTTGCAAGATCCGATTGCTCCGGCATATTCTGGGCAACCGCCGGCATATTCTCATACCGCAGCAACGGTTCCGGGAAAAAAGTGTCGTTGCATACTCTGCATCGGTTCATGGTCCCGCGCGCCCCTCCTGGGAATTTTTGTGGAAATAAGGCCGATAGATTTCATGCACCTTGATTAAATCGGGGGGGCAGGAGTCATGCCACCCGAGGTAGCCGGGCGATGCAGAAGACCGGCCACTATTCATCGGCACGAATGCGGAGCCGAGGAAACACCGGTATAAAATTGAAATGAAATGCCCCCTGGCGGGCAGCGACGGATCGATGAGCTGGTTAACGGCCAGCGGAAGCGGATCGAATGACACGGGGGCGCCGATCTCCAGCTCGGCGACCTTCATGAGCCGATGCTCCAGCCGCTCCCGGAACCGGATGACTCCGCCGGGGATATGCCAGCCGGCACCCGATAGAGGGTCGTCACGCCAGGCGAGAAGCGTCCGGCCGTTCTCATCCTGGACCAGAAGGTCGACATTGACCATCGGCGTCATCCGGCTGACGGCATGAAAAACCTGTTCAGGCAATCCCGACGAGGGATCGGGAAGCAGGCGTTCGAGGCGGGTAATAGTGTCGGTGAGGTTCATTGCAGAGAGTAGTCACCTTTACGATGCTCCATTTGGAAAATCTACGATGTTACGCATGACGGGAGCAACGAAAGGGCCTTCGGATCGAAGAGCGACTTTTCCTGCGGAGGCGGTACCTGCCCGCCATGATGGATACTATCAAAAAATGGAGGGAACGTACTATATTTCAATATTATACTATCCATAGAGGGTGCTCTGAATCCGGTAACTATCTCATGACCTTCATCCGGTAACCGGGTGCGGCAAAAAACGGGAATTGCGATGACAGAATCTGCAGGAACGGAAATCCGGAAGCGTAACTATCTTCTTGTCATTCCACGGCTGGTTTTAAACATCGGCGACGGATACTCATTTCCCCTCGGCCTTCCCTATATCTCGTCAAGCATGAAGAAAGCGGGCTTCAACGTCACGACGCTCAATTTGAATCACCATGCGGGCGATGTATTCGATATTTTGAACAGGGTTATCGAAGAGCATGCCATCGATGCGGTGGTGACCGGCGGCCTGTCGTTTCAATATAACACCGTCAAACGGGTTATTGAGGCGGCAAAACAGCATAATCCGGAAATCGTCACCATTGTCGGAGGAGGCATTGTAACGAGCGATCCGGAAACGGCGATGATTGCGCTCGAGTATGCCGACTTCGGCGTCGTCGGTGAAGGCGAAATAACGATCGGTGAACTGTGCCGCGCCATTGAAAACCGCGGGGACTTCGCCGGGATCGACGGCCTGATTTTCAGGAACGGACAGGGCTTCACCGCCACCGGACCCCGCCGCGAAATGGACGACATCGACTCGATTCCCTGGCCCGACTATGAGGGTTTTGAGCTTGAGAAATTCTTCGACGCCTCACCGAGCATAAGCGGTCTGAATAGAAAAAATACCGTTTTCATGATCTCCAGCCGCTCCTGCCCCTTCAACTGCACCTTCTGCTTCCATACCACCGGCAAACGGTACCGCCAGCGGTCGCTCGATTCGTTTTTCGAAGAGCTGGAATACATGGTCTCCCGTTACAATATCGAATATATCTGCCTCGCGGACGAGCTCTTTGCGCGCGATGTGGAACGGGTAAAGGAGTTCTGCCGCCGGATCAGGAAATTCGGCCTGAAGTGGTGGGCCCAGTTCAGAGTCGACAACATCACCCCGGAACTGCTGGCCATCCTCAAGGAGGGCGGGTGCGACGTCATGTCGTTCGGCCTCGAAAGCGCGGATAACCGCATATTGAAAAGCATGCGCAAGGGCACGACCGTTGAGCAGATCGAGCGGGCGCTGAAGCTTGTCTACGATGCCGGCATATCGCTGGAAGGGGCGTTTATTTTCGGCGATATCGAAGAAACCTGGGAGACCGCCACCGCCACCTTGAACTGGTGGCGCAACCATGCGGAATACAAAATCAATCTGAACCTCATTACGGTCTACCCGGGGTCATACCTGTACACGTATGCCTGCGAAAAAGGCATCATCGCCGATAAGGTGCAATTCCTCAAGGACGGATGCCCGCAGGTCAGGGTATCGAAGTTAACCGACGACGAATACTCCACGCTGGTAAGTTCCATCATGGAAGCACCCATGACCCTCGCCAAGGTCCTCTCCACCATAGAGGTCGCCAACATCGATTACAAAACCGCCCGCATGGATGTCCGGGGCGTCTGTACCGCCTGCAGGCACCCCAACTACTGGGACAACGTTAAATTTTTTACGACTAATTTTCTCGGGTGCAGAAAGTGCGGCCAGCGCTACAACGCGATCCTGCCGCCGCAGTTGCGGGAAGCGATCGATACAAATATTACCGGGCTTCTGGCGCGGTACGGCAAGGTGGCCATATGGGGCATCAATTACCATACCGCCGATCTATTCAGGCATTCGACCGCCCTGCAGAGTACGGGGGTATTTCCCCTCGACATCTCCGAGGCAAAGCGGAAAATGGACCTTTACGGGAAGGACATCTTTGCACCCGACACCATCAAAACGGAAAATATCGAAGCGGTGATTGTTGCGATCCCGGTGTATTTCAGCCAGATAGAGGGGCAGATAAAGTCGAATTACAAAAATGTCCGGGCAATTATCGACCTCTGCAGGCTGATCGATCCGGAGTTCGAGTGCGGGGCATAAAACTTTCATAAGGGACCGTCGATGGCAAAAAAAACAGTCAGCATCATGAGTAACTGCTACAACGAAGTGGATAATGTCGATAATTTCCATAACCAGGTGAGGAGTGCCCTCGATCCGTTTCTGGAAAAGTACGATTATGAAATTCTCTTTATCGATAATGCCTCGCAGGATGGAACCGTCGATAAAATCAAGGCCATTATCCGGCGGGACCCGAAAGTCAAGCTCATAGTCAATGCCCGTAACTTCGGGCAGGTTCGCTCCCCCTACTACGGATTGTTGCAGACCAGCGGGGATGCGGTTATCAGCATGGCCTCCGACCTCCAGGACCCTCCTGCAATGATCGGGGCGTTCATTCTCAAATGGGAGGAAGGCTATAAAAACGTCATCGGGATCAAGAACCACAGCAGGGAAAACCGGGTGATGTTTCTGGTGAGGAAGGCGTTTTATCACCTTATTGCCCACATCTCGGAAACCGAGCAGATAAAAAACTTTACCGGGTTCGGCCTCTATGACCGGCAGTTTATCGAAGTGCTGCGCCGCCTCGACGATCCCTACCCCTATTTTCGCGGGTTGATTGCGGAACTCGGCTTCAGCAGGGCGGAAGTGCCTTATGTCCAACCGAAACGCGAAAAGGGCAGGTCGAAAAACAATCTTTATACCCTCTACGACTTTGCAATGCTCGGTTTTGTAAATCATTCCAAATTGCCGTTGCGGATTGCAAGTTTTATCGGCTTTTTCGTTTCATCGATCAGCATCCTGATCGCGTTGGGCTACCTGGCGTACAAGCTCCTCTACTGGAAAACCTTCCAGGTGGGCATCGCGCCGGTAGTGATCGGCTCTTTTTTCTTCGGGGGGGTCCAGCTCTTCTTTCTGGGAATCATAGGGGAATATATCGGGGCCATCCATACCCAGGTAAAAAAACGCCCGCTCGTGATTGAAAAGGAGAGGGTAAATTTTAAAGTATAGCCGCGGAACTGCCCGGCGTCACCAACCGACATTTTTTTTACACACTTGCAAGCAGAGCGTCGCGGTCGATGCTCCGCTTATGCAGCTCATACCATCCGTATAGTTCCCGGACCGATTCCGCCAGCGGCCTGAAAGCGAACCCTTCCATTTCTTCCGTCAGGAGGGTATTATCCCCGCCGTACTCCCTGCCGAGTCCGTCGGCCTGGACAATGATATCGAGTTTTTTTCCTGAAATCCTGTTGATCTCCCCGGCAATAGCCTTAAATTCGTGCACCGCGCCGGTACAGATATTGTAGACGTTTGCACGCGGCGCCGTTTCGATAAACCAGGCGACGATTTTCGCAAGGTCGGTGATGTCCAGGAAATCGTACCGGGCATTCTGCCTGATCCGGATCGGCAGACCGAGCACCGCATGGCAGCAGGCGTTCGAAATAAACCGGACCAGGTAATCTTCGTACCTGCCGAACACCGCGAACAGCCTGAGGTTATAAATTTTTTTGTTCTCCAGCGCATATTTCGTCATGATATATTTCGAAAAACCGTACCGATCGGACGGAACGTAACGATCGAAGTACTCTTCCTTCATCCTTGGAACCCAGTGTTCGCGGTCGAACTCCGCGCCCGAGCCGAAGTAGAGCATCCTGCCGAAATAATCTTCGCACCGGGCAACATTGAAGAACATCCGGAGATTATTCTCCACTATCTTCGCGGGGTCTTTGGTCGAGTGCTTCGGCGCAGCGTCCCAGGTGGCGGTATGCACCACCACGTCATAAGCGCCCGCCTCGATACAGTCGCGCACCGCGTCCGCGTCGAGAAGGTTCAAGTCCCGGCTGTTGCGGGAGACGATTTCGAACTTCCCGGACAACTGCTCGACGAGGTGGCGTGCAATGAACCCGTTGCCGCCGGTCACCAGAAGTTTTTTCATGCTGCCGCCCCGTCCGCCGGATTCGGCGACATTGCCGCAAGGCTCTTCATGATCGGGTCTCCTTGCGAAACACGAACAGCCTGTTGAGAACGAACGCAATGACCGCCATGGGAAGAAGACCGACGGCGCCGCCGACAAGCGCGTTGAGGCCGCATTCCAGCAGGATTTTTATCAATCCGATATTCAGGAGATAGGTCACCGAATAGACGCCGATGAACTGGAGAAGGAGAAGGTTGTTTCTGTTTTCGAAAACGATTCGCCCGGTCGTCATGAAGTTGAACAGGATGCCGAGCACGGTCCCGGCCAGGGCGGCAATCTTATAATTGCAATGGAGGAAAATGAGCAGCGCATAGACGCCGTAACCGAATAGCGTGTTGATGCCTCCGACGACTAAAAAACGAAATAATCGGACGCTCCAGAGCGCCCGCCAGATGGTCTGTATCCGCCTGATCATTCGCCGATTACCCGATCTCTCCCCGATAGTCGCCGATCTGCCGAAGACACGCTTCCCGCATAGTGCCGCCCTTGTAAAACTCCCGATACCACGCAACCGTCATGGCGACGGCCGTTTCGAGCGACAGGCGCGGACGCCACCCCAGCAGAAGTTTCGCCTTTGAGCAGTCGAGCGTCAGGCGTCCGGCCTCATGGGGCTCTCCCGGCGCATGCTTGACGATATACTCCGCACCTCCGCCCCACTGCCGGCAGACCTCGTCGACGATGCGGACGACCGGACGTTCGTCCCGGTCGTCGGGTCCGAAATTCCAGCCTTCCGCACAGGGGGCGCCGTCGAGATACAGCCGCTCCGCAAGCATGAGGTAGCCGCCTAGCGGCTCCAGGACAAACTGCCAGGGCCGCACCGAGTCGGGATTGCGGACGATGATTTTTTCGTTATGTGCAAGAGCCCGCATGCAGTCCGGGATGAGACGGTCGACGGCCCAGTCTCCCCCGCCGATGACGTTGCCCGCGCGGGCCGAGGCGAGGGCGGGGCCATCCTTGAAGAAGGAGGTGCGGTAGGCGGCGGTCACCAGTTCGGAACACGCCTTGGAGTTGGAATAGGGGTCGAAACCGCCGAGCGGTTCGTTTTCGCGGTAGCCCCAGATCCGCTCGCGGTTCTCGTATACCTTGTCGGTCGTAACGTTGACGACGGCGCGGACGCCGCCGCACCGCCTGACGGACTCGAGCAGGTTGACCGTTCCCATGACATTGGTTTCATAGGTTTCGACGGGATTGTCATAGGATGCGCGCACCAGCGGCTGCGCCGCCAGGTGAAACACGATTTCGGGTTTGGCGGCGGCAACCTCCCGCGCCAGCCGGTCCCGATCCCCGATATCGGCGATAATCGAATTGACGATCGACGCCGAGCCCGACGATTCGAACAGGTTCGGCCGCGTCGGCGGCGGCAGGGCATACCCCGTGACCTTCGCCCCGAGGGAGTGAAGCCAGAGGCAGAGCCACGAGCCTTTGAATCCGGTGTGGCCGGTAACGAATACCCGTTTGTCCTGCCAGAAGGCTGTATCGATCATACGAGACCTTTAAAAGTGAAGATTCCCCGCGGCAAGGGGTGAAACGGTTCTACCACAGCTTCCAGGGGGCCTCGTGCGACTCCCAGAGCGACTCCAGAAGCATTTTATCGCTCATCTTGTCCATACACTGCCAGAAGCCCGGATGCTGGTAGGCGTTGAGCTGCCCCTCCGCGGCGACGCGGGCCAGGGGCTCGCGTTCGAACATGATGTCGTCGGGGCCAAGGTAGTCGAAGAAAGCCGGCTCCATGACGAAAAATCCGCCGTTGATCCACCCGCCGTCGCCCTGCGGTTTTTCGTTGAAATTGGTGACCGTGCCGGTGCGGTCCATTTCCAGGACGCCGAAACGGCCTCCCGGCTGCACCGCGGTAAGAGTGACCATTTTCCCCTGCCGCTTATGAAAATCGACCAGCTTATTTATATCCACATCGCAAACCCCGTCGCCATAGGTCATCATGAAGGGTTCGTCGCCGACAAAACGCCTGATCCGTTTCAACCGGCCGCCGGTCATGGTATTCAGCCCGGTATCGACCAGCGTGACCTTCCAGGGTTCCGCGAAGTGCCCGTGGATGACCTGCCGGTCGCCGCCGTCCGAGAAATCGAACGTCACGTCGGATTCGTGGAGAAAATAATGGGCGAAATACTCCTTGATCATGTACCCCTTGTATCCGAGACAGATGACAAATTCATTGAAGCCGAAGTGGGAGTAGATCTTCATGATATGCCACAGGATCGGCTTATAGCCGATTTCGATCATCGGCTTCGGTTTGATCTGCGATTCCTCGCTGATGCGGGTTCCGTAACCTCCGGCAAGAATGACCACTTTCATAAGGGATTCGCCTTTCGGGTCCGACCTACCGTTTCGATGCAATAAAGGCATCGATGACGGCAAGCGCATAGTCTATCATCTCACCCGTTAAACCGGGATAGGTTCCCAGGAAAAAGGTCCGCTCCATGATAATATCGGTATTGGTGAGCGTTTCCGCAACCCGGTGTTCTATTGCCGCATAGGCGGGCTGCCGCAGCAGGTTGCCGGCAAAAAGATTTCTCGTTTCGATCAGATGCCGGTCGAGGTGGTCGGTCAGGTCGGTCCGGCTGAACGGCGCGGTCTTTTTAACGGTAACCGGAAAGGCGAACCAGGCCGGATCCGAGTCGGCGGTCGCTTGCGGCAGGATAAAGCTTTCGGACCACTTCTGGAAACCCTTTTCCCATGCCGTGAAATTCTCCCGCCGCCGCCGGCAGAATTCCGGAAGCTTCTTCAACTGCTCGACCCCGATTGCCGATTGCATATCGGTTACCTTGAGGTTATAGCCGATGTGCGAATAGACGTATTTATGATCGTAGCCGAAGGGGAGGGTGCCGTGCTGCGTTGCGAATCGCCGGTTGCAGCGGTTATTTTCGCCGGCATTGCAGGCGCACTCCCGGCCCCAGTCACGCAGCGACGTGACGGCACAGGCGATTGCCGCGTCGTTGGTCGCCACCGCCCCGCCCTCGCCCATGGTGATGTGGTGCGCCGGATAGAAGGAGAATGCGGCGACGTGGCCGAAGGTACCGACGTTTTTTCCTTTATACCGTGAACCGAGGGCATCGCAGCAGTCTTCGATAAGAAACAAATCTCTTTCCCGCACAAGCTTCCCGACGGCGTCGAGATCGATCGGATTCCCCAGGGTATGCGCCAGAAAAATGGCCCGCGTTTTATCGGAGAGCGCCCTGCGTAGCCGTTCGGCCGTCGTGTTATACGTCGCAAGCTCCACATCGACAAACACCGGAATCATCCCATTCTGTATGATCGGATTGACCGTCGTCGGAAATCCGGCGGCGACGGTCATGATTTCATCTCCCGCCTTCAGCCGGCGCGGGCCGAGGAGCGGCGACATCAGCGCCGCCAGCGCCAGAAGGTTGGCCGATGAACCGGAGTTGACCGCCAGGGCGAATCGCGTCCCGACGAAGGCGCCGAGCGACGACTCGAACGCCTCGGTGAACCTTCCGGCGGTCAGCCAGAAATCGAGCGCCGAATCGACGAGCGAAACGATCTCCCGGTCGTCAAACACCCGGCCCGCATAGCGGACCGGCGTTTTCCCGGGGATAAACGGCGTCGGTGCAAATGCTTGGGCATGATATTCCCGGACCAGGGTAAAGATGCGGTCCCGCAATGCCTGCGCAGTATTCTTCATCGGAGATCCTTTGGTGGTGAGCTTATTATAACATTTCCGCCGTTTTTTTCCAGGTTGCGGCAACCACCTTTTCGTCCAGCAATGATCCGGTTATTGCAATCTCCCTGATATCCCCCCAGAACATGGCTCCCTGCGCGTTAAAATTGCCGACATACAGCGGCTGCCCGCTGTTCCGATACGTCGACGGCATCGTGAGGACGCCCATGAGACGACCGTTTTTAAAGATCCGCAGCCGCTGATCGTTGACCTCATAGGCAAGATAGTTCCAGGCACCCGTCTCGACGGGACAATCGATCGAATTACCCCCGATCGAGAAGGTATAGGCTCCCGGACTCCTATCGGTCCGCTGCAGGGAACAGCCGCTTGCATCGGTCAGGTTCTCCCGGTTGTTGAAAACGGTCTGCCACATCCCGGCAAGCGGCGGCGGCAGAACGGCCGGCCTGAAAAGCACCTGTATGGAGAATCGGGTACCCAGGCTGAGGGAAGAGCCATACCCTTCCGCATAGTGCACCCTTGCGGCCGGATTATTATCGAATTCTTCATGGATATACGACGCGGTATCCTGCGCGAACAGGAAGCCGCTTCCGGCACTCTCCGGCTTTTTAGTCAAAAAGAGGATCGTCCCGCGACTTCCGTCGCCGCTCCGGACATCGTACAAACTCGACAGAAGAATGGGTATTTCCGGCCTGACGCAACGGAATGAACCGGCATCGTAAAATATCTTTACCGCCGTATTTTCGGCGATAAATGAAAGGATACGTTCATAATCGCTCCTGAGAAACAGGTCTTCCATCCCGGGATTGAGCGCCGCCGCGGTATGAGAAAGACCGTAATAAAGCCCCTGATAATAGTTTGCGGAGAAAATCATCACCGGTTCTTTCTCATGGGTCGCGGAACGAATACTTTCGGCATTCATTTCGATGAACGCCTGTTCGTTTTTATTCTTTTCCTTTGCCGCGGTCTCGAACATCAGCCCGGCTATTCCGCCGGCATCACCGGCCACCTGAAACACGGAAAACGAAAGCGCGAAGAGCAGTACGGCAAGCGGAAGCAAGAAAACACGCCGACTTTTAACGACGGTCAGCGCGTCATCGGCATAAACCGTCAGCAGCATGAAACACCACGGACCGCTCGAAAACAAGTTCCAGTTATGGCTCCGCCCCAGGTAGTATTGAAAAGAGACGACGCCGATGGCCGTCAATAAAAATACCATGGCGGACCGCGGCGTAACGCTTCGGGTCGCTATGCTGCGCACGGAGAGCAGGATGCCGGTCAGATAGATGAGCGCGACCGGCATCCACGGATGAAATGTTGCGGGCATCGGCAACATTCCCATGCCGACGATGGAAAAGACCTTCATGGTGGAGAACAGCAGCCCGAAATCGGGAAAAGCACGGTAAAAAATCCTGATGCATGCTGCGAATGCGGCAAATGCCGCCGCAAGGCCGACTACCGCCGCAAGGCCATGCAGGGCAATCCGTTTTACTATAGCAACGAAAGAAGCCGCCTCGAATTCCAGAAACGCATAAAAGGCGATCAGGGAAAGGAATGTCAACACCCCGAAATCCGGGCACCACAGGATGCCGAGTCCGTACAGGAAAAAGGACGCACCATAGAGCAGCCGGGATCGATGTTTCAGGTAGCAGGGAACACGGCAGGATCCACCTGATCGGCGTCATGGCATAATAGGCATCGAGCCCCATCCGGACCCGGCTATAGATATAGCAGTTATAAAAAACGGCGGCGATGCCGAGTAAAATAAGAAGCTTATGGTTGATGATTCTTCCCAGGAACAGGAGCATGAAGATGAAACACAGGCCGCACAGGAAAGCCATGACCGCGGAAAAGCTGAGAATGCTGAGCCCGAAAAGCTTCATGATCGGAACGACGAAGTGCGGATACAACCCATAGGTATTGGTAAAATGGTTCACCAGCATGGGAATGCCGTTATAAACCTGGACTACCGAATAGTAGACGGCATTGAAATCGTATTTATTCTCGTAAGTGTAAGGAAATTTAAAGAGCGAAATGAAAAAAATCGCAACGGCAACGGCAACGCCGCCGGCGTAGGCTATGGCCGTTTCCGCTCTTTTCGACCACAACGAGACGACCGGCGGAAGATTGTCGCGGCAAAGAAGCCAGGCGAACAGGGCGGGGAACAACAGGCAGCAGTACCATGCAAAATGGTCGTCGATGAATGAAGAAATGAACACAGCCATCCCATATATCCCGAGTCAACTGTAATTTCAGTCTAATTTCGCCA
>CAZYYB010000065.1:0-17911 GCA_964651515.1 uncultured Fibrobacteraceae bacterium
GCCGACCGGGTCCTTGATGCCCTTCTGGTCGTCGACCACAAACTCCTGCGGTATCACATGCAGGATCTCCCGGTCCATGGGGATGGAGACCGCCTTTGCCGCATCGATCGCCCGGACCACGTCGATCTCGGAAATTTCATTCTGCGGCCGCGAGATGGCGACGACCCCCCGGCTGTTGATGGCACGGATATGGTCGCCCGCGATACCGACCCAGACCGCGTCCACATCGATCCCGGCCATGAGCTCCGCCTCCTCGACCGCCTTCCGGATCGACTGCACGGTTTTATCGATATTGACGACCACGCCCTTGCGCAGTCCCTCGGACAGGCTGACGCCCACCCCGATGATTTTCGGCTCCGCGCCCGGGGTAACCTCGCAGATGATGCAGGCGATTTTAGTCGTTCCGATGTCCAGCCCGGCGATGATATTCTGTTTCATGAATGCTGCCTCCACAACTATTGAAAAAGCTATCCCTTCGGTCGCACTTTCCCCGCACCGGAAGAAGCACCCGCGCCGGTCGTTACAAAAGCAAGATTGCGGCAGGAAAGATCGATCCGCCCCGGGAATCCCGAGTCGCCGCGTACCGAGGGCAGAAGCTCCACCAGCCGCTCCAGGCCGCTGCCGAGGTTGTTGCCGTCGAGCGCGATTTCGGTCGGGCTCGCTTCGAGCCACAGGGAGACCGCTCCGCGGGAACCGAACCGGGCCTGGGTAACGCGCGCGACCATTCCCGGATAGAAAGCGGTGAGTCCGGCCAGCAGTCCGTTCAATCTCCCGCGGTCCTCATTGGTCAAACACCGCCCGAGGGCTCCCGCGGAATCGCGAAGGCCGGAGACGAGCGGCAGGTGCGGAGCGTATCGCGGGTCAAAGGGGATGAACGCTCCCGCGGTGTCCACAAAGCAGACGCCGGGCTTCGCTTCGATCGCCACCGGGACCCGTTCGGTGATCACCACGGTGACGACCCCCTCGTGCGGCCCGATGAGCTTCACGCCGGCAATCCACGGACTTACCCGCTGCCACCGGTCCGGCGGTTCCTTCCGCATCGGCGAAAACGGCATCGGGAGGTGAAAACCGAGGCGGCCGGCGATGTCGTCGGCGGTGACATGCACGCCGCCGACCACCTTGATCGACGTCACGATCGAGGCATGCGGCCGCAGAAATCGTCCGGCGAGCGGCGCGATACCCGGAACGCTCCACCCGTGCGGCAACGGGGCGAAGCGAAGCGAAGCGCCGGCCGCGGCGAGGAGCACTCCCGCAACGACAATCAGGGTATGCCGGCGCCGCGCCTGCGGGGCGCGCGCCCGACGCATCCGGTTGGCTCCGATGCGCTTAGCCATGCCGCAGTGCCTCCAGGAGGGGGCGTGCCGTGTCGGAAATATCGCCCGCCCCCATGAGCACCACCGCCTCTCCGTCAATTGCGGTTGCGGCGACTATCGGCACGATGTCGGCCGCCTGGAGGCAGTAGAACGCCTCGGTCTTGCCGAGACGGCGGATTTTTTCCACAATGTCTTCGGCGGTAACGCCCCGAATCGGTTCCTCGCGTGCTCGATAGATTGCCGTCACGATCACGCGGTCGGCCTTCGACAGGCTCACGGCGAAGTCGTCCATAAAATCGCGGGTGCGGGTATACAGGTGCGGCTGGAAAACCGCCGTGATGCGGGAGTAGCCCCCGTGCCGGACCGCTTCGAGCGTGGCGGCGATTTCGCGCGGGTGATGCGCATAGTCGTCGATGACCGTCACGTTCCGCTCGCACCCGACAACTTCCAGGCGCCGCTTCACTCCCCGGAATTCGCCGAGCGCCGTACAGGCGGAGGAGAAGGAAACGCCCATCTCCATGGCCGCGGCAAGCGCGCCGATCGCATTGGTCGCGTTATGGACTCCCGGAATGGCAAGCGCGACGGCGCCGAGCTTCGTCCCTTTGTGGAAAGCGTCGAACGACACGCCGGCGGTGCCGAAAACCACGGAGCGGGCGGAGTAATCCGCGCCCGGCGAACCGCCGTAGGTGACAAACGAACGGGTAAGCCTCGGCAGGATGTCGCGGACCCCCGCGTCGTCGATGCAGCAGACGAGTTCCCCGTAAAAGGGAAGCCGTGCGGCAAAGGCCACAAAGGCGTCCTTGATATCGTCAAGGTCGGCGAAGCAGTCGAGGTGGTCGGTATCGATGTTCGTGATGAGCGCCATGGTCGGATACATGGCCAGGAACGAGCGGTCGTACTCATCGGCTTCGGCAACCATGATCGAACCGTTCCCGATGACCAGGGGCGCCTTTTCGCGCAGAAGCGTCCCGCCCACCAGGATCGTGGGGGCGAGGTTCGCCTCGGTCAGGATGGCGCCGACCAGCGAGGTCGTGGTCGTTTTTCCGTGCGTGCCCGCGATGCAGATCGTGGAAAACGTCCGCATGAGCTGGCCCAGCGCCTCGGCACGGCGGAGCTGTGCGATGCCGTGTTCGCCGGCAAAGACCCGTTCCGGGTTTTCAGGCTTGACGGCACTCGAATAGATGAGCAGGTCGGCGTCCTTGACAAGAAGCGGCTCGTGCCCGGCCTGTATCCGTATGCCCATCCGTTCGAGACGCGCGGTAGCCGGTGAGGCGGCGCGATCGCTGCCGGTGACGCGGTGCCCGTAGTGGTGAAGCAGCTCGGCGAGGCCGCTCATCCCCGCACCGCCGATGCCGACCAGATGGATACGCTTCTTAAAATGCTGCATGGTTCCTCCCCCCCTTCACCGCGGTCAGAGGGCCGTTCGATGAGCTCGATATATTGAGGATGATGCCCATACTGCTCATCGTAAAGATGAGGCTCATGCCGCCGTAACTGAGGAACGGCATGGGAACGCCGGTCGTCGGAATGAGCCCGCTGGCGACGCTTGCATTGACTACGGCGTAAATTGCGATCGCGGCGGTAAATCCGAACGCCATGACCTGCCCCATCCGGTCGGGAGCGCGGGCAGCGATGCGCATGCCGCGATAAACGATGAACGCGAGGACCGCCCCGACCGCAACCAGCCCGATGAAGCCGATCTCTTCGCCGAGAATCGATACGATGAAGTCGGTATGCGGCTCCGGCAGGTAGAAGAATTTCTGTTCTCCCTTGCCCAGTCCCACGCCGAACAGGCCGCCGTTGCCCAGGCCGACGAGCGACTGGAACGACTGGTACCCGATATCGTTTTTGTGACCGGCAAGGTCGAGGAAACTTTTCAGCCGCCGCAGCCGGTAGGGTGCGACGAGCACGAGGACCACGGCGGCCGGAATCGCCGGCAGGACGATGGCGGCGAGGTGCAGGAAGTTGGCGCCCGATATAAAAAGGATGGCCAGCGCGATGACGCCGATGATGGCGGCGGTCGAAAAATTCGGCTCGACCAGCACGAGGCCGCAGATGACGGCGATGAGCGCCAGAAGCTTCACCACCACCTTCAGCCGCCGCAGTTCGCCGCCGGCCTCCTCGCATTTACGGGCAAGGAAAAGGATCAGGGCGATACGGGCAAAATCCGAGACCTGGAACTGGAGCGGA
Source organism: uncultured Fibrobacteraceae bacterium (assembly GCA_964651515.1). Lineage (GTDB taxonomy): Bacteria > Fibrobacterota > Chitinivibrionia > Chitinivibrionales > Chitinispirillaceae > BOG-1184. The sequence continues at coordinate 3,504 of CAZYYB010000065.1, forward strand.
CCGAGCGTCAGCCAGCGCCGGGCCCCGTTGATTGCGTGATGCGACGGCAGGACGAACAGCGCCGCGAGGAGTGCAATCGACGCCAGGTAGGCGATCCCGCTCACCCGTCCCCACCGGTGGTAGTCGACATTGATGCAGATCATGAAGCAGGCGATCCCCACGAGCGCCCGGATACTTTGACGGGAGAGGAAGTAATCCGGTCCCCCGTACTTATGCTGCGACAGGGCAAACGAGGAACTGTAGACCAGCACGATGCCGAATCCGAGCATGAGCAGGATCGCGGCAAACAGCGGCCAGTCCATATTTTCCCGCTGCACGCTCATCGGACGATCCCTTCGGCCGACAGCGAGGAGACGATCGATTTGAACCGGTTTCCCCGGTCCTCGTAGTTTGCAAACATGTCGTAACTCGAACAGCCCGGGGAGAACACCACGACATCGCCCGGAAGGCTGCGGCGCGCCGCGGTCAGGACCGCCTCGTCGAGCGTGACGCATCGGTATATCGGCACGAGCCCCCGCCACTCGGCTTCCATGCGGTCGGCGGCCTCGCCGATGAGGCAGACATCGACCGTGCGGCGGAGCGCCGGTTTGACTATCGAGAAGTCGCACCCCTTGTCCCGGCCGCCCGCGATCAGGTGCACCGGCGCGGCGAAGGCGGTCACCGCGCAGAGGACCGATTCGGCGGTGGTCGATTTGGAATCGTTGTAGTACCGCACGCCCGCGCGCTCGCCGGCAAATTCGAGACGGTGCTGCAAACCCCGGCATCCGGCCAGCCCCCGCCCGATGCTCACGTCGTCGATCCCCGCGATCCTGGCCAGCGCCGCCGCGGCGGCCGCATTTTCGAAATTGTGCCGTCCACCCAGCAGCATGTCCTTAACATCGAGTATCGTGCCCTGCACCCCGCCGAAGCGGTAGCGTATCTTGCCCATGCCTTCGTCGTACCAGAAGCTGTCCCCGTCGCCCGGCATACTCCCGTAGAAGATCACGTTGGTCCGTTTGTTCATCGTGTCCGCCCATGCTGTGAGTTTGACGTCGTGAATATTCAGCACAAGATAATTATCTTTGGTGAAATTTTCGGCGATCCGTTTCTTCGCGTCGTAGTACTCGTCTTCACTCCGGTAACGATCCAGATGGTTCTTCAGCAGGTTGAGCACCGCCGCGGCCTTCGGCCGGAACCGGTCAATCGTTTCGAGCTGAAAGCTCGAAACCTCGGCGGCGACCCAGGCGTCCTGCGGCAATGCCGCCGTCACGGCGACGAGCGGAATGCCGATGTTGCCGGCAACCACGGCCTCCTTCCCTCCCGCCTTGAGCGCCTCGCCAAGGAGCGTCACGGTCGTGCTCTTGCCCGTGGACCCGGTTACCGCAAGGAAACCGGCCGCGCTCGCGCGGAACCCGAGTTCGAGCTCCGACCAGACCGGAATGCCCGCCTTGCGCGCCGCCGCGAGAATCGGCAGGTCCGACCGCACTCCCGGCGAAAGGACGATGAGGTCGGTTTGCAGGAGCGCGTCGGTATGGCCCCCGCCCTCGTACGGCGCGTTGCCGAGCCCGGCGCGGCCGAGGGTCGCGCCGAGTTTTTCCGGTGCGCAGGTATCGCTCACGAAAACGGCGACGCCCTTTGCGGCGAAGTAGTTCGCCGCCGCAAGGCCGCTGCGCCCGGCGCCGAGAATGCCGACGCGTCGCGGGAACGTTGTCCGGAGATCGAAGGGGTCAGAAGGTTTCATAGACCGTCTCCAGGTGCACGCCCCGCGACCCCTTGAGGAGCACCGTATCGCCCGCCGCCGCCATGCCGCGCAGCGGAGCGACCGCCCCGTCCGCCGCGGCCGCGGTGACGATGTCGCGGGCGTCGCCCCCGCCCGCAACCACGCCTGCCGCAACCTCGCGGGCAAACTCCCCGACCGCGACGATCTTCTTTACGCCGCTCCCGGCCAGAAGCGCTCCGAGCTCCCGGTGGAGGCGGGGCGCGTAACGCCCGAGCTCCAGCATGTCCCCGACCACGGCCGCCCGCTTCTGCGGCGCGGCCAATGCGCAGAGCTGCTCGACCGCCGCCTTCATGGACGAAGGATTCGCATTGTAGCAATCGACGATGAACGTCACCGCTCTCTTTTTCGCGACGGTGCCGCGCATCGCAACGGGTGCAAGCTGCGCCAGGGAGTTGCCGATCTGTTCGTCGGCGATCCCGCAGCGTCGTCCGAGGAAGATCGCCGGCAGGGCGCTGTACAGGAAGTGGCGACCCGGCGCGGACAGGTGGAAGGCCCGGCCGTCGACCTCGAAGTCGAGGCCGGTTTGCGCGTCGAACCGGACCTTCTCCGCGCGGACCCCGCACTTCCGGCCGCAGCCGAAATAGACGGTCTTTACCCCGGCGCGCTTCGCCGCCGCGACGACCCGCGCATCGTCCCCGTTTGCAAGGAGAAACCCGTCTTTCTTATTCAGGCCGTCGAGAATTTCGAATTTCGCCGCCGTGGTATTCGCCAGGCTCCCGAAGAGCCCGGCGTGGGCGTAGCCGATGTTCGTGATGACCGCGATGTCCGGCGTCGCGATCTTCGACAGCACGGAAATTTCGCCCCGGTGATTCGCCCCCATCTCGATGACGCCCGCCCACTCGTCGCCCGCAAAGCGCAGCAGGCTCAGGGGGACGCCGATATGGTTGTTCCAGTTGGACCAGGTTTCACCGATGGGATACACCGAGCCGAGCACCGACGCGATAAAGTGCCGGGCGGTCGTCTTGCCGCTCGATCCGGTCACCGCGATGATGAGGCAGCCGACCTCGCGCCGGTAGCGCGCCGCGATCCGCTGTACCGCCAGAAGCGGATCCGCGACCGCGATGAGCTTCGCCCGGTCGCGCGCGGCGCATTCGATGGTCGCGCGCTTATTGACAATAGCGGCGACCGCGCCCTTTGCGAACGCGGCGCCGACGTAGCGGTGCCCGTCGTCCCGGTCGGTGGCGATGGCCACGAACGCGTCGCCGGGCGCGACGTTCCGGGAGTCGTTCCAGACCCTGCCGACGATTTTTTTCCGCGCGCCGTCGCCCAGGCGCGAAACGCCGCGGCTCCAGGCGACCAGGTCGCCGAGCGTGAGCGGGCGCGGGGTCGGGTCGTGAGCTTTACGCATGGTCCTTCATCCCGTTCCAGAGCCGCGCCGCGACCTCGCGGTCATCGAACGGGTGACGCACCCCGGCGATCTCCTGATAGGTTTCATGGCCCTTCCCCGCGATGACGATGCAGTCGCCCGGGCGGGCAAGCGACAAGGCCTTCCGGATCGCCTCTTCTCTGTCGACAATGACCCGGTGCGAGACATCGAGCGGCATCCCGCCGAGGATCTCGGCGATGATCGCTTCCGGCTTTTCGCTGCGCGGATTGTCGGAGGTCACGATCGCCTCATCGGCATTGTCGGCGACGGCCCTCCCCATGAGGGGACGCTTGGTCCGGTCGCGGTCGCCGCCGCAGCCGAAGACGCAGATGATTCTCCCGTCGGTCATGGGCCGCGCGGCCTGGAGGATATTCGTCAGCGCATCGGGCGTGTGGGCGTAATCGACGACCACGGTAAACGGCGCATCGAGCGCCACGACGTCCATCCTTCCGGCAACCACGCCGACCCCGGCGCATGCGGCCGCGATCGCCGTGCGGTCGAAGGAGCGGCACCGGGCACCGGCATAGAAGGCGGCCATATTGTAGACATTGAAGGCACCGCGCAGCGCTCCGGCCAGGCCGACCCGCTCGCCGCGATCGAGGAGCGAAACGGTGCTTCCCTGCCAGCCGCAGGAAAAATCGACGATGCGTATGTCGGCGTCCGCCGCCTTGCCGTAGGTCAGGGTCCGCTGCGGTCCGATTTCCGCGGCCATGCGGCGGCCCCAGGCGTCGTCGATATTGACGACACGCCACCCGTTCCCCTTCACGTACCCGGTAAAGAGGCGCTTCTTCGCCTCGTAGTACTGCTCCATGGTGCCGTGGAAATCGAGATGGTCCTGCGTGAGGTTCGTGAAGATCGCGCCATCGAAAGCGAGCCCGCCGATGCGGTCGAGCGACAGGGAGTGCGACGATACCTCCATGACCAGCGCCTGCGGACGGGGCCCGGCTCGCCCGAGCAGCCTGAAGATATCGAGCGACTCGGGGGTCGTGTGCGACGCCGCGGTGCGCGACCGGCCGAGCTCGTAATCGATGGTGCCGAACATCCAGACGCCCTCGACGCCGAAGCGCTGTTCGTACAGCTTCCGGAAGAGGTGGGCGACGGTTGTTTTCCCGTTGGTCCCGGTGATGCCGACCAGTTCCAGCGAATCGACGTCGACCCCCCAGAGCGTCGCACCGAGCGACCCGAGTGCGCGGCGCGCATTGGCAACCTGCGCCCAGGGAACGGACAGACCGTGAAGGGGCTTCTCGGCGATGACCGCGCCGGCGCCCCGGGAGACGGCGTCGGCGATGAATGCCGCGCCGTCGATTTTCGTCCCCGGAATGGCCGCGAAGAGGTCCCCGTGTTTGACCGATCGTGAATCGGCGGTGATGTCGGTCACCGCGGCAATCCCGGCGGCTGCGCCGCGGGCGAGAACCGGTATGCCGGATCGGGCGAGAAGGGTATCGAAGTTCATGGTTTGCATCGTCGCATCCCGGTCGCTACGGTTTGGCGTACGCACAGATAAGGGTGCAGGCGTGCGCCGCCTCGAACCGCATTCCGGCGGGCGGGTTCTGCCGGCACACGATTCCGGAGCCGACCACGTAAGGTTCCAGTCCCTGCATTTTGACCAGGTTTATCGCATCGCGCGCATCGCGGCCGCACACCTCCGGAACGAGCAGGCCGCCCACCTCCCTTGCCGTCGCGGCGGTATCGAATCCCCCGGATTTCTGCTGCGGAAGCGGGAGTGCCGCAGCGACGGAAGTGCCGCTCGCCGCGTCGTGCGCGGGATCCTTCCGGTAGTGCAGGACTCTTTCCGCATAGTCGAGCCCGGGCCTGCCGATGATCTGGGTCATGATTTTCCTGAATGCCGGGGCCGCGGCGGTGCCTCCCATGAGGTTATTCGCCGGCTCGTCGATGACCACCCCGCAGAGCAGGATGGGATGATCGGAGGGGAGAAAGCCGATGAACGAGGCCCAGGACCGGGTCTTCGAGTAGCTCTTGCCGTCAAGTTTCTGCGCCGTGCCGGTTTTGCCCGCCACCGGGATATCGGCGATCGCGGCCTTTTTCCCGGTACCGCTGTCGACCACGCCCTTGAGCAGGACGCACAGCCGGCGCGCGGTCTCCCCGGAAACCACCCGGCGGACGGGCTGTACCGATACCTGCCGGACCACGCTGCCGTCGTCGGCGACGATTTTTTCAACGATCTGCGGCTTGACCAGGACGCCGCCGTTGGCGACCGTCGCATAGGCGGCCATCATCTGGAGCAGCGTCACCGATACTTCCTGCCCGAATGCCATGGTGGCAAGGGTGCGGCCCGACCAGGTGTTTACCGGGTGAAGGATGCCCTTCTCTTCGCCGGGAAGGTCGATGCCGCTGCGCTCGCCGAACCCGAAGTCCTGCGCATACCGGTACAGGCGTTCCGCGCCGAGCGCCATGCCGATCTTGGCAAAGCAGATATTGCTCGAATAGGCGAGCGCCTGTGCGAAGGTAAGCTTGCCGAACGGCTCATGGTCGCGGATCGGCTCCCTGCAGACGATGAAGGAACCGTTGTTGCCGTCGAGGATGTCGTCCTCTTTTTTAACCTTCTCCTGCAGCGCGGCGCTCGCGGTGACGATCTTGAAGGTCGATCCCGGCTCGAAGATGGCGTTCACGCAGCCGTTCTGCTGCCGTTCGAGCGGATAGCCTCCCGATGCACCCGGATCGAAGGAGGGTTCATTGACCATCGCCAGTATGCGGCCGCTCGCCGGATCCATCACGATGCACCGGCCCCCATGCGCATGCAGTTCGGCGACCGACTCCTTCACCACGTCGTAAACGAGCGTCTGGATTTCGGCATCGATCGTGAGGTACACCGACGCACCGGCCTTCGGCTCCTTGCTCGGCAGCCCGATCTCGCGGTAGCGATGGTTGCGGCCGTCGCGCTGGACAATGGTCCAGCCGTCCTCCCCGCGCAGAAACTTGTCATAGGAGTATTCGATACCCGAGAGACCGTAGCCGTCCCTGCCGATGCAGCCGGTGAGCGGACCGGCGGCCGTGCCCAGCGGATACGCCCGCTTAACCGGAAGCGGACCGCCCGGAGCCGCGGCGCCCAGAAGGTCGACCGTGAGCGAGAGATCGCCCTGCGTATCGGCCGAAAGGATCCTGCCGCACCGGTCCCGGATATCGCCGCGCCTGGCCGGAACGATGCAGCGCTCCTGCGACTGCGACCGGCTGCGCTCGGCGAGTTCGGGCCCCCGCACCACCTGGACGATGAACAGCCGTCCCGCCACCGCAAGCCCGGCAAGCGTGAAGAGCAGACCCATGAACTGAAGCCTGACCCGGAACCGGTTCATTCGCCCTCCCCCTTCGAAACGGTGCGCTCCTGGACCGCGGCCAGGAGCTGCCGCATCCCGCCGGCGGAGTTCAGGGGCTTTTGCTCCTCGTCGCAGGGGACGATGGCGATCCGGTCCGAGCCCGGATAGTCGAGCTTCAACGCCGTGCGGGCAAAAGCCTCGATCCGTTCATTCCCGGACAAACGCTCGCCGACGACGCGGAGAGAGGCAATGGTCCGGTTCATGGCGGAAACGGTATCGGTCATGGCCTCGATCCGCATCGAGGTGCTCGCGATGTACGCCTGCTTCCAAACGATGACCAGGGGACAGGCGATGATGGTAACGAGCACGATGAGACCGGTGACCATGAGCCGGATGCGCACGATCGGCGCTCCGCTCCCGACGCTGTAGCCTTGTTTTCTCATAGGGCGGCCCCGGTTCGCTCCGTTGCCCGCAGCCGGGCGCTGCGGCTTCTCCGGTTCAGCGCGATTTCCGCCGCCGAAGGCCGGATTGCCTTTTTAGTTATACGCTTAAACAATGGGTTTCTACCGCAGGCGCATTGCGGCAGCTCGGGGGGGCAGGTGCAGATACGCTCATGTTCCCGCATATACTCCTTGACTATACGGTCTTCGAGGGAGTGGTAGGAGATCACGAGGAGTCGTCCCCCGGCGGCAAGCACGGTAAGGACCTTTGCCAGAAAGCGCCTCAGCTCGCCGAGTTCGTCGTTCACGGCAATACGGAGCGCCTGGAAAATTTTAGCGAGCAGCGCAATGGGGAGGGGGCCGGTCACCGCACCGGCGCAGGCCTCGCGCAGATCGGCCGACGTCATGGCGGCATGCCGCATGCCCGCCTCCTTGATCGCCGCGGCGATCTTGCCGGGCCGCTCGACCTCACCGAATTCACGGAGAATAGTCGAGAGTTCGTCGATGGTGGAACTCCGGATGAGCTCGTGGGCCGACATCCCCCGGGGATCCATCCGCATGTCGAGGGCGCCGCTGCGCATGTAGCTGAACCCCCGTGCCGGATCGTCGATCTGGTGCGATGAAACCCCCAGATCGATCAGGATTCCGTCGAGGACGGTTATGCCGTACCGCCCGAGAACGAGGTCAAACTCGGAAAATCGCGCCTGCTCGATGATGATGCGCGGTGGAAGCGGTTCCAGATGCTCCCGGGTCCAGGCGATAGCCTCGGCATCGCGATCGAGACCGATCAAGGTGCCGGTCGTATCCAGCCTGCCGGCGATGGCGCTGAAGTGGCCTCCCCCTCCCAGCGTGCCGTCGAGATAGACGCCGTCGCGCTTGTGAGGAATCAGGTTCAGTACCTCTTCCCGCAGGACTGGTGCGTGATAGGACGACTCGCTCATTTTTTCAGGAGTCCGGCTTGCACCGACTGGAAAAAGATGGCATCAAAATCCGTATCGTTTTCGAGATAGGCCGCGTAACGCGCCGGTTCCCAGAGCTCGATATGCGTTTCATGGCCGATGAGCGTCACCGCGCCCGTAATCCCGGCTATGCCCATCTGATTTGCCGCAAGGCTGATTCTTCCCTGGGCATCGAGGGTCGACTCCGCCGTGGTATCGTAGAGCAGACGCTTGTTGCGCAGGGTTTCGGGCGTTTCGGGCCGGGCGTTCAATTCGGCGACATAGGTGTCCCAGTGGTTCTGCGGGAAGGCGCGCAGACAGCCGCCCGGCGCCCGGCAGATGACAAAGGTCTCCCCTGCCTCCGGAAGAAGCGCCTTGCGGAACTTCGCCGGAATATTGATCCGTCCCTTGCTGTCGACGGAATAATCGAATTTGCCGTGAAACCCGGCCATAGATCTCCCACTTTAACCCATTATCACCTATTTTCCCCCACTATAATAAATTAATCAGGGGAATTCAGTCAATGTTTTTATTTGATGGAAATTATTGCGAAGGCCTTCCCGCGCAGCGGGGCGGGGCACCGAAGGAAGGAAATCACCGTATGTTGTATAAATTGCCGTACATAACACTATATGTAGTGGGCTGGAAGCACTCGAAGCCGACACCGCCGACGGGCCGCGCCGGGGGTCCGATTCCCTGCCGGAGTGACTCTTTACAGATTGGCACATGCCCGGCTCTCCGACCATCGGAACCGCCCGGGCCGTCCCGCGGAACGGTTGAAACCGCCCCGTCGGGCCTTATTTATATTAGCGATATGAGCCGTCACGGCATTCGGACGGCGGCAGGGACGGCACGTTACCTTACTTAACTTAAGGAGGCGGTATGAAGTATTCGCTTGCAGCATTCCCTATTGTGGCGCTGGCGCTCGCCTGTGCATGCTTTTCCCAGGATAAAATGAACCCCGCTCCGGGCGGCCGCGACAGCATGCAGCAGATGATGCCGGGCGGCGACGCACGGGGGATGGGCATGCACGGCCACGAGGGAATGGGCTTCATGAAGGAGAATATGATGCGCGGCGGCCAGGAGTGCGGCGCCAACTTCGCCCCGGTCGGCTGCTGCATGCAGGATCACCGTTACATGATGCGGGGTCCTTTCATGATGCGCCACCCCCGGGCTTTTCGCTTCTGCATAGCGATTCTTCTCCTGGTCATTGCGCTCATGAATATCCTGCTGACAATCATGGTATGCATGGATATGGCGAAAATGGCCGCCTTTAACGCGATCTGGATTCCCATCGTGCTGATCCTCGGCATTCCGGGGACCGGGCTCTATGCGCTGTTCAGGATCGGCGACATGATAAAGGCTGCAAGTAAATAATAATCGGTACAACCACCGGGAGGGGGAACCGGTTCCCCCTCCCTTACAGAAAGCGTGCCTTACTTCAAATATTTCTCCCCCAGCGCATCAAAGTATTTTCGCAGCGCCTCGCGGTAGTCCTCCGGGTAGTTGCCCAGGAAGGCCCTCTGCCGCAACCGTGAAAAGGCATCCCGCTCCCTGAAGAGAGTGCCGGAGGAGACGACATTTCCCTCCTGGAAAGGTGTCGCCGCGCTCTGCGATTTGAACTCGTCGTGTCCCTCCCCCTGGCGATGCATGGAGAGCGTGGTTTCGAGCATCCGGGCGAGGAACCGGTCCTGGTGTTCGACCAGGTCCGCGGTCGGGTGTTCGAGCATCGACGCGAGGCGTTCGGCCTCTTTTTCGAGCTCCTGCGTCTTGCCGGCCATCCCTTCCCCGGCCTGCGAACCGTAGTGTTCGCCGAGCCGCTTCAAATCGTCGGCGATGGCCTGCTGCGCGCTTTGCGCGGCTCGCCGGGCCTGCTCGCCCGCCGGCGAGCCGCTTCCCTCGCGGGGAGTGCCGCTGCTGCCGCCGAGCATGGACCGGAGCAGATCCGAGGTCGCGGCATTGATTGCCGCCTGTCGACCGGAGAGTTTACGTAGCCCCGGCATCATGCCGCCCCCGCCCCCCCCGTCCGCCTGTTCGCCGTTGTCCATCTGCGAAACCGTCGCGAGAAGCGTGTTGGCCAGCGATCGCAACGCCGTAACGGGGCCTCTGGTCGCCTCGCGGGTCCCGCTGCCCGAACTCATGGCATCGAGCGCCTGCTGCATCGATCTCCCGGCGGCGTCGAAGCCTTTGCTGATGGCAAGCATCCCCTCCGGGGGAGCCATCTGCAGGCTGTCCGCCGCTCCCCGGCTCCGCTTCAGGGCGTCCTGAAGCGCCTGCTGCGCGAGCGCGGCCGCAACGGGATCGCGTCCGGTCCGGGGGTCGAGCGAGAGCTCCTGTTGCCAATCGGCAAGCGACATCTCCTTCTGCGCCAGGCCGAGCAGGCGGCTTTTCTCGCGATCGAGCCGCTTCCGTGCGCCGAAGTTCATCATGCGCAGCAAGTCGTCCGAAAGCGACAGGAGCGAACCGCTCATGCGGTTCATGCTCTCCGGCGAGGGCTGCCGCCGCCGATCCATTGACGACTGCATCTCGCGGCCGAGCGAATCGAGAGCGGCCGTCGAAGGCAGGGAGTCCCGCCCGTGCGCGTCGGAACGCTCCTTCGCCTGGTCGCTTGCCTCTTCGGAAAGCTTCCCGACCCGGCCGAGCAGGTCCTTCTGCTGCGTCATTTCAGGGGCGCCGAACGAGTCGCTGCGGGAGAGCGTCTTCTGCTCCTTCGCCAGCGCTTCGGCCCGCATGGCGAGTTCGCCGAGCTTACGGTCCTCCTTGAGCATCGTGAGGAATTTAAGGGCATTGTCGAGCTGCTCGCCGAGCCTGGGCAGTACGGCTTGCGCCTTTGCGACGGCCTGCCGGAGATCCTGCGAGGAGATCGGCTTGTCGAAATCCTTCATGTTGAAAAGCAGGCTGTCGCCGTACTGTTTGATGAGCTCCTCCACCGCCTTGCGGACCCGGTCGAACTTTTCCGCGAGTTCGCTCCCCGATGTCCCCTGCTGCTTCATCTTTTCGACGTTTTCCCTGAGCGCGGCGAGCGATTGACGGAGCGAATCGGCCTGGCCGGCCGCCTCCTGTTTGACCTCCTGGAGCGTCTGCCGCTGCTCCCAGGTGAGCTCTTTACGGCCGCCGCCCGACCGCTGCACCCCGGCCATCTTTTCCGTGAGGCTCTTCTGCTGCGACACCACGCCGCCGAGCGTCTTCTCGGTCCTGTCCTCGCCTTCGGCAAGCGACCGGTGCATCTCCTCGAAGGTCGGAATCCTGAAGGTAAAGGTGTCGCTCCTCCCGGTCTGTCCGCCTCCGGGCCGCGTATCGGTCACCTCGGCCCAGTAGCGGATGGTGTCGCCGGGGTAGAGGGAGAGCTCGGTCAGCCGCCAGACCAGCGAGCTCCTGATGATCGGCGCATCGTCCCCTGCGGCGAGCGTCTTGAAGCCGGTTTCGCTGCCGCGCTGCCCGCCCAGGCGCCACTTCAGCGCCATCGATCGGATACCGATATCGTCGACCCCTTCGATGACCAGGGTTTCCACCTGCGCGGTCGTCAGGTCGCGGCTGCACCCCGGCCGGAGGATCTGGACCGACGGCGCCAGGTCCGGCGTGCATTCGATGTGGAAGGAGGGGAGGGAATCGCTTCTCTGGCCGAGCGAATCGAGAAGGGTGAACGTGTAGTTGCCGGTCCTGCGAACCTCAAATTCGCCGGAGGCCGTTGTCCCCTTGATGTCCAGGGAGAGCGTATCGCCGCCCAGAATAAGCCGGGCGCCCGCAAGCCGCGACCCGGATTTGACGGCGAGGTGAGCCCTGGTCCCGGCATATGCCTCAAAATCGCCCTGCCCTTCGGGAAGACGGCGAAAACCCTGATGGGTGTAGGGGGGGGGCGTCAGGGCGACGGCAAGACCGGCAAGCCGGGGCGGCGGAACGACGGTAACGGTATCGGCGCGGGGTGTTCCGAAACCGGCAAGCTCGAATCGGTAGGAAAAGGTGCGCTTCGCGCCGTCGATGCGCCAGGCGAACGCCCCGACCGCATCGGGCCGAAGAAACACGCTCGATGCGTGCCCTCCGCCCGTTTCCGTGACCGTGAGGCGGCACGAGGGGAAGCGGGCGGAGGAAGCCAGGCGCAGGGAAACGGCGGCGTTCAGAGGGACGGTGGTCGAACCCGGCGAAACGACGAAGGCGCCCCGCGATACGCCCGCGAGGGGAAGCGACCAGTAATCGAGCAGCCGGGGCGAAAAAAAAGGATTGGCGATGCACCAGACGCCAAGAACGATCGTTCCCAGCGCGAGCGGAACGGCGGAGCGCGAGCGGAGCGGCCCGGCCGGATAGTCGGCGAGCTCCCGCGCCGCGAGCGCGCAGGTCCGGTCGGTAAATGGACTGCCGCTCGTCCGGTCATCCTGCGACAGCTCGATCGCAAGCGCCAGAAGCGGATTTTTAAGCTCCGACCGCCTCTCGATCATTCCGGCGGTTGCGACGAGTCGCGGCACCCGCACCGCGGCCGCAAAAACGGCGAACCCCACCGCGAACAGGGCGGTGCCCAGGCAGGCGATATCGAAAATGGCCGGCAGGGCTATCCAGGGAAAAAAGGAGAAGAGCGCTTCCAGCAGGCCAAGGAGAAGGCAGATGAGGAAGAGCGCAATGAGCCACGACCGCACGATCGAGCCGGCGATGAGACGTCGCCGGTACGAGAGAACGAAACGGGTGAGGCGGCTTCGGTCGTCTGGGCTCATCAGGTAGTAAAAATGGCATGCGGGCGACGAACCGGCCCTGCATTTCGATTGAAGTGCCTCTCTTCAAAAAAAAAACGGGGGGCTCAGTTAGAGCCTCCCGCATTTATCCGGCACCGGGTAGGACCGGTTATGCCTTGATGATCGGCCAGCGCTTATGCCACCAGACCAGCAGAACGCTCGCGATGTAGATGGTCGAGTAGGTGCCGAAAATCGTTCCGATCATCATGGCGAGGGCGAAATCGCCGATGGTGGTTTTATAGCCGATGACCCAGAGGATGGTCACCACCACGAAGGTGATGCCCGAGGTGATGATGGTTCGGGAAAGGGTCTGGTTAATTGACAGGTTAACGAGTTCGAGAAAGGTTTTTCCCTTGAGCCCCTTCTTCATGTTTTCCCGGATCCGGTCGAAGATAACCACGTTATCGTTGAGCGAATACCCCATGATGGTGAGAAGCGCGGCGATGAAGGTAAGGGAAAATTCCCGGTTGAGCACCGAGAAGAAGCCGATGGTGATGATCACGTCGTGGAAGAGCGGGATGACCGCCGCAACGCCGAACGACGCCTGGAAGCGGAACCACACGTAAATCAGGATGCCGATGAGGGACAGGAACACCGCAATAAGCGCATCCTGTCTCATTTCGCCGCCGATTTTCGGGCCGATGGCTTCATGGCGCAGAACCACAAAACCGTTATCCGGCATCGCCTTGACCAAACCGTCCTGGATCTCCTTGCCGACCGTGGCGGCATCGCCCTGCTTGCGGACGATGATGAGGATCTCGTTGTCCTGCTCGGTCCCGATCGGCTTGATCTCCGAGCCGGCGTACCCGAGCTGGTTCATGACATCGCGTACCCGCTGGATCTCGTTATGGATCGGCTTTTCGAATTTGAGCTGCACCTGCGTGCCGCCGACGAATTCGATCGACCAGTTAAACGGTGCCTTGTGCACCACCCAGTGGTACCCTATGGAAACAAAGGTGACCAGCGTCAGAAAGAGCGAAAAACCTATGGCCCATTTCTGAAAGCCGATGAAATCGATTTTGGTCTCTTTGAAAATTCGCAACATGGCTGTTCTCCGCTAAGGGATTAGATGCTCAGTTTCTGTTTATTTCGTCCGACGATAATGTCCTGCGGCACGCGCGTCACGAAGAGCGCCGTATAGAGATTGCTGAGGATACCCAGGCTCAGCGTCACTGCGAATCCCTTGATTGCGCCGGTACCCTTCCAGTAGAGGATAGCGGCGGTAATCAGCGCGGTAAAGTGAGAGTCGATGATGGTCCAGGTCGCCATCTTGTAACCGGCTTCGATGGCGGCACGCGGGGTCTTGCCGGTTCGGTCCTCCTCGCGGATACGCTCGAATATGATCACGTTGGCATCGATGCCCATGGCAAGCTGCAGGATGAGACCGGCAATACCGGGCAGGGTCAGCGTGGCATTGAGGAGCGCCATGATGGCGAGCACCGCCAGAATATTGATGGAGAGCGCCACGAGGGCGATCGCTCCGCTGAGGCGATAGTAGATGAGCGCGAAGACGACGATGAACAGCACGGCGATGAGACCCGCAAAGGCCGCCTTATTGATGGAGTCCTGCCCGAGTGAGGGGCCGACCTCCTGCTCCTCGATGATTTTAACCGGGGCCGGGAGGGCGCCGGCGCGGAGAACGATCGCCAGGTTGTTCGCCTCCTGAATATCGAAGCTGCCGGTAATTTCGGCACGGCCGCCCGAGATTTTCTGGATGATCCGCGGGGCGGAATAAACGGTGCTGTCGAGAACGATGGCGAGGAACTTGTTGACATTCGCCGCAGTAACCGCAGAGAAGCGCCGCGCACCCTTTGCATTCATTTCGAGATCGATTTTCGCCCCTCCGGCACGCATCCCGGTCTGGTCGATGGAGCCGCGGGCATCCTTGATGGCGTCGCCGCGCATTTCAGGA
>CAZYYB010000066.1:0-17810 GCA_964651515.1 uncultured Fibrobacteraceae bacterium
TATAAAATTATTTCTGCATGGCAGGCTGGCAATACACCGTTGGCAGGGGGCTTACTCTGCACCTGCCCGCCGAGGTTCTCGTAGTGCAAGAGGGAGTTCATGACCACGAGCGAGTCGCCGAGCACCATCCGGTTCGTCCATTTGTCCTGGTACTCGTAGGCTTTAAGAACCTGGTCGGCAATGGAGTGGTGCGGGTCGCCGAAGAGGTCGTCGAGGAAGGAGACCGATTCCGAATCGGACTCCTTCTTGTGGCTCTTCAGCGTTTCGATGATCGCCTTGGTCGATAGCCGCTCATGCACGAAGAGCGGCAGGGTCGGCACATCGAAGGAGAGCCGCTCGGCCTTCCCGGCCCAATTCAGGAAAGGCTTGCTCATGGCACGAAGCTTTGCCGCGGCTTCTTTCGCCGCGGCGAGGTCGTCGGTCGCCAGGATTTCCCGGATCAGCGCCTCGCCCTGTTCACGCGTCGGGTTCTTGCCGTCCCATTCGAGCGCGGGCGAGAGCGAAGGGTCGTATTTATAGACTCGCGGCGGCATCTTCTTCTTGAACTGCGCCTGGGTGCCGATCTCCGGCCGCAGGCTTACCTTGGCTTCTTTGTGATCGTAGGCTTCCGCGTCTTTCCCGCCGTTTGTTCTCTCCGCCACTTTTTTCTCCTTAAGCGCGTCCCTCCCTTTTCTAAGGGAGGGATCAAGGGTGGGATCTGCCTTTTTGCGTTCCTCTCTCTGGAACTTGCCCTCCGACTTCCGGCCAATGATCTTTCTTGCCGTTTCTCCTATCTCCCGGCTCCCGACTCCCGACTCCTGATTTGGGATCCCGCATATCCGTTCAATCAGCAGCGCCTTTTCCCTGCCGGAGGGGTCGAGCCCGATGGCATCGCAGAGCGTTTTCAGCTCCTCCCGGCTCAGCAGCTCGAGAATGCTTTCCATGGCGATCGACCGTTTCGAGGCCAGGGCGCCGGCAATGTCGTCCTTCGGCATCGAGGTAAGGCCGGTGAGGTCGAAGTTCCGGGCTATATCCAGAAGCCGGCTGCGGGTGATGCCGTCGAGCACTTGTTTGCGGGTTGCCATGGTATCCGATCCTTGAAGGCAGAATGGGACAATCTGAATAGGCCCAAGTCATTCGGAGTAGTAATATATGTTCCATTATGCCGGATGTCCAGAAGAATCGCACAAAAGCCGCAAGGAGCAGGAAGCTACTTTAAAGAGGGTTCGTGCAGAACCTTGGAAGCAGGAAAATCAACGAGATCTGGAGATGGTTATGAAAGCAGCCGGAATTCTATAGATCCCTTTAATTGAAGCGATTCGTCGAGCATTATTCGCGCTTCCCAAGGCTGCGCCTTTTTTTCAGCTGCTCGGGCTTTGATCGAGGTAATTTCTTTCTCGCTCAAACAGCCAGGTTCAATAGGGGTGATTGCGTATTTTATCTGAATCAAGAGTCCGTTTCTGCTCCCTATAGCATAAATATCGGCAATTCCCGGATGCAGGGCATCTACAACAATGTTTTTATAACCTTTTGATTCTCTCAAATAGGCGATGAGCACGTTTTCTGCAGCGGATTTTATAGCAGACTCAGTCGCCATGGCGTTTTCCCAGAGCAGGTCGGCTTTTTCGGGTGAAGGCATGTCCATATTTTAAAATACATGCTGGATTTAAGTCAAGAATGCTTAAATACTTGAAAAATAGGGCATTCAACATATATTTTGAAACCCTGCAGCGCGTGTCTTGCGGTTTTCTCCTCCTTATCAATAAGTGCATGCGGCTTGTATGAAAACTCGCATAAATTCATTACCTACCGATATACGGGGTTTTGAAAGAATCATCAGGCTTTGGCATAACTCCCAATTGCGGCGTGATGGCTTGCTCGAAGTTGATATGTCAGGTGTTGAGTGGATGGATGCCAATATGTGCGCCCCCTTTGGGGCAGTTCTTTATTCTTTCAAGGCTAAGGGAATTATTCGCTTATCAGGAATGAGGATCGGATTACGCAAGGCACTTTCGGTAAATGGTTTTTTAGCCAATTTTGGGTTCGATGTGCCCCGAGAGAGCGATTTGGAAGGAACAACGATTGAATACCAGCGCTTTGAGCGCGGAAAATCCGATGCCTTCAAGGATTATATTGACATGCATTTTGTTGGCAAGGGTATACCCAGAATGAGCGAAGCGCTTCATAAAAAATTCAGGGAAAGCATCGCAGAAATCTATGAGAATGCGAATGATCATTCCAGTTCAAGCCTGGGTATTTTTGCCTGCGGGCAACATTTCCCAAATGAAAATAGATTGAAATTTTCAATCGCAGACCTCGGCATTGGAATGAAACAGAATATTTTCGATAAAATGGGGTTTGATCTGCCGGCCAAGGAAGCCATTAAGTGGGCAATTGAGAAAAACAACACCACGAGACAACCGGCAGAAGGAAAACCAGGCGGGCTGGGGCTTAAATTAATTCGCGAATTCATCGGGTTCAATGGCGGAAAAATCCAGATCGTTTCCGACCGCGGCTATTGGTGCTATCAAAACAGCAAAGAATCTTTGCGAACACTTAATAATTCATTTCCAGGCACCGTCGTGAATATCGAGATCAATACGGCTGATACAAAATCATATCGTTTGTTAAGCGAGGTTGATCCACGTAGTATTTTTTAGCATCTTATCGGGAGAAACGATCCATATGAACGTAGAAATAATTAAAATAGCAGACGGCATCGCAAAGGGCTTGTGCGTTTCGGCACAAGATGGTGAAATCCTGTTTCAGCGCATAAAGGATAATATCGATCAGGGAAAGAAAATATGCCTGTCGTTCGAAGGGGTTACCGACTTGACTTCAGCCTTTTTAAACAGCGCTGTTGGTCAGCTTTACGGCAAATATACCGATGAGCAATTAAAAGACATCATGTTGGCCCCGATAAATGGCAATCCAGATGATCTGAATTTGCTCAAACGGGTAGTGGACAGGGCAAAGGATTTCTTCAAGAATCCTGAACCATATAAAAAAGCAGCCGAAGAGGAGTTGGGCGATGATGGCGAGTAGCAGAATTCAGGATATACGTGCCCATACATTCCTGGCAAGCGAAAAGTTTTTTCTCGATGCAAATGTATGGCTTTCAATGTATGGCCCTTCACCGGTCAGGAGGAAAGGATCGTATTTTTATTCTGCAGCATGGCGTGATATAAGGTCATGCAAATGCGAAGTTTTAATAGATATGATCGTGCTTTCAGAATTTATAAATACCTATTCACGCATAGAACAAAAGCAAACCGGCAACGACAAACTTCAGTTTAAATCTTTTAGAAAAAGCGCCGCATTTAAGCCGATAGCGGCGGAAATTACAAGGACCGTAAAGCGCATATTATCCGCATGCTCGCGGGTGGAATCGGGGTTCCCCTCTTTAGATATTGATGCTGCATTGAAGAATAATGAAGCAGGGACAACCGATTTTAATGACGAGGTGATAAGCAATATATGCGCTCAAAATGGCGTAACCCTCATTACCCATGATGCTGATTTCGCCGGTCAAAGCATTAATATTCTAACTGCAAATGCACGACTATTACCGCCGCCTGCCGCGAAATCTCCAAGCCCGTGATGTACCGGCTTCGGGCCAGCGCATGTATGGGCGGTTGGCACGCCTGTAAGCCTATCTGAAAGCTTCATTTCGCTTTCAGCCCGCTCCCGCCAAATGTTTCACCAGGTTATAAATAAACCATCCCTCACCGGTCTTGAAAATCATCGGTTTCCCGGAGCCTGTATCTTTGGTCACGCTGATGCCATCTGAATAGTGGTCGAATGAAACGATCTTGGAATAGGGCAGCCGGAAGCTTTTCACCGGGCCGGCGAAGCATAGATGCATATTCGTCACCGCGAGTTGGCCGCCGACAATGGGCCATATATTCGGTTTCAACCGGGTTCCCCTTAAATCAGCCCGTCCTGTAATAGAGATCTTTTGCAACGCGGACGCTCACGCCCGCATAACCGCCCTGGTAGGACCGCTTTACCTTTTCCTCATAAGATGGAACGTTCATGAATTGCACCAGCCCCTGGTCGGAGCCGCGTAAAGCCGCGTCTTCGACGCCCCCCCTTCAGCGGAAGTGCCGGGCTAATCCCGCCCATGGGGGCGGGGCCTCGGCACTTCCGCAACGCCATCATTGGGCAGCAAAAATACGGGAATATAGAAGAGCAGTCGAGTGGGGATTTGTGTGATCTCCGAGGCAACACCATATAGATAAAAAAATGTTGCATTAATCTTAAAAATAGTGTATATTAGCATATAGGTGGAAGGTGTACGACGGGGCGCGCTGCGGCCGGAATGGTGCCCCGGTGCGGTTTGTTCTTTGACATTGTCGGAGTTTCAAGCGTCAGCACCTGGTGCGTGAGCTATGTGCGGATCCCCCCTCTCCATTTTATGGAGAGGGGCCGGGGTGAGGCGAAGAGGTGCCCCTTGGAGGTCGAAAAACCGGCAAATTTTGCCGAAACGGGGCTCAAAAAAAATAAATAAAAAATAAAAAAATCGATTTATCATTTGAATCAATGAGTTAAGTATGAATTTCGTGCAAATTTCGTGCAATTAGAGGGGTTTTCGTGATCGATATCGGCACTTTTACCCTCAATTAATGATCAAAAACGTGCATTTCGTGATGGTTTTGAAAACAAAAGGATGAAGGATGAGGACGGAATAAAACAAACTTGCAACTTGAAACTTAACGAAAACTTCAATGATATTGATTTTTTTACCCGGTGTTTTCTACCTAATGGTGGGCGTTGCGGGAGGGGGCAGGCGCCCGCCAACGGCGGGCATCGCCGCCCCTTCCCGCTGGAATGGGTGGTCGGGAGACGCGTTTCGCGGCTCCGACCAGGGGGAACCACCGCAAGGTGGTTCCCCCACCAAGGGTGGTAAGCTCGGTTTCCCCAGCAAAGGCTTTCATCGTTGTTACTACTTTATCAACAACACAATATCAAACTCATGCGAAATGAACTGTTCGCTGTAGGGCGTCCCCAGGGGAAATTCATCCCCGGTCGCATCGTAGTGCACCGGGTCCCCGTAGCACAGGGAGTACGAAACGGCAAGCCCGAGGGAACGGGAGAGGGCGACCTCCCAGCCCAGCCCGACGCGGATGCTCGGGCTCAGCATGACATGCGCCGGCTCGACGGCCGGGTCGCCCGTCACGGTCTGGGAAGGATCGTCGAGAAGGTATTCCGTCTCCCATATCCGCGACAGGTACAGCCCCGCGCCCGCGTGGAAATAGAACTGGCTGCCCGACTCCCGGAGGTCGGCGAGATCGAGCGGCATCTGGAGGTCGGCGACGAGCCCGCCCTGCAGGAGATACTTTCTGATAAACGACGGCGCGTTCAGGTTGGTTCCGGCCGGTAACGTATCGCCGGGGTCGACGACCGAGCCGTACCGGACCACGCCCGCAACCTGGAGCGGCTGCGAGTTCGGGAGCGCGAAACGTTTGCCGCCGGTCAGGCCCCAGGTAACCAGGTCGTTGCAATTGACCTGCTGCGTGTTGCCGCCGCCGAAATCGTACGTGCCGCGCCGCTCGTTGTAGGCATCCGAGGTCCCGATAAACCAGGCGGTGTTGAGGGAGTCCGGCCGGAAGGCGGCGGCAGCCGCAAGCGACAGGAACATGATACACCAGATCGACTTGGTCATGCTGCGAACTCCTTGAGGATTTTGACCGTTTCGTCCCGCACCGTCTCGGGGGCGATGGATGAAACCGGCCTGTTCGGCGGCGATTGGATGACGCTTCCCAGGCCGTGATAGGGTTTCCAGCGCGACAGCGCCTCCGCATCGCCGATGTACAGCGCCACGACCGGGACGGCGCGCGCCGCGGCCGCATGGATCAGGGCGGTGTCGGTCGAGATCAGGAGACGGCAGGCGGCAATGACTTCGGTGACCGCGGTCAGCGTCATCGCCGGAACCGCGATGCACCGCTTGTCGAGCTGCGCGAGCGTTCCGGCCCAGCGTGCCTGGGGTCCGACCCCGATGAGCGCCAGTTTCCGCAGGGCAGGGAGGGCCGTAAGGAGCGGGATGAGCGCGGCGAAGTGGTCGTAAGGCCACTGCCGCTGCGGCGTTGCCGACGAGAGATTGATCGCCGCGAGCCCGTCGCTTCCCCCGCACCGGTCGATGAAGGCGGCGGCCGCGGCGCGGTCGTCGTCCGACGCGTAGATTTCGAGGGCGCCCCGCCGGGGAAATTTGGATGCCGTCAACAGCTCGCCGGCTTCGAGGAGGCGGTCGGCCAGGTGGGTCGTGCGGTTGCCGACATGGACGTGGTAGCAGTCGGCCGTGATCCCCTTCTCGATTCCGGCGCGCAGGGTGCGGCTTCCGGCGCCGTAGCTCATGAAAAAATTGGTGCGGGAAAACCCCGGCGTCAGGTCGAACACCGCGTCGAAACGCTGGCGTCGCAGCCACCCGATGGCGCCGATGACCGCGCCGATCCGGTGGAAGTTGACCACCCGGCACTCGTCGACGAACGGGTTATACCGCACGACGATTTCGTTTTCCGGGCTGCAGACGACCGCCAGCCGCTGTACCCCGCCCTGGTTCTTGAGCGCCGAAAAAAGCGGGGTCGCCACGAACAGGTCGCCGAGTTTGCCGGGACGAATGCAGACGACGCTTTTCACCGCGGGCAGGGGCTGCCGGCCGGGGTGCGGAAAGAGGAGACGGAGCAGGGCGGGGAGGGCCTGAAAACGGAATGATGGTGTCTTCATTACTGGCAGAGTGATCCCCCGATGCGGCATTGCCTGAGGCTTTTTTTAAAAAATACTCTGTTATACGGACCATGGCCTCTTTTATGGAAGGAAGGTGAACTATTTTTTTCTGCATGGAAGAGCACCGAGACCGGCTGCGATGCCGCATCATTCGCGTGGGAGGAACCGTTCAGGGCGTCGGTTTCCGGCCGTTTATCTATCGTCTGGCTGCGCGGCTCGGGGTACGCGGCACGGTGCGGAACGACGGCCGGGGCGTCGAGATTATTGCCTGGGCGGCGCCCGAAACCCTCGATCGGTTCGCCGGGCTCATCCGGCGCGAGGCGCCTCCGCTTGCGGCCGTTGCCTTTTTCCGCATGGAGGAGGTTCCGGCACCGGGAGCGCTTCCCGCGACTTTTTCCATCGACCAATCCGCGGCGCCGGGCGGCGCCGGGGTGGACACGGCTGCCGATACGGCGGTATGCGCCGCCTGTCTCGCCGAGATGCGCGACCCCGCCGACCGGAGGGTCGGCCACGCCTTTATCAACTGTACCGATTGCGGCCCGCGCTATACGATCATCGGCGGCCTCCCCTACGATCGCCCGAAAACCGCCATGGCCGGCTTTGCGATGTGCCCGGCCTGCCGCGCCGAATACGGCGATCCGGCCTCCCGACGTTTCCATGCCCAGGCCATCTGCTGCCCGGATTGCGGCCCGCGCTACGCCCTGCTCGATCGCGGGGGGAGAGCGCTCGAAGGTGCCGATCCGGTCGCCCGCTGCATCGAACTGCTCCGGCAGGGAGATATCGCGGCGATCAAGGGGATCGGCGGTTTCCACCTCTCCTGCCGGGCCGACCGGGCCGACAGCGTGGCCCGCCTGCGCCTTCTCAAAAATCGGGAGGAAAAACCGCTGGCGCTCATGGTGCGCGACCGGGCTGCCGCCGCCGCGCTGGTCCACCTCTCCGATGAGGAGGCGCTGCTCCTCGAATCGCCGGAGCGGCCGATCGTGCTCGCCCGGAAGCGGAAGAGTCCGGGGTTTGCGGTTGCCGACGAGGTGGCGCCACGGGTACCGACCTACGGCATCATGCTCCCCTACGCTCCCCTTCACCACCTGCTCTTCGCCGCGGGGGCATTCGACGCGCTCGTCATGACCAGCGCGAACCGGTCGGACGAGCCCATGGTGCATACGAACGAAGCGGCGGTCAAGGTTCTCGGCGGCGTTGCCGATGTTTTCCTGGTCCACGACCGGCCGATCCTGGTCCGCGTCGACGACGCCATCGCACGGATCGCGGCGGGCGCCCCGCTCCTCCTTCGCCGCGGCCGGGGCTATGTCCCCGAACCGGTGCCGTCGCCCTGTGAGGTAACCGGCATCGTCGGCTGCGGCGGCGTGCTGAAGAGCACGATCGCGGTCGGGCGCGGGAGCTCCTGCTACGTGTCGCAGTATGTGGGCAGTGCCGACAACGCCGAAACCCTCGACCAGGCTTCGGCACTACGGCACCACCTCCTGACCCTGCTCGATACCCGTGCCTCGCTCTACGTCATCGATCGCCATCCCGGCACGCCGCTCGAACATCTCCTCGAACCGGGGGTACCGACGCTCCGGGTGCAGCACCACCACGCCCATGCCGCGGCGTGCCTGGCGGAGAACGGCATCGCGGGAAGGGCCCTGAGCGTCGTTTACGACGGCACGGGGTATGGGGACGACGGCACCCTGTGGGGCGGGGAGTTCTTTCTGGCCGACCACTACCGGTTCCGGCGGGTCGCCCATCTTGCGACCATGCTGCTGCCGGGCGGCGAAACGGCGATAGAGCACCCCTGGCGTGCCGCGTTAGGCGCCCTGGTGCCGCTTCTCGGGAGCGCGGCTTCGTCGCTCTTTCCCGAAATCCGGGCCGATGACAAGGATCCGGTAGTGGAACTGGTTTCCCGGGAGATTCACTGCGTCAAGAGTTCCGGCATGGGGCGCCTGTTCGATGCCATGAGCGCGCTTCTGGGGATCGGTCTGCGCCGGGGCTACGAGGGGCAGCCGGCAATCCTGCTCGAAGCGGCGGCCATGGAGGAGGAAGATGCCGGCAAGGTGCCGGGCTACCGGGTGCCCCTCGCCGTCGCCGACGGCATGCCGGTCATCGACGGCGCCGGGATCCTCCTGGAAGCGTACGACGATTTCAGGGGCGGCGCGGCGGTTTCCCGCGTTGCCGCCCGGTTCCACGCTACCGTCGCGGAGGCAACCGTTTCGATCGCCGCGCAGGTTGCCGAAGAACAAACGGTAACGCGGGTCTCGCTGAGCGGCGGTTGCTTTCAGAACGTTATCCTGACCGAGCGCATCGTCTCCCTGCTCCGGGAGCGCGGCCTTACCCCGCTCCTGCACCGGCTGCTGCCGCCGTCCGATGAGTCGATTTCCTATGGTCAGGTGGTCGTGGCCGGGATGGGGAGGCGGGAGACGGTACCGCGATCTTCGCCGGAGTAAAGTATGCGGGGGGGCGCTCCGGGCGAACTCCCCGCCGATGGTGCGCGCCGCGAGCCATATTAATGGAGGGGCGGGGTGCCCGCTCCCGGCGCCGCACCGTCCTGTGCGAGCTGGACAAGGTGGATTCGGAAGCATCTTCAGGGAAGGAGACGGTATGGACCAGATTCTTACCGCGGATGAGGTGTTCGGGATCGGGGTTGAAATCGAGAAGAACGGCTATGCGTTTTACTCCGCGGCCGCCGCCGCCGCGGCAGGGGAGGGAATACGGAAGCTCCTTCTCGACCTGGCGTCCTGGGAGACGAAGCATATCGAGACTTTCACGGCGCTCCGGGAGCACCTCTCGCCCGAGGCGCTGGATGCGGATCTCTACGACCCGGGCCGGGAGATAACGATGTATCTCAAGGCGACGGCCGATAATCACGTTTTCGTCAAGGGGTCGGGCATGGAGGAGCTCGCGGCGACCTGCAAAACGCCGCTGGATATATTGAATATAGCGATGTCCTTCGAAAAGGATTCGGTGGTGTTTTACTCAATGGTGAGCGAGGCGGTTTCCGCTTCGAGCGGCAGGGCCGAGGTGGAGCGGCTCATCCATGAGGAGCTGACCCATATCGGGTATATTACCCGTGAACTTCAGAAGATCAAGGCTGCGGCAAGGGGAGCATAGCGTATGTGTCTGGCTATTCCGGCGAAGGTCGTGTCGATAACCGGCGACACCGCCGAGGTGGAGGTGGACGGCATGGTAACCACGGCGGATCTTTCGGTGCTGCAAAACGTTGCCGTCGGGGACTACGTCATGGTGCACGCCGGATTGGCAATACAGAAGTACGACGAGGCGGAGGCGCTGGCGAACCTCGAACTCATCCGCGAGCTCTTCCGGATCGTTGCCGACCATGGATAGCGCGGCGTTCAACGACCCGTCGGCGGCCCGCGCGCTCATCGACAAAATTGCCGGGCTCGCGGCGAGGTTGCCCGAGGTGCGCCTCATGGAGGTGTGCGGCACGCACACCATGGAGATCGGCCGGCTCGGCATCCGTCAGCTGCTTCCCGGAAACGTGCGGCTCATCTCGGGCCCCGGCTGCCCGGTGTGCGTCACCCCGGCCGCCTATATCGACGCGGCGGTTGAACTTGCACTTTCACGAGAGGTCCGCATGGCGACCTTCGGGGATCTCTTCCGTGTGCCGGGGAACCGCCGATCCTTTGCACAGGCAAAAGCCGCCGGCGCGGACATCGAGGTCGTGACCTCGCCCCGTGCCGCCCTCGACGGTGCACGGAAGAGCCCTCGCCAGGTGGTGTTTACCGCCGTGGGGTTCGAAACCACGACTCCCGCAACCGCCGCGGTCGTAAAGGCGGCGGCGAAGGAAGGGCTTCGCAACCTCTCCTTTTTTGTCGCGCACCGGCTGGTGCCGCCGGCGATCGACGCCCTTATGGCCGATCCGTCGATTCGCATCGGCGGATTCCTGCTTCCCGGTCATGTGAGCGCGATCATCGGGGCCGACGCGTACGGCACGCTCGTCGGGCGGGGCGTTCCCGGCGTCGTCACCGGCTTCGAGGCGCTCGATATCCTCGCCGGGATCTGCAGCCTGCTCGATCTCCTGGTCGCAAAAGAGGTCGCGGTAAAAAACAACTACCCCCGCGTCGTTTCGGCGCGGGGCAACCCGGCCGCGCTGCGGCTCATGGAGGAGGTATATGAGCCCGAGGATGCGGTCTGGCGGGGAATCGGAATGATCCCTCGGAGCGGTCTGCGCCTGCGGAAAGAGTTCGCGGCGTACGATGCATCGGTCCGCTTCGGGCTGAAGCCGGACGGAGTGGAGGTGCCGCGGGGGTGCTCGTGCGGCAGCGTACTGAAGGGGGTGATCCCGCCGGAGGAGTGTTTGCTTTTCGGGGAGGCCTGTACGCCGGAAAACCCGGTCGGACCGTGCATGGTGTCGAGTGAGGGTTCGTGCGCGGCGGCCTTCAGGTACGGCGGTCGGCCATGATCGACACCATCCTGCTCGGTCACGGCAGCGGCAGGGGCCTCGACGATCTGCTGCGAAGCGTGATCCTGCCGGAACTCGGCACCGATCCCGACGGTCCGCTCGAAGATGCGGCGGTATTTTCGCTGCCGCCGGGCCGCGTTGCCTTTACCACCGATTCCTTTGTCATCAGGCCGATTGAGTTCCCCGGCGGCGATATCGGCAAGCTTTCCGTCTGCGGAACCGTGAACGATCTCGCCATGGTCGGGGCGGTGCCGCACTCCCTTTCGGTCGCCATGATCCTCGAAGAGGGAGTCGATGTCAACCTCCTGCGGCGCATCCTCCGTTCGATAAGGCGGGAGAGCACGGCCGCCGGGGTCTCGATCCGGTGCGGGGATACCAAGGTGGTCGATCGCGGGAAGGCGGACGGCATATTCATCGCGACCAGCGGATTAGGCGTCGTGCCGGACGGACGGGAGCTGTCGGTTGCGTACGCCAGGCCGGGCGATGCGGTGCTGGTCAGCGGGCCGATCGGGCTTCACGGAATCGCGGTGCTTGCCGCACGGGATGGGCTCAATTTCGCTTCGACCGCGGTCTCCGATTGCGCCTGTCTCCATCGTCTCGCGGGCACGCTCCTCGATGCGAGCCCGCATGCGCGTACCCTGCGCGACGCCACGCGCGGCGGGTGCGCGGCCGTGCTCAACGAGATCGCCGCCGCTTCGGGCGTCACCGTCGTGGTGCGCCAGAGTGCCATACCGATCCCTCCGGAAGTGGCGGGCGCATGCAGCTTCCTTGGCCTCGATCCGCTCCATGTCGCGAATGAAGGGCGGTTCGTGGCCATCGTTCCTGCGGATGAGGCCGATGCGGCCGTAGCCGCCTGCCGAACCGTGGAGCAGGGCAGGGGAGCGTGCATTATCGGGACGGTGGAGCCGCGCAGCCGGGTCCCGGTGATCCTTGAGACCATTATCGGCAGCAGGCGTGTGGTTGATGTCCCTTCCGGGGACCTCCTGCCGAGGATCTGTTGAGGGGGCGACGATGAGAGCCTGTAAAGACAATCCGCGCCGGTCGGCGCTCCGCCTTTCGGCAGCGGTGGCGGCACTATCACTCTGCATCGGTTGCGCCGCCCCCTCGCGGCTCGCAGCGCCGCCGGCGCAGGAAAAACCCGGCGCAGGCGGGCAACTTGTTCCCCAGCCATCGTCTCCGTTCCGCCAGACCGGGATGGCCTCTTTCATATCCCCCGACACCCATGACTACCTGACCGCGAGCGGAGAGCGGTACGACATGAATGCGCTCACCGCCGCCCACCCGACCCTGCCCTTCAACACGCTGGTGCGGGTGACCAACCTTTCAAACGATCTTTCGGTCGTGGTGCGGATAAATGACCGGGGCCCCTATACCAAACGCAGAATCATCGATCTCTCCCGGGCCGCCGCAACGCAGATCGGGCTGACTGAATCCGGCACCGCCATGGTGGAAATCGAGGTGGTGGTGCCTGAGCGGCAGTAGAGAGGCGCGGACTTCGATACAATGGGGAGGGGGTACGGTGACGGGAGTATCCGGCGGGCATAAAAAAAACCTGCCCGCGAGTCAAATCGCAGGCAGGTTTTTAAAGCGTGAAGCGCTGGAGAAGTTACTTCGCTTCGGGGGTGGTGGTCGTCCCGGAAGTCGGCGCTGCCGGCGCTGCCGCAGGAGCGGCCTTCTTGGCAGGCATAATGGAAATCTTGGTGGCGATCCATTTGCCGTCTTCGACCTTATAGGTAACCATTACTTTGTCATCGGCCTTGAGATCGGCAACCGTCTTGCCCTTCGGCATGACAACGGTCTTATCGGTGGTTGAGAGGGTGTCGTCGGCCTTCTTCGTCTTGACGACAATCGTGTTGGCGATCGCGTCAACGGAAACGATGCTGCCTTTGATCGGCGTCATGGCTGCGGCCTTCTTCGCCTTCGGCGTTGCGGTCTTGGCCATGGGAGCGGCGGCGGTGGTGCTGGCACTGTCGGTACCGGCAACGGCGAAACTGCACGCAACGAGACCGGCGATAAGGGCATGGGACAACTTCATACAAACCTCCTGAGAGTGAGTGGAACTGCTATGAGAAGCCATTCGGCTTTTTTCCTTCGTTACAGCCTATGTAAGCAAACAATAACCATGCCAACCGGAGGCGGTGGAAAATATCGGTGCAATTTTCAATATTTATGCGAATATAGGGGAAAAACAGCAACAAAAACATGGCTGTCTTTTATGGGCCGAGAGGAAGGGGGGCGGGGACAACCAAATGGTGAAGGGAGACGACCAAAACGTTAAATCGAGGGCTTACTGGTCGATTCCCGCCAGGGGGCTCTTTTCGATCATCCCGAACTTCTGGGCGCGGTACTGGAAGGTTCGGTAGGTCATGCCGAGAAGCCTTGCCGCTTCGGCAACGTTGCCGTCGGTTTTTTCCAGCGCCTTCTGGAGCATCGACCGCTCCCACTCCTCAAAGACAATCCCGCCTTCGGGCAGCGACGGCTCCGGCGATGAAACGCTCCCCGTCGATCCGGGGCGCTGCATCTCGGGGGGAAGGTCGGACGTTTCTATGGTGGCGGTGGCGGAGAGAATCATCGTTCGTTCCATTACCGCTTCGAGTTCGCGGACGTTCCCCGGCCAGGGGTACCGTTTCAGCTTATCCATTGCCTCGGGGGCGATACGTTTCGCCTTGCCGCGCCGCGCAAGGAAAAAGTCCACCAGCGCCGGGATGTCGGCGGTTCGTTCCCGAAGCGGCGGGATTACAATAGGGATCACATTCAGGCGATAGAAGAGATCGTCCCTGAAGGTGCCCTTTTTTATTGCCTCTTCGAGATTTTTATTGGTTGCGGCTACCACCCGCAGGTCGACCGGGATGGAACAGGTGCCGCCTACCCGCCGCACCTCTTTCTCCTGGAGGGTTCGCAGCAGCTTTGCCTGGGTATTGAGCGACATATCAGCCACCTCATCGAGGAACAGCGTGCTCTGGCCGGCGGTCTCGATGATACCGATTTTACGCGCCTGTGCTCCGGTAAAGGCGCCCCGCTCATAACCATACAGTTCGGATTCGAGAAGGGTCTCCGGAAATGCTGCGCAATTGATGCTCTGCATGGGGCGGCTTCCCCGCGGACTCAGGTAGTGGATGAGCTGGGCGATCTTCTCCTTGCCCGTACCGGACTCTCCCCGGATGAGCACCGTCGCATCGGTCGATGCAACCTTCCCGGCAATATCGAGAACACTCTTCATTGCCGCAGATTCGGCGATGAGGCCGTGGGAAGTCTGGTCGGCCAGCTGGTTGCGGAAGCTCATGCCGTCCATGCGCAGACGGTACTTCTCCGCCGCGCGCTCGATGGCGAGCAGAAGCTCGTCGCGTTCGAGCGGTTTGGTAAGATAGTCGTAGGCGCCAAGCCTCATGGCCCTGACCGCGGTTTCGATGGAACCGAAGGCGGTGATCACCACGACTTCGGCCCGGGGGGTCATGTGCGATATCTGCTCGACCAGATCGAGGCCGCTGCGTCCCGGCATCTTGAGGTCGGTTACCACGACCGCCGGGTCATTTTCACCTATGGCCCCTATGGCGGCGTCGACGTTGGCGGCCTCAAACACCACGTGGCCTTCGGCCCGGATGATGTTTGCCATAATGTTGCGCTGAGCATTGTCGTCTTCCACCAGTACGATTTTTATCATGCCGTATCCAACGGGAGCCGCATTACGAAGCTGGCACCCTTCCCTTCAAGGTTTTTTGCGATGATGGAACCGCCGTGCGCTTCGACGATCCGCTTTGCCATGGCCAGCCCGAGACCGACCCCGTCCGGACGCTTTGAAAAATACGGCTCGAAAATCCGGTCAAGGTGGCTCGGATCTATGCCGGGTCCCTCGTCCTGCATGGCAACGGTTACCCCTGCACCTCCGTCCTCCGGCGATGCCGATATGGTGACCGTGCCTCCCGTCGGGGAGACGTCCATGGCGTTGAGCAGGAGGTTCAAAAATACGAGGCGCAGCTGCTCCTGGTCGCCGTGGAGCTGGAGACCCTGCGGTACCGCGCAGCGAAGGATCAGTTGCTTTGAAACCAGCTGCTGCTTGACGAGAAGCTCGACCTGCGCCAGGAGTTCGGCGAAGGAAAAAAGAGATTTCCTGATACGGATCGGTTTGCCGATCGCCATGAACTCCTCGACCATGGTATTGAGGTGCCTCACCTCGGCTTTGAGGCTGGCGATCAGCCCTTCGTAGGCTTCAAGCTGCCTGGAATCCTCGGGTCGGTAGTAACGGGCAAGGTGATCGGCGGTAAGGTTGATCAGGTTCAGCGGATTGCGTATCTCGTGCGCCAGGGTGGCCGCGGTCTCCGAAAGCACGGCCCGGCGATCCATGAGACGGAGCTTTTCCTCGAGGTCCTTGGATTCGATCAGCTTTTCGGTCATCTGGTTGAAGGTTGCCGTCAGCCTGCCGACCTCGTCGCGACTCCGATAGTCGACCCGCACCGAGAGGTCTCCGGAGGCGATGGATTCGGCGGCGAGGTTGAGGCGGCGTATGGGCTGAATGAGACGGTAGAGGACGATGGAAGATAAAAAGAAAAGTGCCAGAAACGCCCCCCCGGTCAGGGCGATGTTGCGCGTGTAGAGCCGGTGGAGGAGTTCGTTGAAATCGTTGACGATGAATGAGGTCTCGACGAGCCCGATGACCTTCTTATCCCGTACGATCGGGGTGGTGACCTCGTACCGCAGGTGCTTGCCGCTCGAATCGCTGACACCGAACTGTTCCCGAACGATGATCTCCTTGCCGGTAATGGTCTTCCGCTTGCCGATTTTCGCCGGATTACTGGACGCCACCACCTCCTGGTTCGACGAGACGATCGAGACCTCTTTGACGGCGGGGTTGCTTTTCGCCTCTTCGATCACGCGGCTCAGGGCGTCCCGGTCGGGCGCATGCTCGGTCGAGATCTCCTGCGATGAAAAATGAACGGTCTGGAGGATATTCTGCAGATCGCTGGAGATGGACATGACCATGACGCGCTGGGAGTGCAGCGAAAAGAGGAGCATGCATCCGAACGCGAGGGCGAAAAAAACCACGAAGGCGAGAACGAATTTGGTGAGGAGACGCATTCATAATAAATATATGCTTCGGCGATTATCCACGGCTTTTGCACGGAAGTATATTATTTCGTCATATGAAACAATTTCGCGGAATCGTCACCGGCAACGCTCCGATCGGCAGCGATTTTTTTGAGCTGACCTTTACCTGGGATCATTCGGCCGGCATCCCGGTCCCGGGACAGTTCTTTACGCTTCGTATTTCCGACGATACCGTGCCGCTCCTGCGCCGTCCTTTTGCCGTGTCGGCATTCGACCGGACGAGAGGGGCCGCCATGATCTTCCAGAAGCGCGGCCGGGGCACCGCCGTGCTTGCGGCAAAATCCGCGGGCGAGCCGCTCGACATTCTGGGTCCGCTCGGACGACCGTTTCCCCTGCCCGACCGGGGGAAGGCGCTTCTTGTCGCGGGAGGCATCGGCATCGGCCCGATAGCCTATCTTGCCGATGCCATCGCCGAACGGGAGACCCCGTTTCGCTTCATCATCGGCTGCCGAAGCGCCGCTTTCCTCCCGGCCCCGCTTCGCCTGTCCGGTCCGGCCGCCGTCATCTGTACGGACGACGGCAGCATGGGCTTCAAGGGAACGACCGGCGACTACCTCGGATCCATCGAGTCTTCCATCGACCGCGACACAATTCTTTACGCCTGCGGACCGCGGCCCATGCTGAAGGCCTGCCATGATCTTGCGCTCCGCCGGAAGTGTGACTGCTTCGTATCGATCGAGCAGGTCATGGCGTGCGGGGTGGGCGCCTGCATGGGATGTGCGGTAAAAGCCGCGGGAGGCGGCTATCGGCGGGCCTGTACCGAGGGTCCCGTTTTTGCAAGCAGGGAACTTGCCTGGGATTAAGGGCGATGCGTGACACGCTCTCCCCCGGCCGGCTTACTATTTCACCCGATGGATAATCCACCGCATGAATTTACAAATTAAAATCGGCAAAGGTACGCTCGTGAACCCGGTAGGCGTGGCTTCCGGCACGTTCGGGTACGGAAGCGAATACGAGGAGCTCCTCGACCTGTCCCGGCTCGGCGCGATCTATACGAAAGCGGTTACGCTCGGGCCTCGCGAAGGCAACGAAATCCCGCGCATCGTCGAAACGCCGTCGGGCCTCTTGAACTCCATCGGGCTCGCCAATGTGGGCGTCGAGCGGTTTCTCACCGAAAAATTGCCCATGCTCGCCCGGCTGCCGTGCGCGATAGTGGCTAACGTGGCCGGAGCGACCGAGGATGAGTACGCGGCCGTAGTCGGGCGGCTCGACGGCTCCGAGGGCCTCTTCGGCTACGAAATCAACGTCTCGTGCCCTAACGTCAAGCACGGCGGTCTCGCGTTCGGTACCGATCCGCGGCAGATCGAGCGACTCACCGCCCGTCTGCGCGCCCTGACGGCACGACCGCTCATCGTCAAACTGACGCCGAACGTCACCGACATTGCGGTGATCGCCCGCGCCGCCGAGGCGGGAGGCGCCGATGCGATCTCGTGCATCAATACGCTTATCGGCATGGTCATCGATACCCGGACGCGGCGCCCGGTATTGCCGCTGGGCAGCGGCGGCCTCAGCGGTCCGGCGGTGCGGCCGGTCGGGGTGGCGATGACCTGGAAGGTCAGCCGCAGTGTCGCCATCCCGGTCATCGGCATGG
>CAZYYB010000067.1:0-17582 GCA_964651515.1 uncultured Fibrobacteraceae bacterium
ACGATCCATCCAGATCAATATTCAGATCATGCGGGCATTCGTCCGGATACGGAACCTCATTGCGGACAATTCCGAATTGAGGAAGGCTATTGAACAGCACGAAAAACGGCTGAATAACCTTGACCGGCAAATACAGATCGGCTTTGCCGCCTTGAAAAATCTTCTTCAGCCGGAACCGCAACCGGCAACATCCCCGCAATTGCCGGCAAAAGAGTATTCGCCGGATAAAGGGAAGAAAATGGGGTTCGGGAAGGCGAGCGGAAAGAAGTAGGCGCGGGAATCGGGTCACGGCAACGCCTGGACAATGGAGACCAATTCTTTCAACACTGTCGAAAGAATTGCGTTCCTCTGTGACGGACCTTCCCCCGAAAGAGGTATTAAAGCGGAAACCACATGAGGCGATAACCCGGAGCCGGGCGCGTCTCGAAACGACCGAAAGAGGCATCCATGAATAAAAAAGCGAAAAAACCGGAAAAACCTGTATGGAAACACACTCAGGAACAGATCGACGAGAAGCGCAGCCCGGAGACGGAAGCGGGGATAGCGGATGCGATGAAGCGTTTTCCGGGCCTGACCAGAGAAGAAGCGCTGGAGCTGGCACTGGCTCTTTAACGATTTATTCCCCCGATTTTCTGCAAGCGGTCTTGACGATTATATATTTTCTTTCTCTATGGCCCCGGCCCCATCAACCATGTTTAATTGCCGGAGTAATAATTGATGCCATTGCTGCTTTTCCTGCTCTATCTCCTTCGAACCAGCTACGGTAGTCTGCTTCATCTATCCAATAATTGGAGGGCCGTGTAAAATGATCTTTTCTCGTATTTTTTCCACCTGATGGTGAGCGTTGCGGAGGTGGGAGAGCGTCTGCCAAAGGCAGACATCGCCGACCACCTTCGCTGGAAAGGGTAGCGGAATACCGGCCTATTTTTTTTCCGGCCGGGATGAAGGGAGGGGAAACCGCGTAGCGGTGTCCCCTCCTGAGTAACGGCAATGATTTCCAAGATTGGAAACGGTGGAGAGTCGGGGCCGTTCAGAAAATCCTGGCATGAATGTTGCTCCCTATGTTTTCACACCTCGTGAAAGGGGGGATCTATGAAATCATTCATGCTCGCCACTATCGTCGTCCTTGCTTTTATAGCGACTGCGTCGTCCCAGGTAAGGACCGCGCAGACCAATGCGTCCAACGATTGCTTTTACTCGATTGAATTCCAGAAGCCCACGGACGGCGCGGCGGACCTTAAGGTGCATCTCTCGTCGCCCCTGGCCCCGGAAAAGGTCCAGTCCATCCTCAGCCAGGAGCTGCGGCAGGCGGCCGCCTTTTCCGATCGCCGGACCGATATCATGGCAGTTGCCCTTGTAAATGAAACCCGTCTTCCCCTTCCGGACGGCTCCGCTTCGCTCGTGTACAACGCCGCAAACGACCGGATCGTGAGCGGCAGACCCTCCTCCGACGCGGCGAAGGCGGTGCCGGCGCCGTCGGCGGCAATCGGCGTCGCGCTTACCATAACCATGGAGGTCGATTCGAGGGGAGAGCTCCGCATGGTCGGCAAAACCAACCTGCCGGGCGGCATGGCCGGGATTCTTGAACTGCGCTGCCCGGCTGTCGCTTACGATAAATGCGACAGCGTTGTGGTGTCTAACGGCGGATTTTCGTCAAAATGGTTTTCGGCGAACCATCGCCCCTTGTCGCCGGGCAGCTACAGCGTGAGTTTCGTGACCTCTCCGGCGGCGGCGCAGCCGCAAGGGGTGCGGCTGGAAATCGGGAAAAACGGCGAAAACCTGACCGGACCCTTCGTGACCGACCGGATGGATGACAACATCGTCAAATATGAGAATACGTTCGTCTTGAAATAGGGGTACCGGTCAGTCGATGCCGCCGCCGAGGATGCTCACCGCGCGGCCGAAGAGACGGGAGAACAGCTTCGACCGGTTTTTCAGCGCCCAGTGTTCGAGGAGGAGGTCGCCTTTACCGGCGGGGCGGAGAATGACGGTCTTGGGTTCGATCGTGACCTTTACCGAGGCTACATTCTGGAGGTGCTCGCGATCGAGGGCGTCGGCAAGGCGCAGGATGGCGGTGAGTACCTCAACCACGCGGCGGTCGCCTTTCGAAAGCGCGGCGAACGATTCGTGCCGCATCGCGGGTTCGCTCTTCCGGTGGTAGCGGGCGATGTCCGCGGCTATGCGAAGTTGCCGAAGGGCAAAACCGGGGATGTCGCTGTTGACTATGAGATAGTACGAGTGCTTGTGGTGTTTTTCCCGGCTGACAAACATGCCGATGTCGTGCAGGATCGCGGCGACCAGCAGCATGGGACGGTTCTCCGGACCGAGTCCATGCAACTCCTGCAACTGGTCGAACAGCGACAGGGCGATTTTTGAAACGTGCATGCCGTGCTGTTCATCGAACTGATACCGTCGGCCGACGGCGAGCGCGCCCGCTGAAATTTTACGGTCCATCTGGATCGCGTGATCCTTCTTTCCCACGATTTCATCGACGAGATCGAGCATGATCCCTTCCTTGAGGCCGACGAAGGGAACGATGAAACCCTTGACCTTTGCCATTTCAGCGAGCCGGAGAAAGACCATGGCCGCCGGGACGATGACGTCGGCGCGGTCCGGGTGCAGCCCGAGTTTGGTCACGCGCTGCCGGTAGGATAGTTTCGACAGGCGCATGACCACCGACGAGAGCTTCGCGGTGCTCAGCGAGGCGACGCCGTCCTTGTTGCGCGTCGATCCGCCGAGTCGCGCCAGAGCCTCGATATTGCCGCCGGTCGCGATGAGGCCGCTTATCGAGCGGAAGTATTCGGCATGCGGAATGCGCAGGGTGGAGATATATTCCGTTAAGAGCCGCTGAAACAGGTTGCGGTCTTCCTCCATGCCGGTGAGGGACTCGGCGAGCCGGATCGCTCCCATGGCGTGAGACTCGCTCCATAAAATGCCGGCATCGTCGATGAGCGACACCTCCAGGCTGCCGCCCCCGAGATCGGCCATGACCCACTTGCTGTTCCCCAGTGCGAGGGAGTGCCGCACCGCACGGTGGGCATACCGCGCCTCCTCGGA
This sequence comes from uncultured Fibrobacteraceae bacterium, assembly GCA_964651515.1. Classification (GTDB taxonomy): domain Bacteria; phylum Fibrobacterota; class Chitinivibrionia; order Chitinivibrionales; family Chitinispirillaceae; genus BOG-1184. The sequence goes on from CAZYYB010000067.1 coordinate 3,058, forward strand.
GCCGGTGATGATCTGGAGGGTAATTCCCGTTTCTTCCGCAACCCGCCTGGCAAACAGTTCCCCGTTTGCGCTCTCCCGCACGGCGCTGGTCGCCACGGCGCGATAGTGCCGGATGTGGTGTTCCTTCAGGTGCCCGGCGAAGGCACCGAAGGCCGCAACCGCGGCATCCATCGCCCTCGATTCCATGCTTCCCGAAATGAACACCGATTTGCCGAGCCGGACGGGGAGGCGTTCCGAGGCGAGCGGTTGCCATACGTCCGGGGCGGAGAACTCTGCGGCCTCGAAGCGGATGCCGTTCGAGCCCGTGTCGATGCTCGCAACGCGAAGGGGAAAGAGTTTGTTCTTTTTCAGTGGGGTGTTCATAGGGCGCACACTCATGGTGAATCAGCTTTCCATCGGTCAATAATGAACTGTTTTACCCGCCCTGCCAATCGCATCGCCCTTTGTGCCTCATCGAGGCCGGGGAGATAAAAATCATCGGGGTAGCGGGATTCGACGGCATATTCGGCCTTAACGACCCATTTGTTGACAACTTCGGCTACCCGCGGCTCCACAGGACTACCCCCTCCCGGGAAATTACCCTTGCAAGCGTGGGAAGTTCCTGTTCCGATAAAAAATCGGTCTCATTCTTCACGATAAAGTCGGCATTGAAACCATTCCGCGCCGCTTCCCAGCGAAGAACGGTCAGTGATGTGAGTTTTTCCTCACGTTCCAGGATTCTTCCGGTGAGGATAATGAAATCCATATCGCTCTCCTCGTTGGCGGTTCCACGCGCATAGCTGCCGAACAGGATGATGCGAACCGTTGACGGAATGTCTTTCCGGATAATGGTGCTTAACGCGCTTATATCTCGTTCAGTGTACATGATTTCACTACCTTTCGCCCCCTTAAAATTAAGTCTGCGGCACGGGAAAACAAACCATTTTTCTATTACAACCCCGGCGGATGGCTCAAGCGATCACCCTTCGATCCCATAAACCAACGGCCCTTAACCGCTTCGGTCAATGAGAACGGCGCTGCGATGTATTTTTTTCCCTGGAGAAGTTTTCATGGCTTTTACCGCCGGATATATCACCACAGCGTGCGTGTGACGGCCGGTACCCTCCTTTATCGGAACGGACCCGTATGCGATCTGAATTTCTTGTATTCGGCGGCCCCCTGATCGGGCAGGAAGAGATCGATGAGGTGGTCGACACCATCCGCTCGGGGTGGCTCGGCACCGGCCCGAAGACCATGCGGTTCGAGAAGGAGTTTGCCGGGTACCTCGGGGTCAAACACTGCATGGCGGTATCGTCGTGCACGGCGGCGCTCCACCTCTCCATGCTTGCGGCCGGGATCGCGCCGGGCGATGAGGTCATCGTACCGGCCATGACCTTCTGTTCCAGCGCCAACGCCGTGATTCATGCCGGGGCGAAACCGGTCTTCGCCGATATCGAACTCCCCGGTATGACGATCGACCCGGACGACGTCGTCAGGAAAATTACCCCCCGCACGCGCGCCATCCTCCCCGTGCATTTCCATGGGAGGCCTGCGGCCATGGAGAGCCTCCAGGCGATAGCGGACCGTTACCACCTGCTTATCATCGGCGATGCCGCGCATGCGATCGAGACGCAGTATCACGGCAGAACGACGGGTAACCTCGGCGATGCCGCCTGTTTCAGCTTTTACGTCACGAAGAACCTGACCACGGTCGAGGGCGGCATGGTTGCGACCGGCCGCGACGACTGGGCGGAACGGATCAAGGTACTCGCCCTTCACGGCATGAGCAAGGACGCCTGGGCGCGTTACTCGGATAAGGGGTACCGCCACTACGAGGTCGTCGAGGCGGGTTTTAAATACAACATGACCGATATCCAGGCGTCGTTCGGTCTCCACCAGCTGCGCGCCATCGAGAAGAACCTGCTTCGTCGCGAGGAGATCTGGCGCGCCTATACCGCCGCGTTTGCCGACCTCCCGCTCGTTCTTCCGCCCGGGCCGGCCCCCGACACCCGCCACAGCCGCCACCTCTATGCCGTGCGGACCTCGAAGGACTCGCCGCTTGACCGGGACGAGCTGATGCGGGAGCTTTACCTGAGAAACATCGGGACCGGGGTGCACTACACGGCGCTGCACCTGCATCCCTTTTACCGGAAGACCTATGGGTACAAGGCGGGAGATTTCCCGAATACCGAGGCGGTCGGATCGACGACCCTGTCGCTGCCGCTTTCGGTGAAGATGAACGATGAAGACGTCGGCGATGTGATAGGAGCGGTGAAGGAAACTCTCGGGGGGTAGGGCGATCGGGTTCGTTTTTCGGCACCCGAGCCGCGAGCGGGGATAAAAAAAAGGCCTGCAACAGTGTCACAGGCCCGCAAGTACCGGTAATTTTGAAATTACAGCGGTGTTACGTTCTGGGCATTGGGACCCTTCGCGCCATCGACAACTTCGTACTGCACTTTCTGACCTTCATCCAGTTTCTTGAAACCCGAGGACTGGATTGCGGAAAAATGCACGAAGACATCGCGCGAACCGTCGTCCGGAGAAACGAACCCGAAGCCTTTGGCTTCATTGAACCACTTGACAACACCTGTTGGCATACAGCAAACCTCTTCTGAAAAATGAAAGAATGTAGATATCACAAGGACATCCGATAACTATAAAAAGATATGTTACGCGCACGCATGAATACCAAATGTTTTATTTCGGACGAATTGGTTTTTTCGCCGACCGCGCTACCGGGGCCGGACCGATCCCCGGTAGGGGCTGAAACGACGGCAGTTCCCGCATTGAATCCGCCGTACGACCGCCCCGTTATCTATCGGGGAGCGGAGCCGTCGAACTCCCGGCCTGCCCGAATTCCCGCCGCAGGCGCTGAATCTTCTCCACCGTGCTTTCATTCCCGATGAGTAATATATTACTAATTCAAATTCTTTTGGATGGCCGAGCGCTTGCCGAAGGCAAGCATCGCCGACCCCTTCCGCTGGAAAGGGTACGTCGGGGACGCATTTCGCGGCTCCGACCAGGGGCTGGCTCTCATAACTGCCTTTGGGGCGAAATGGACAACCGCGTAGCGGTGTCTCCACCTGAGCAGCAGCAACGTATGCTCTTTTCCTCTCTCACTTCTTCCCTAAAATCACCACCGACTCCATATGGTATGAATTCGGGTAAAGATCGAACATCGCCGCCCGCGTAACGGCATAGCCCGCCTTCCCGACGAGAAACCCGACATCCCTGGCCTGGGTCGACGGGTTGCAGGAGACGTAGAGGATCGTTGCCGGCTTCAGCCCCGCGACGGCCTTAAGGACCTGCGGCGTGAGCCCCGGCCGCGGCGGGTCGACGATGAGGCAGGAGACCGGCTTTCCCCCGGCGAGGCGCGCCAAGTCTTCGGCCTTTCCCTCGACCGCCGTGACGTTTCGTATCGCATTGAGTTCGAAGTTCTCACGGGCCGCGGCGACATGGCCCGCCGCCGATTCGATGAGGAGTCCCTCGGCAAACAGATCGGCCAGCATGCAGGCGAAGAACCCGCTGCCGCCGTAGAGGTCGATGAACCGATCCCCCCGAACGAAGGGGCGGGCCCAGCGCCCGAGCGGTTCGAGGAGGGGCCGGTTGCTCTGGAAGAATGCATTGCCCGCGACGCGGAAGGTACGATTTCCGGCGGTAATGACCACGCTCCCGGCGGTCAGCGAATCGACGAACGGGAACGAGGCGACCGCCGCGTTGTCACCCGCGAAGGCCATGAGCGCATCGATCGGGGAGGGGAGCGACCTCAGGCGGCTGGGCAGCTTCGCCAAAAGAACATTGAGCGGATCGACGAGCAGCGTGCAGCGGTCGATCGGGACCACGGTAGTGGTCCGCTTTGCAAAGAAGCCGGTCTCGCCCCGCGCGTTGATCTTGAACTGCACCCGCTGACGCCAGCCGAACTCGCTCGCGGAAAAGACCTCGATGGGGGGGAACTCCCCGATCCGTCCGATCCGCTCCATGCACTCCTGCAGGATCGCGACCTTGGCCTTCACCTGGCCGGGGTAGGCGAAGTGCTGCCAGGCGCACCCGCCGCAGACCCCGGCAAAGGGGCAGGGGGGAGTGCGGCGGTAGGGCGAAGGGGTGAGAATTTCGACGGCCCGCGCCGTGGGCACGCCGCCGGTCTTCCCCGTCGGCTCGATGCGCACCGTTTCGCCGCCCAGCGCTTCGCTCACGAAAACGACGCCTCCGGCCGTCCGGGCGAGACCAGCACCGCCGAAGACGAGTTTTTCGACGGTGACGACCGACATCATGTCAGTACGACTTGGCAAATATGACTCGCTTCTCCGACGGTTCGCCGGAGATGACGCACCGGCCCTCTTCCTCTTCCGCATCGATCGGGATGCAGCGGATGGTCACGCCGAGGTCCTCCTGCACCTGCTTCTCGACGAACGACTGGCCGCTCCAGTGGCAGAGCGCGAAGCCGCCGTGGATCTCGGGTTTTGCGCCGTTCTTCGGCGTAAAATAGTTGTAGAAATCCTCTTTGGTATCGATGGTTTTCGTGTTGTCGTCGCGGAAATTCCGTGCGCGGTTGAAAAGATTTGCCTGGATGTCGTCGAGGATCGAAGTGACCGTTGCGATAAATTCGGCGCGCGGCAGCGTAAACCGTTCCTTGCGGGTCTTGTCCCGCCGACCGATGAAAACGGCGCTTGACGCGATATCGCGCGGGCCGATTTCGCAGTAGAGCGGGACGCCTTTTTTGATCCAGGCCCATACCTTTTCGCCCCCGCGCCCCTCGCTGCGGTCGACGATCGCTTCGAGAGGGCGGCCGTCATAGGTCACCGAGGCGAGTTCGCGGGAGAGCGAGTCGCAGTAGTCCAGCACGGCGGATTTCGTGTCGTCGCCGTGGATGACCGGCAGGATCACGACATGCGCCGGAGCCAGCCGCGGCGGCAGGATAAGCCCGTCGTCGTCGCCGTGGGTCATGATAATGCCGCCGATGAGGCGGGTGGAAACTCCCCACGAGGTGGTCCAGGCGAACTCCTCTTTGCCCGATTGGTCAAGGAATTTTATTTCGGATGCCCGTGAAAAGTTCTGCCCGAGAAAATGGGAGGTGCCCGCCTGCAGGGCCTTGCGGTCCTGCATCATGGCTTCTATGCAGTAGGTCGAGACCGCGCCGGGGAACCGCTCCTGCTCGGTTTTCTCGCCCCGTATGACCGGCATGGCCATGTACTCTTCCGCAAACCTTGTATAGACTTCGAGCATCCGCGTCGTTTCCTCCCGCGCTTCGTCGAGGGTCGCATGGGCCGTATGCCCCTCCTGCCAGAGGAACTCGGTGGTGCGCAGGAACAGGCGCGTGCGCATCTCCCATCTGACAATATTCGCCCACTGGTTGATGAGCAGGGGAAGGTCGCGGTAGGACTGGACCCATTTTGCAAACATGGCGCCGATGATGGTCTCCGAGGTCGGCCGCACGATGAGCGGCTCCTCCAGTTCGCCGGCGGGCACGAGCGTGCCGGCCGGCCCCTTTTCGAGCCGGTGGTGCGTGACCACCGCGCACTCCTTGGCGAATCCCTCCACGTGCGCCGCCTCCTTTTCGAGGAAGCTCTTGGGAATGAAGAGCGGGAAGTAGGCGTTCTGGTGGCCGGTGTCCTTGAACATCCTGTCGAGCACCCGCTGGATATTCTCCCACAGCCGATACCCCCACGGCTTTATCACCATGCACCCGCGCACCGGAGAGTTCTCGGCCAGGTCGGCTGCCTTGATCACCTGCTGGTACCATTCGGGGTAGTCGTCGGCCCGGCAGGGCGATATCGCGGTTTTCGGTTGTTGCGCCATTTCGGAAGATATCCTTTCGTGTCAAATTTCGTCTCACCCCGGCCCGGGGTAAGGCGCGTTAGTGATGGAACAGTCTGATGCCGCTCATGGCCATCACCATGCCGTATTCGTTGCACGCCTCGATGACCAGGTCGTCCCGCACCGAACCGCCGGGCTGGACAATGTAGCGTACCCCGCTCCGCTGCGCTCGGTCGATGTTGTCGCGGAACGGGAAGAATGCATCCGAGGCGAGCGAGACGCCGAAGAACAGGTTGATCCACTCGGCGCGCTGCGGTGCACTGAGCGTGTCGGGCGCCTCGGCGAAGTCGTCCTGCCAGGTATACTTCTCGGCCGGGGTCAGGCTCTCTTCGAGCAATTTGTCGACGGCGTTGTCCCGCTCGGCACGGCCGATGCCCTCCCGGAAGGAAAGCCTTGCGAAGAGAGGGTGCTGCCGGAGAAACCACTTGTCTGCCTTCGACGCCGCGAGCCGCGTGCAGTGGACCCGCGACTGCTGGCCCGCGCCGACGCCGATCACCTGGCCGCCCAGCGCGAAACACACCGAGTTCGACTGGGTGTATTTCAGGGTGATCTGGGCAAGGATGAGGTCGCGCGCCGCATCGGGCGAAATCTCTTTCGCTTCGGTGACGATGGTTTTCAGCGTATCGCCCGTTATCTTGACCGTATTGCGTTTCTGTTCGAACCGGATGCCGAACACTTCGCGCGTTTCGGTGTCCGGGGGGACGTAGCCGGGGTCGATTTCGACCACCGCGTACGTTCCTTTCTTTTTCGTACGGAGGATGTCGAGCGCACCCTCTTCGTAGCCCGGCGCGATGACGCCGTCGGAGACTTCACGCTTCAGGAGCAGGGCGGTGGGGATGTCGCAGGGCTCCGACAGCGCGGCCCAGTCGCCGAAACTGGACATGCGGTCGGTACCGCGCGCGCGGGCGTAGGCGCAGGCGAGCGGCGAAAGATCGCCATCCTCGACGAAGTAAATCCGCTTCAGCTCGCTCGTGAGCGGCACGCCGACGGCGGCACCCGAGGGGCTCACATGCTTGAATGATGCCGCCGCCGGGAGCCCGAGCGCCGCCCGGAGCTCATCGACGAGTTGCCACGAGTTAAGCGCGTCGAGCAGGTTGATATAACCGGGGGTGCCGTTCAGGATCCGGAGCGGAAGCGCGCCTTCGGTCGCATAGACCCGCGCCGGCGACTGATGCGGGTTACACCCGTAGCGAAGTTTTATTTCCCGGCTGTTCACCATGGTGCTCCTTGTACCCGAAAAAGATGGAAAAGGACGAACAAACGATTCACCGGTCACTCTTCTGCGGTAAAGCTGTCGAGTCCGGAAAAATCGAGCGTCGCGAAGTAATCGTCGATCGTTTCGGCCCGGCGGATCAGCAGCGCCTCGCCGTCCGGGCGCAGCAGCAGCTCGGCCGACCGCAGCTTGCCGTTGTAGTTGAATCCCATGGCGTGCCCATGCGCTCCGGCATCGTGGATGACCACGATATCGCCGATGTCTATTTCGGGCAGCATGCGGTCGATCGCGAACTTGTCGTTGTTTTCGCAGAGCGAGCCGGTGACGTCGTACCTCCGCGTCCGGGGAGCCTGCTCCTTCCCGAGCACCGTAAGGTGATGATAGGCCCCGTAGAGCGCCGGCCGCATCAGGTTCGCCATGCAGGCGTCGAGACCGACATAGTGTTTGTAAATGTGCTTCTGGTGGACCACGGTGGAGACGAGGTAGCCGTACGGCCCGGTCATGATCCTGCCGCACTCCATGTAGAGCCGGACCGGGGGGAGGCCGGCGGCGGTGAGCGTCTTTTCATAGGCGAGGCGGATTCCCGACGACACCGCCGTCAGGTCGACCGCGGTCTGGTCGGGCCGGTAGGGGATCCCGATGCCGCCGCCGATATTGACAAATTCGAAATTGACGGCAAGTTCGCGGGACAGTTCGGCGACCAGGTCGAAGAGCATGGCCGCCGTGGCGATGAAATAGTGCGGGTCGAGCTCGTTGGACGCAATCATGGTATGGAGCCCGAAGCGGCGCACCCCCCGTTCCTTCAGCATCCGGTACCCGGTGAAAAGCTGTTCCCGCGTGAAGCCGTACTTGGCATCCTGGGGCGTACCGATGATCGCATTCCCGCTTCGCAGCGGTCCGGGATTGTAGCGGAAACTGACGAGGTCGGGGAGGCCGGCATGCTTTTCTAAAAAATCGATATGCGAAATATCGTCCAGGTTGATGACCGCGCCGAGCTCCCGCGCCTTGATAAATTCGACGGCCGGCGTGTCGTTCGACGTGAACATGATCTCTTCGCCCGTGATGCCGCTCCGCTCGGCCAGGATGAGTTCCGGCAGCGAGCTGCAATCGGCGCCGATCCCCTCTTCATGGAACAGTTTCAGGAGATAGGGGTTCGGTGCGGCCTTGACGGCAAAATACTCCCGGAACCCTTCGGCCCAGGCAAACGCTTTCCGCAGCGCACGCGCATTCGCCCGGATCGCCGCCTCATCGTAGAGGTGGAACGGAGTCGGGAAGCGCGCCGCGATCCGGGTGATCTGATCTTTTGTAAACGGCAGCTGTTTCACGTTCATAGGGTGCGGGCCGGTCGTTTCGGGATCGGGGGGGCGGTCATCCTCCTCCGGCAGGCGGCAACCGCCGGCGAGGAGGGTAAAAATACGATTTTCCGCGCCGGGAAATCACGGAGAGCCGACGGTCGGGCTTACCGGTTCATTCCTCCGTAGAACTCCCACGAAACCATTTCCGCCAGCGGTTTCCGGGATTTACGGGCAGAGGCGCCGGGGCCGGGATACCCGAGCGGGGTGAAGGCAATCGGGTCGACCGTGGAGGGAATCATGAGCGCGGCCTTCGCCTCGGCGGCTTTGAAATTGGCGATCCAGCAGGTGCCGAGCCCCCGTTCGGTCGCGGCAAGGGTCAGGTGGTCGAGTGCAATGGCGACATCGACGTCCCCGTAGTCCCTGCCGTCGCTCCTGCGCCAGGCAAGGGTGCGGTCGCAGCAGGCGGCGATAATGACCGGGGCACGCAGGAACCACTCCCGGTTATAGACCGGCTGCAGCTTGTGACGGGCGTCCTCATCCCGGATCACGATAAACCTTGCCGGCTGGTTGTTGCAGGCCGACGGCGCCAGGCAGGCCGCTTCGAGGACCTTTTCGATGAGCGCGTCGCTCACGGGGGTATCCAGATAATTGCGGACCGAGCAACGCTGTTCGGCAAGTGCGAGGAAGTCCATGCGTCTCCTTTGATGAGGCGCATAAAATATAGGTTACTACGTAGTCGGGCATCAAAGGGAGGGGGAGCGCCCGGTCCATCCATTATTAATGAAGGTCCCCGACAAAAAAAGGGAGCGTTGCGACAACGCTCCCCCTCCCTCATGCACTACCCGGCATCATGTTAGCCTTTAATAAGTGTCAACACATTCTGCGGAGCGGAATTCGCCTGCGCGAGCATCGCCGTTGCCGACTGTATCAGGATCTGGTCCTTGGTATACTCCGTCGTTTGCTTGGCGAAGTCGACATCCTGGATCTGCGACTGGGCCGAGGTCTGGTTGGTGTTCTCGGTCTGCAGGTTGTTGACCGCATCTTCGAGACGGTTGACGTAAGCTCCGAGGTTCGCCTGCATCAGGTTGACGCTGTTGATAGCGGCATCGAGTGAATTCATCGCCTGGATCGCATCGGTCTGCGTGGTCAGGGTCGATGCGCCGAGGTTGGCCGGCGCGGACGCCGCGCCGGCGCCGAGGAAGTTGGTGGTCATGGTGTCGATGGTAATGGTGATGCTGTCGACACCGTATGAACTGTTGGCGTCCACCCATATCGCCGACCCCTGGCTCCCGTTCATGCCGCCGATGCCTAAACGCTCCGAAGAGGATGTCCCGGTGGAGGAGATCAGCTGCATGCCGTTGAAGTTGGTCACATTTGCGATCCGGTTTATTTCCGAGGTCAGCTGCGTATATTCCTGGTTGGTGTACTGCCGATCGCTGGAGGTCATCGTATCGTTGGCCGATTCCACGGCCAGTTCCCGCATGCGCTGCAGGATATCGGTAATCTGGTTCGCCGCACCTTCGGCAATGGTGAGTGCCGAAATGCCGTCCTGGGCGTTCTGGAGTCCCTGGGAAGTGCCGTTGACCTGGGTGGTCAGATTTTGCGCTATCGCATAACCTGCGGCATCGTCGGATGCATTGTTGATGCGCAGACCCGTGGAGAGCTCCTGCAGCGATTGCGACATCGCATTGTTTGCACCGTTGAGCGCACCCTGGGCGTTCATTGCGGCTATGTTGCTGAGAATAACCATTTAAAACCTCCTTGTTCGATGAAATGATGCTCAACCGTGAGACATCATTTGTGGTGACTGTGTGGTGTCCTTACCACGCTCCTGGTGATACGGGTACTCCTACTGCGGCACGTACCGCTGTCGCCGCTACCATCGTTGCCGGAATTTTATGCCGACCTCCTTTGAGAAGTAGTGCATGGATCATCTCCTATTCAGACTTATCGGCATCCTCCGTACCCCACTTTAACAACTTTTTTCAAATAGCGGCATTATCGGGGTGATTTAAGATGGAAGGTGGGTTGCATCCCCGGTTCCCCGCATGCGGCGAAGCCGGGACGGAGATCGGTTAATTTCGTGCCGAGGCCGCCTGAGGGTGGCGCTCCCCGCCTGCGGCATGACTGCCGTTTTCCGCGAGTGCCGTGCAGGCGGCGGAAAGATGCATGTCGCAGGCTTTCCTGAAATCCTCCCCGGCGTGCTCACGGTCGCCCGTCGCCGCGTAGGCGATTCCGCGATTGTAGTAGGCCAGGGAAAACCCTGACGGGTCGTGGAGGATCGCCCGGGAGTAATCCCGGATCGCCCGGGGATAATCGCTCAAGCCCATAAACGCATTGCCCCGATTGATGTAGGCCTGAATATAGGCCGGGTCGTGGGCGATGGCACGATTGTAATCCGCGATCGCATGGTCGTAGTCGCCCTTCATGCAGTAGGCGATGCCCCGGCTGTTGTAGGCAGGTGCCCGGCCGGTATCGCACCGAACGGTGCGGGAGTAATAGTCGATGGCATTATCGAAATCATTGAGGGCGAGGTACGCCTGACCTTTGTTGTAATACGCGTCCGGATAGTCCGGATTGAGCGCGATGGCGTGCGAATAGTCCAGGATGGCCTGTTTGAATTCGCCCATCGCGGCATGGGCAATTCCCCGGTTATAATAGGCCTTCGCGCTGCCGGGATTATGGTCGACCGCCTGTTCGTAATCGGCGACGGCATGTCGGTAGTCGCCCTTGGCGTACCAGGCGAGCCCGCGGCTGTTGTATGCCGCCGAAAAAGCGGGATTGCACCCTATCGCCGTATCGAAGTCGGCGATGGCGCGATCCGGATTGCCGGTTGCGTTCCAGGCGAGCGCCCGGTTGAAATATGCCTCCGCGTACCGTGGATTGCACATGACGGCCGAATCGTAGCTTGCGATGGCATAAGCATAGTCTCCTCCGGCAAAGCAGGCGAGTCCCCGGTAATTGAATGGGATCGACGAGGGAAATTGCCGGAGGACATTATTCCAGAGAGAAAGGCTGTTTCTCCATACTTTGCAGCGCTCATGAGCCGCAAGGGTGAGAAGAGCGATAATGCATACTCCCCCGATCCTTCCCGCTGTGCTCATCAGGGGCCGGCTGTCGCGCTGCCACAGCAGCCGGTCGGCGTAATGGGCGATTATGAAGGACAATCCGATATAGGGGAGGTACGAAAACCGGTCCGCGGTGACCGTCGCGCCGACCGGGATGAAATGCAAAATGAAAAAAACCGAGATCAAAAAGAAGAAAAACCCGAAAAGAAAAACGCGGGACCTTCTCAGAAAATACGCCGCTGCGGCGGTAACTCCCGCGAAAAGCGGCGACAACATATACATGAGCGGGAGCGCCGCCGGCCGCGAAGGGGGGTAGGGATAGAATGCGGAGAGCTTTATGGGGACCAGAAATTTGACGGTGTAGAACATATACGAATAGCAGGCTATGCAAACCCGGTCGATGAGCGAAAAGGCGGACGTGCGACCGATCGATCCTCCCGTCGCCTGTCCCTGTATGGCCAGCCCGCCAAGCACGATCGAAAACAGGAGCAAGGGGAGTTTCTCAACGATGATCTTCCGGGAAAAAGTCCTTTTCAGGTAATAATCGATGAGCAGTAAAATTGCCGGCAGGGTAACCGCCGCCGATTTTGAAAGCAGGGAACAGATGAAAAGCAGGAGCACGGCGCAGTACGGGATAATTTTCGCGCGCTTCCGCTTCTCCAGGTACCGGAGATACCCGATGAGCGCGGCGAGGAAAAAAAACGAGTACAGCACGTCTTTTCTCCCGGTAACCCATGCGACCGATTCGACGTGCATCGGATGAATGCCGAAGAGCAGCGCGGTCAGGGACGCGATCGAATCGCTGCGGGAGAGTTTCCGGACAAAAATGAATACCAGCAGGACATTGCACAGGTGCAGCAGAACATTGACGGCGATGTAGCCCGTCGGGGTGAGCTTTCCGAAGGCATAATTTATCGCCAGCGAAAGAATGGTCAGGGGCTGGTAGTTGTCGCTGACCGTGGTTGCCGGCGAAAAGATCCGGCAGAGCCGGTGGAGGGAGAGCGAACGGATCAGGGGATTGTCCGCTACGTACTCTCCATCATCCCAGTTGGTAAAGGTATCGTTCAGGCAGGGGGAAAATGCCAGGACGGTCAGCGCCAGGGGAATCAGATAATAGAGATAGAGATAGCGACCGTCGCCGTGCCGGACCGGCGCGGGCATTTTCCGTTGCAAGGCAGACATAGGCGATATTCTACTACCCGATGATGATGGATGGCGGTCGGCCGGACGCTTAAAACAGCGGGCTGAGCTTTGGTTTTGCGCTCTTGCAATACCGCGTATTAATCGAAGAAATTATTCCCGCGATCGCATCGTCCGTTTCGGTGAGAACCCTGATGGTTTTTTCCTGAACCGTGACGAAGGAAACATTTACAAGGGACCTGATCCACTCGACGTCGTCCTCTGAAAAACTGTTTTTTTCCACTACCTTGAACGTTCTGGTCTGTATCGCACCGGTATAATTCATCGCGGCCTCCCGAAATGTTAAAGAACCCGGACCGGGTAACTGCACCGGTAAAGATACATCATCCCCCGCTTTTTATCCCGTTTTTATCGCGAAGCACTCGTGCAGCGCCAGGTCGGCGGCGTAGCTCGTAACCGACCGGACGACGATCTGGTAGCCGGCGAGCGGAAAGGTTTCGCTTCCCTTGAGAAGGCCGGGAAGGGTGGCCTGCGTTTCGGCCAGATGCAGGAAGTCGGCATCGTGGGTGAGGATTACCGGTTTCTGCGCGGCCGACAGCACGACGGAAAACGGAACGATGAGGAACGGCTTTTTTGCTTCGACCGCCTCTGCCGCCGCTACGGCGGCTTCGCGCTCCTGCAGCTTGATCATGCGCGCCTTGGGCTCCGGCACGGTGGCGTCGATCGCCAGGCTTACCCAGTCGAGCAGCTGGTTGCGGACGGCATGAATATCCTGCGCCTTGATGATGGAGGAGATGTCGCCGGTTTTTTCAACCGCCTTGGCGAGGCTCGAAATCTCCTTCAGGTAGAAGTTCTTCTCCGAGTCCGGGATATAGTACATGATGACGAGGTGGACCTTCTGGGCGTCGGGCGATCCGTACTCGATGCCTTGCGGCGACCAGCCGATGGCGCACAGGAGATCGCCCTCGCCGGCGCGCCGGGCATGGGGACAGGCGATCCCCTTGCCGATGCCGGTATTCCCGGAGATCTCCCGCTTCTGCACCTCCTGGACGATATCGTTGCGCTGCGCGATGCCCGGGATCGCTTCGATGAGCAGGGCCAGGTATTCGAGCGCCTTGAGCTTATCGGTATCCGGCAGCTCCACGAGACGACCCTCATCGAGGGCGGTAAGAAGACTTTTCATGGTCAGACTCCGAAGCGGCGGTTAAACCATATTTTGACAAAATGCGTCAATGCAAAATAAATGCTGCAGAACCCCGCCATCCAGGCCCAGAAAATACCCGGCAGGGGCACGAGTCCGATGGCGGGGCCCAGGGGAGAGTAGGGAAGCACGATGGCCACCGTCATGACGCAGAGGGTGGTCAGCATGAGGCCGGTGCTCGGCCTGCTCTGCAGGAACGGGATTTTGTTGGTCCGCAGCACCCAGACGATCATGGTCTGCGTCAGGAGCGACTCGACGAACCACCCCGTATGGAAGAGCTTCTCGAAATGGGCATTCTGGGCCTTCTGGACCAGCGACGTTGCCGCCGGCGCAAAGAAGCGGCACTTGAAGAAGAAGAGCATGAGCGCAAAGGTGGCGTAGTCGAAGATCGAGCTGATCGGCCCGATGAAGATCATGAAGCGGCGGACAAAGCTGATATCCCAGTTGAGCGGTTTTGCGACGCTTTCCGGATCGACCCGGTCGGTCGGGATGCTGGTCTGGGAGATATCGTAGAGCAGGTTGTTCACCAGGATCTGGATGGGCGCCATGGGAAGGAAGGGGAGGAGGTAGCTGCCGCCCAGCACGCTGAACATGTTGCCGAAATTCGAACTCGCCCCCATTTTAATGTACTTGACGATATTCGCGAATACCCGCCGGCCCTCGATGATCCCGTCCTGCAGGACGAGGAGACTGCGTTCGAGCAGGATGATGTCCGCCGATTCCTTGGCGATATCGACCGCGGTGTCGACCGATATGCCCACGTCCGCGGCCTTGAGGGCGGGGGCGTCGTTGATGCCGTCCCCGAGAAAGCCGAC
>CAZYYB010000068.1:0-17343 GCA_964651515.1 uncultured Fibrobacteraceae bacterium
GGAACTGACCGGATCGCGCGCCGACCTCGAACGGCTCACCGGAGGTCCGGTGCGCCACCTGGCATGGCCAAACGGCGACAACGGCGTTCGGGAGCGCCGCCTGGGAGCCTCGGCGGGCTATGCAACGATACGGACCATCCGTTACGGCTGGGTGACGCCCCGTTCGGATCCGCTCGACCTGCGCGCCGTCGAGGTGCAACACGATGCGAGCCTGGGCGTTTTACGGGCCGAAATCCTGGGTATCAACGCGTTCCTGAAGCGGTTCTTCGGGAAGCTCTACCGGGCATAGGATGACGGTCCGCATGCCCCGTTCGACGAACTTGATCGCCTTCACCGTCGTTCTCTCGGTGTCGCTTTGCCTGGGCGCTCCCGGGGCGGATTCGACCGGCACGGCTTCCGGCAACGATTCGCTCGGCCGGATAGCGGCGGCATGCGGCAGGATCTTCGGAAGCCTCTACGACGACTGCTGCATCCCGCAACGGGATCTGCCGGTGCAGGAGGCGGCGATCGGCCGCTTCTGCACCATGATTACCGACGCCCACTTCTTCATGACCCCCTGCCACCCGAAGAGAGACCGGTTCGATTTTGAGGTACCCGATCGCGTCGCGGCCTGGGGCAGTGCGCACCATATGCTCATGCGAGGCCATACGCTCGTCTGGTACCCCTATGTCCCGAAGTGGCTCTCCGATCGCAGCCTCACCCCGGCCGTACGGAGCGCCCTCCTCGAAAAGCATATCAAGACCGTTGTCGGCCGGTACCGGGGCAGGATGTATGCGTGGGATGTCGTCAACGAGCCGTTCGAGGGGGACGGATCGTACCGGAGCTCTTTTTTCTACAAAAATATCGGCCGGGACTATATCGAAAAATCGCTCCGCTGGGCTCACGAGGCCGATTCCGGCGCTCTCCTGTTTATCAACGATTACAACACCGAGGAGCTCAATAAAAAGTCGGATGCGCTCTACGCCCTGGCGAAAGACCTTAAAAGGCGCGGGGTGCCCCTTGACGGCATCGGCTTCCAGATGCACCTCTCCCTGGAAAAACCGATCGATTGGGCGAGCGTCGCGGAAAATCTCCGGCGGTTTGCCGCTCTCGGGCTGACGATCCACTTCACCGAAGTGGATGTGAAAATCAGGCAGCCGGCCCAAGCGGCCGATCGGGAAGCGCAGGCCGCCGTTTACCGGGATCTCGTGAAGGCGTTCCTTGCCGAAAAGAGTTGCACGGCGCTGGTGGTCTGGGCGCTGTCGGATACCACCTCGTGGATTCCGGGCTATTTCAAAGGGTATGGCGGCGCGTGTATTCTCGATACAAAATACCGGCCGAAACCGGCGTTTTGGGCGATAAAGCAGGAGTTTAATGGATGCAGGTAAGACTATGCTGAATTGAATATTACGCTAATTATCCGTAGAACCGACTCAGGTGGTTTCCCCCCGTTTCCCGAACACCGGCATCCCCGCTTTGGCCGGATCGAACGTATACGCATCCTCCTCATCGAAATACCCGCACGAGAAGCTTGCAAGCGGGATCCCGGTGCGCACCGACAGCATGTAAGCGTAGAGAAAAACCTGCGTCGCGGCGAACCGTTCGCGCTTCGCCTTCGGCTTGTAGTCCCACACCTCGATGCCCCCGCTGCCCGCAGATTGATTGAAACGGAGAATATCGATGTGGCCGGTCAGGCTCTTTGCGGTGAAGAAATGCTTCTCGTACCCGGCAACGTCCCCGCACTCAACCCAGAGGGGCACTTCGGCGGCAAGTGTTGCTTCGTCATGGTCGAGGAAATACTTCTGCAAATTTTCATGCGCCGACTTGAAAGTCGTGTAGCCGCGACTCGTTCTGGCGAGGTCGATTATTTCATGGTCGGTTGCATGGGCGATCGTCGCGCCGAGCGGGACTTTGCACCGCGAGCAGCGGAAATCCGAAGCTTCGAAAATATGGTTCGGGCAGTGCTCGAAAAGAGCGTCGAGGAAGGAATGAAGCGGCTCCGGCGAACGACGGGACCGGGCCTGATGCAGCCGGTAGCGGTAGAACCATCCGTGCTTGAAGGAGATGACCCGGATAGTTGCGGTAGATGTCACCCATCAAAAATACAACGACGTCCGCCGGTCGATCCGTTACTTCCGCCGCGGGTCTCAGGGAAGCTTCGCAAACTCCGCCGACGAGCCCTTTCCGATCCCTCTTCCGGCCGTGCCGGGTGATGCGAAGGATGCGCTCTTCGAGCCGGGGCGGAATCTCCTCTTCGCCCGCAAGCGTTACCCGGCACCGCACTTCGCCGAATTCGGCGAACGGTTTCGCGCAGGCCGGGCAGGCCAGGAGGTGCGCCCGCGGTTCGGGAGCGTTACCGGGGATATAACGCATCCGGAAGCGGTATCGTTACAATGTTCCTTGCCTCTCCCTTTCCAGCGGAATTATTTTTAGATGCCCATAATTTTGACTATTCATCCCTACCCGGCAAGGAGAGTACCGATGCAGAGACACAAATCGGCGGAAAAAGAAGCGCGCAAGAACATTCGGCACAACGAGATCAACCGCGAGGCGCGCTCCCGATTGAAAACCGCCGTGCGCAATGTTCTTGAATGCAAAGATGGCGTAAAGGCTTCCGAAACGCTGAAGACCGCCTATTCGGTGATCGATAAAAGCATGAAAACCGGCCTCATCCATGCAAACAAGGCGGCGAACAACAAGTCACGTTTGACAAAATTCGTCGGCAAGCTCGCAAAGCCGGCATAGGCTTCAGGGCTCTCCCTTGGCGGATCTCCCCATCGCTGTGCCGGGCAAAATTCGACGCCCCTGGCCGGGGCGCGGGGTCTTCCGCATAGGGGTGGTCGTTTGTCTCCTTTTCGCCTCCGCTTTCCCGACAACCCTGCCGGCCCCTTTCTGGGCGCCCGCTATCGACAGTGCCCTGCAGGCGCGCGATCTCCTCTTCCGGACCGTCCTGCACGCCGACGATTCATTCCCGATGATCGAGCTCGACCGGCAGGCGAAGGGCGAGTGTCTCGTTCGTCTCGCCGCGCTCCCGGACTCGGGGAACCCGTGGAATATGCTCTGCCGGGGCCTTCTCGGATCCGATGTCGCAGGCGTCGCGACGACCTGGTTCGGGCGCTGCCTCGACAGTGCAACCAACCGCCCCGGCGAACTGTGGGTGCTGTTCGTCGAGTTTTCACGGAACAGCCAGTCGGAGTGGGCGGACCGTGCCCTCCTGCGGCTCGAAAAACTGCTCCTCGAATCGAATGCCACCGGTGCGCCGGTGATTTGCCAGCAGCTCATGTATTACGGCGTCATGCGCGAAAGGCATCGCGACCCGGCGACGGCCGACCGCTATTTCGCCTGGGCGCAGCGGTTCGATCCGAACCAGCCCTGGTCGATCCTTCACCGTGCGCGGCTCTGCCTGCCCGGTCACCCCCTGATCGCGCTCCAGTACCTTGCCGGACTGCCGCCCCTTTTCCTCCACTCCTGGAGCGTGCAACTCTCCGCCTTCGGTCACGCCTATGACTGGCTGAGACTGGTGATCATGGCCTGGGTCCTGGTGGCGGTCGCCGGGCTCTCCCTGCGGCATCTTCCCCGGGCGGTCCATCCGATGGCCGATCGCCTGCCGGGAAGCATCCCGCCGTCGATCAGAACCCTGCTCATCGTGGCAATAGTCGCGGCAACCGCGGCTTTCGGGGCGATCCCGTTCCTCTGGATCCTTGCGATGCTCATCGTCCCGTTCCTCGAAAAGCGGGAGTGGCCGCTCTTCGTCGTCGTACTCCTTATCCTGGCGGCATCACCGCTCGATTCCCGCATCAGTGAAGTTTTGCTCCAGGCACGCCGTCCGGAGAGCCCGGTCTCCCTCTACCTTCGCGCCGCGGAGGAGGGGTATTCGGATGGGATAAGGCGGCTCGCGGTCGAAAAAACCGCCGAAAACCCCCGAGACGCCCTCTCCCTCCTGGCTCTGTCGAACAGCCTGGTCAAGTCGGGCGACGCCGCCGGGGGAAGGCTGGCCGCCATGAGTGCACTCTCGCTGCATGCCGATGATCCCGAGGCGCTCTCCTGCGCGGCACTGACCGCGTTCGGGTCCGGGGACTATACGACCGCGGCGGCTTACTATCGCAAAATCATCGAAGTCCGGCCCGGCTGTTTTCCGGCGCGGTACAATTATGTCCGCTGCTGCGCCGATGAAGCCGACACGGTCATGAATCTCGATTTTATCCGGTCGCTCCCGGCACCGGACCAGGATGCGGTGAACGAATTCATCGCGCGCAACGACGCCTGTTTCGGAACCCGGTGGCCCGTTTCCCGGCGGCTCATGGACCTTTTCGGTTCCGACCTGTATTTCCGGACACCGTATTTCCGGGAATACGGCGGCAGCTGGCAGGGCGCGGCCAGGCTCTGGGGCGGCTCCTTTTTCGGCCTGCCCCCGCTGACCTGCCTGTTCCTCTTCCCCGCGTTTTTCGCCGTCCTGCTGCTCCGACGAATACGGGCGGGTTCGCGTACCGGGAGGAAAACCGTCGTCGGCTGCACCATCTGCAACCGACCCGTGTGCGACGGCTGCCGGCGCGGCACCCTCTGCCACACCTGCTTCCACGCCATATCGGCCGAAAACCGGAAAGTGCCCGGAGTTCTGGAGACGAAAATCAGGAGCCTTCATGAACGACGCATCGCCTCGGTCGCTTCCCTGCTCGATATCGCCCTTCCGGGCTGCGGCATGCTTTTTGCACCGCAGGTACGATGGTCGGTGATCGTAGCTGTCGGATGTGTAACGGCGCTCGTCTACGGTTCGTGCATGTACCTGATGACCCTGCATTTGAGCTACCCCCTGTGGGTGGTATATGGCGAGCCGGAAAGAGTCGTGTACTGGTTTCCCGGTTACAACCTGTTCTTTGTCGGCAGAATGGTCATTGCCGCCGTTCGGAAGAGAGGAACATCGGTGCTATGAGTTTACTCAGCCCTCGATTCCGGACAGGGAGGTACCTTGATACTGCATGGATCACTGCATGGCTACACCCTTTCCGACCTCTTCGGTCTGCTCGTCCGCCAGAAAGCCAGCGGAAACCTCGAACTCTTCACCGAGCATAAAGAGGGAATCCTCTTCTTTAAAGACGGCATGATCGCCGGCGCACTGAACGATGAGGAACTTTTGAGCGAAAAGCTGTTCTTCCTGGTGTCCGATACCTGCCACTACCCGATTTCCGAAACGGCGCATCTCTTTACCGAATATCGTGAAGACATGACCGGCCTTTGCGACGAGATCATCCGACGGAACCTGCTGAGCGAACCGATGCTTAAATCTTTTGTGCTCTCGGTCATCGAAGACATCGTCTGCCGTTTCTTTCTCTGGAAAAGCGGCACCTATCACTTCTCCACCGATGTAGCGATGGATGCGGCCGGCGTTTGCCCGGCCTGGCTTGCACTATCCCCGGACAAGATGTCGATGGAGGCGACGCGTCGATTCGACGAATGGCGGCGCATCAAACTCCATATCGACCCGGATGCCGTGTATGCGCCGACGCATGACCGGCCCCGGCACCAACCCGCGAACCTGCATCTGCACCTCTCGACGACCGATCTGGTCCTCTCGAAGATCGACGGCGTTGCGCCGGTTTCGTCGATCATCCGTACCTCGTCGCTGACCAACTTCAAGACCTACGAGGCGATAAACACCCTGCTCGCCGAATCGCGCATCCGCCCGATCGAGCGCCGCGCCATCCGGCCTTTCGCACGGCCGCGTCCGGGCCGCGAGCGGCGCAGCGCCGGGGTCGTGATCCCGGCCAAGGTGCTCTCCTCGATCATGCTCGTCGTCGGCATCATCGCCGTTACGATAGTCCTCGGCCGCTTCGTCCTGCACGGAGTGGTGCTCGCCGACCTGGAGTCGGCCGCGGCACGGGCACGGCTCGAACTTCCGGCGGCCGAGACGATGCAGCAGATCGAATTCGCCTCGTTTCTCTTCGACGGGTCGAAAGGCGCCTCCCCGCAACCCGCCGACTTGCGGAAGGCGGGACTGCTGACAGGCGCCGACCTGCGACCGGCGTACGAACTGGGTGCGATCGCCGAAGCATCGCACGGCGGTCGCCCCGCGCCCTGACGGGCCGATGGCGAGGGCCCCTTGCCCGGGATAAATCTTGCAAACTATATTAAAAGATTATTGCTTTCGGACCGGCAGGATCGGCAGGACGCGGTGGTCATCCAAATTCAAAGGACGAGCTATGGCTTCGATCAATTACGCGGCGCGGGAAATAAGCGTAAAAATCGTTTATTACGGTCCCGGGTTAAGCGGAAAGACCACGAACTTGCAGATTATTCACCGCAAGCTGCCGCTCGGTCATCGAAGCGACATGGTCTCGCTCGCGACCGAGACCGACCGGACCCTGTTCTTCGATTTTCTGCCGGTCGACCTGGGGACCATCAAGGGTTTCGCCACCAAATTCCAGCTTTATACGGTTCCGGGGCAGGTCTACTACAATGCCACCAGAAAGCTTGTGCTGCGCGGGGTCGACGGCGTGGTTTTTGTCGCCGACTCGGCCGCAGATAAAATCGCCGAAAATCTCGAAAGCTTCCAGAACCTGGAGGACAACCTCGCCGAGTACCACTACAATCGCGAGGAACTCCCCATCATCATCCAGTACAATAAGCGTGATCTTCCCACCGCGCTCCCCATTGACGATTTGCAGCAGCAGGTAAACCGCTACAACCTTCCGTGGACCGAGGCCATTGCGAATAAGGGCGTCGGCGTCTTCGATTCGCTCAAACTTATCGGCAAGATCGTCATCGACGGGCTGAATAAAAAATACTCCCGGATCTCCCGCACCCCTTCCGCGGGCGGAGCGGCGCCGCGTCCCGCGGCCGCCGCACAGCCGATGCCTGCGCCTGCCGTGCCCTTCCCGGCCCCGGCCCCCGAGCCCAAAGTCGTACCGGAACCGGCAACGGGCGGGGCGCATGCCGCAGCGGATCCGCAGAAGACTTTCTCCCGTCCCGCCCCCAGACCACAGCCGACCGCACGGCCGGCGGCAAAGCCATCTCCTGCCGGTGCGGGAAAAGCTGTTCGCGCCGACGGTGCCAAACAGTCAAAACAAGCTCCCGCTCCCCTCTCCAGGCAGCCCGAGCAGAAACGAAAGGGCTTTTTTGCCTGGCTTTTCGGCAAGAGATAACTGATGAAAGACATGATTTTGTTCCCCGAGGACATCGAGCGGCTCGACGGCATTCTCTTACCCCTGGCCGGCAAGGCGAAGCTCCTCCTGGCGGTCCTGATCAACCGGGACGGCAGGATAATCACCCATCAGGGCAGTCTCGAAAAGGTGGATGTCCAGTCGCTCTCCGCGCTCGTTGCCGGCGCTACCGCTTCGACGCTTGCTATTGCAAACCTGGTCGGCGAGACCGAATTTTCGGCCATGTACCACCAGGGACGGGAACGGAGCATCTATATCGATGCGCTCGACGACAACACCTACCTCTCGGTTGTTTTCGACGGGCAGACCAATATCGACCGGGTGAAGGTATTCATCCGGCAGTTCGAGCGGGAACTCAAGGAAGCGCTCTGCCTGGTGTACAATAAGACCGAAGACCAGGTCGATCTCGACCTCGGTTTCGCCAACGACTCGTTCCAGACCTTCCAGAACGAGGCCCTCGCCGAGTACGGATCCTCCGACGCGAACCAGCCCTCAGGCGACGATGCGGCGCCGCAGGGATCGCAGGATGCCTACCAGTACCTGATGAATAAGCGGAAGAAACATTTACCGGGAAAATAAGTCCGATAATTATTGAAGCTTTTGGTGGGGGCACCACCTTACCGTGGTGCCCCCT
Organism: uncultured Fibrobacteraceae bacterium; assembly: GCA_964651515.1. Taxonomy (GTDB): domain Bacteria; phylum Fibrobacterota; class Chitinivibrionia; order Chitinivibrionales; family Chitinispirillaceae; genus BOG-1184. The sequence continues at coordinate 7,771 of CAZYYB010000068.1, forward strand.
GGTCAAAGCCTCCGCGCCCGCCAAAGCGCGGGCTGCGATGTCTTTGACTCTCACCCCCGCAACGCCCTCTTTTATGGTAGAAAACACAATTTAAAAATGATTAATGTCAAGGCATTTGGTTTTTGCAGAGGCCCAGGGGGTCCCCGCCAACCGAGGCCCCTTATGAAGCACTCCCCCCTCGCGCGGCTGGTTCAACCGAAACCATAATAATCCGTCCATTTTGCCTTTCGGGCAAAATGGGGTGACCCGGCTCGGCCATCCATCCAAAAGAATTTGACTTTTTTATCGATTAACCATTTGGACGGCTGGAACGATGAACTTTATAGTTGCAATGTATCGCCGACTCATTTTATAATGAAGCATCGAGGAGAGCATGCATGCAGGGAACACCCGACTCACAGATGATTTCACGCTATATCCTGGAAAAGCTCCCCGATATCGATGATACCAGGGTTCCCCTGGAATTCATCATGAAGCTCAATGAAATAACGAAAAACCCCGACGTCGATATCAACGATGTCGCCAGATTAATCGAGCGAGAACCCAATATGTGCGCTCAACTCATGAGGCTTTCAAATACCGCCTACTTTTCACGCGGCCAGAGGATAGGCAGCGTCAATCAGGCGATAACCCGACTGGGTCTCAATATCGTGAAACGGCTCATCGTGTCGTTCGGCATCTTCGATTTAGCGTCGGATAGAGTCATTTTTCCTTTTTTTAACGAAACGGATTTCCTCAAGAGCAGCATCGCGGGAGCGATGATTTCCGAGGAAGTGGCAAGGATATCCGGTTTAGCGGATACGGATGAAATTTATATCTGCACGCTTTTGCGGGACTTCGGCGTCTTCGTCCTCAAGCAGTACTTTCCGGATTTATTCGAAAACATATTTTCCATCGTACTCGATAAAAAATGGCCGTTCGGCTTTACCTGCCTGAACGTCTGCGGCATTGACCATCATTATATAGCAAGCCTCCTGTTTTCTCAATGGAAATTACCGATACTCATCGCCTCCGCGTCCACTGCCGATGAGGCGAGGAATAAAAAACTGGTGCTTATGAAACGGATCTACGGCCATGTCGATTACATCCTGAAAAAACGCGATTATGGACAGTGGGACCCTTACTCGATTCCATCGGAACGCAGCGTTAACCTGATCACGGCAAATGATGCTTTTGACATTTCGGTAAACAGAAAGATGGCCGAAGCGAATGAATTCATCTCCCTGCTGACAAAAACATTGGCGGACGGCTTTACCTAATGACAACCGACGCAATCTTCGGAAACCCCCTCCGTCGCCGGTTTATAGTCGATGTACCCTTTCTCGTCGGCCGTGTAAAATGTCGCCATGTCCAGGTTATCGGACAACGGAGCCTGGTTTTCGAACCTGACGACCAGGTCGGGATTATTGATGAAGGGCCTTCCGAACGCTATCAGGTCCGCGGCTCCCCCGGCAATAATCTCTTCCGCCTTGACCTTGTCGAGCGCCCCGTTGAAGATCAGGGTGTTCGAGAATTTTTCCCTGAAGGTTCCTTTGATCCCGCTCGGAACGCCGGGGACCCCGAAGGCGGAAACGTCGAGAAGATGGATGTATAAAATTCCTCTTTTGTCGAGTTCCTCCGCCAGGTACGCATACGTTGCATCGATCTGGTCGTAATGCGGCATGTCCCCGTTAATGCCGTACGGGGAAAGCCGGATCCCGGTTTTTTCTTTTCCTATGGCCGCGGCAACTCCCTCGACAACTTCCAGAAGAAACCGGCAACGATTTTCCATACTCCCGCCGTAGCGGTCGGTCCTGAGGTTGCTGAAGGGCGATAGGAACTGTTCGAGCAGGTAGCCATTCGCGCCATGGAGTTCCACGCCGTCGAATCCCGCCTTGACGGCATTAATTCCCGCCTGGATATACTCGTTTTTCGTCATCGCCACCTCTTCGGCCGACATTTCCCGCGGCAGGGAATGGTCGAGGAGACCCTTCGCATCGGTCCAGATCGTGCCCGCGGCCCCGACCGCCGACGGCGCCACGACGACCGCACCGTACGGCAGGTTCAATGCATGGGTAATCCTGCCGGTGTGCATCAGCTGAACGAAGATTTTCCCGCCTTTTTCATGGACCGCGCCGGTGACTTTCCGCCACCCCTGGACCTGCACATCGGAAAAAATGCCGGGAATCCGTGCATACCCCAGGCCGTTTGGCGATGGAGACGTGCCTTCGGTGATGATCAGACCCGCCCCGGCCCTCTGCCGGTAATAGGTAGCCATCAGGTCGTTCGGAACGTTTCCGATGGCCCGTGAGCGGGTCATCGGTGCCATGACCATGCGGTTTTTCAGTTCGATGCTTCCGAGCCTATAAGCGGATAATAATTTCGATGTGTTCATTTTTTCCCCTCTGTAGTGTTGCACGGGTTTGGGGAACGGTCTCCCTCCCCGCAATACCAGGACATAAAAACAAAATGATTCATGGCGAGAGCCGGGAGATGAAGCCGCGGAACGGCTTCATCCCCGCGGTCCCCACCCGGCTTACAGCATGAAGTCGGACGATACGGCCGAAAGTTCGAGCGCCAGGTTCTGTTCCACGAAATCCCAGTTGACCAGGTTCCAGAATGCGTCGACGTATCCCGCCCGGTTATTGCGGTAATCGATATAGTAGGCATGCTCCCAGACGTCGCAGACCAGGAGCGGCTTTTTATTGTCTTTGAGCGGCGTACCGGCATTGGACATGGCCTCAATGGTCAACTTCCCGTTATCGTCCTTGACAAGCCAGGCCCATCCCGATCCAAACTGGGTAACGGCGGCGGCCGTGAACATCTCCTTGAATTTGCCGAACGAACCGAACCCCTCTTCGACGACCTCCTGTACCGCTCCCGAAGGCACGCCGCCCTTTTTCGGCGCGAGGCAGTGCCAATAAAAGGTGTGGTTGAATATCTGCGCCGCGTTGTTGAAAATTCCTCCCGCCGGGGCTTTTTTGACGATCTCTTCGAGCGACAGGTTTTCAAACTCGGTACCGGGAATAAGTTTGTTCAGATTCGCCACATAGGCGGCATGGTGCTTTCCGTAATGATAGTCGAGGGTCTCCTTCGAGATAAAAGGCGCGAGCGCATCCAGTGAAAAAGGCAGTGCCGGAAGCTGGTGGACCATTATTCCTCCTTGTTAGGGTGAGTGAGGTTATCCTATAGTGAACTACTTTTTGTTGCTGCTCAGGTGGGGGGAACCTCGCTTCGCGGGTTCCCCCTGGTCGGAGCCGCGCAAAGCCGCGTCTCCCGACCACCCCTTCCTGCAAAAGTGCCGGGCTACTCCCGCCCAGGGGCGGGGCCTGGGCACTTCTGCAACGCCATCATCAGGTAGAAAAAAACGGGAAAAGATCATGAGACAAGATTTTCTCCCCATCGTCGAATTGCGAAAATTCTTAAAGATGAAAACTGCGCCACGATGGGCGACATCCCCGATCTGCGCTTCGGCCTCGTGTAACCCGCGCACCGGACCCGTGTCCGATGCGAGCACAGATGTTTAATATAGCAATAATCGCGCCACAATTAAGGAGTGGGTTGCGGGAGGGGGTGTGTCGGAGACGCGGCTTTGCGCGGTTCCCCCACGGAAAGAACTGGCAATCGTGCCCCTTTACCACCCCAAACCCCCGAATGACGTATTTTAAATATTCTCCGGGCACCGATCAACCGCGGCGACGATCGGCAGCCGACACTACTTCCAACTGCCGTTCAGGTACCATGCAATGAACCACGTCGTTATTGAACCCGAGCAGTGCAAGGGGTGCCGGCTCTGCGTACAATTCTGTCCGAGGCAGTGCATCGTCCTGGGAACCTCCATAAATAAGATGGGCTATCAGTACGCGGAGTTCCATTCGACCGCCTGCACGGCCTGCGGCATCTGCTACTATATGTGCCCCGAGGCCGGAGCGATCACGGTGTTCGAGGAGAAGAAGGCGGTCGCCGATGGCTAAACAATTCGTCATGGGAAACGAGGCGATCGTTTACGGCGCGCTCCTGGGCGGGGCGACCCACTTCTTCGGCTACCCCATCACCCCGGCGAGCGAGATCGCCCATGCGGCGGCGTCGCTTTTTCCCGCCTCGGGCCGGTTCTTCCTTCAGGCCGAATCGGAAGTCAGCGTCGTCAACATGATGTACGGCGCCGCATCGGCAGGGGCGCGAACCATGACCGCCACCTCGGGTCCGGGGCTGTCGCTCATGGCCGAGGGACTCTCCTACCTTGCGGGCGCGGAACTGCCGAGCGTCATCGTGAATGTCCAGCGCGCCGGGCCGGGACTCGGGTTCATCTGGCCCGAGCAGAGCGACTATAACGCCGTTGTCAAAGGCGGCGGTCACGGCAACTACCACAACATCGTCCTGGCCCCGAACTCGGTCCAGGAGCTCTGCGATTGCGCCTTTCGCGCGTTCGAAATCGCCGACGCCTGGCGGACCACGGTCATCATCCTCTCCGACGCCTGTATCAGCCAGATGATGGAGCCGCTCGAATTGCCCTCCGGAGTCAGGCACGGGGCACGCAAGGAGTGGGCGGTGTACGGCGACCGCGCAAGCAGGGAGAACCTGGTGACGTCGATCTACGCCACGCCCGAGACGCTCTCGGACCTCAACGCCAGGCTTCAGGAGAAGTACCGGGCATTCCAGGAGCACCTGGTCGACTACGAAGAGACGGAAACCGCCGACGCGGAGGTGCTGCTCGTCGCGTTCGGGATCAGTGCCCGTATCGCCCTCTCGGCGGTCCGGCAGCTGCGGAAAGAAGGCTGCAAGGCCGGTCTTTTCAGGCCAAAAACCCTGTTCCCCTTCCCGAAGGCGCGCCTCGAAGCGCTGGCGCCACGGGTCGCGAAGATCGTCGTCGTCGAGCTCAACAACGGGCAGATGGCCGAAGACGTGGAGCTCGCCGTCAAGGCGAAGGCGCCGACGCTCCGCTACAACTGGTACGGCGGCATCGTTCCCACCGCCGCGATGATCGCCGATAAGGTCATTGCCGACATGAAAAGCGGGCAGCTATGATAAAATTCGAAAAACCCCGTGCGTTCTACCCGTCCTTCGACCGCAAGGATTCGTTGCCCCTTGTCACGACCTACTGCCCCGGCTGCGGCCACGGTACGGTGCACAAGCTCATCGCGCGCGCCATCGACGAACTCGGCGTGCAGGACCGGACCGTCATGCTCTCGCCGGTCGGGTGCAGCGTGTTTCTTTACTATTACTTCGATACGGGCAACGTCCAGTGCTCGCACGGCCGCTCCCCCGCCGTGGCGACCGGGCTGCGCCGCACCCTCGAAGACGCGATCGTCGTCTGCTACCAGGGCGACGGCGACCTCGCGGCCATCGGCACCACCGAGATCGTCCACGCAGCAAACCGCGGCGAAAACCTGTCCGTGTTCTTCATCAACAATGCGATTTACGGCATGACCGGCGGCCAGATGGCCCCCACCACGCTCCCGGGTCAGAAAACGGCGACCACGCCCCTGGGCCGGAGCGGCTTCGACGGGGCGCCGATCGGCATGGCCGAGGTGATGGACAGCCTGCGGCTGCCGATTTACATCGAGCGTGTCTCGCTCGCCACGCCCGGCGGCATCATGAAGGCGGGCCGCGCCATCAAAAAGGCCATGGCGAACCAGGTCGATAAGAAGGGCTTCTCCTTCGTCGAAATTCTCTCTCCCTGCCCGGTCAACTGGAAAATGGACCCGGCCGAGTCGCGCGCGTGGGTGGCGCACAACATGGAGCCGATCTTTCCGGTGAAAATTTTCCGCGATGCATCCGAAGGTGCCCAACCGCTCCCCTCCTTTGCGGCATGTCACCCGTGGCTCGACGACGACGCCCTGGCGGCGCTTCTTGGCCGGGGATCGGCGCTCCCCTCCCGGCCGAAAAGCACCGGGTCGTTTCCCGACCAGTTTATCAAGATCGGCGGCTTCGGCGGCCAGGGGGTACTCTCCGCCGGCAGCATGCTGGCCAAGTGCGCGGTGGCCGAAGGGCGAAACGCCACCTGGCTCCCCTCCTACGGCGCCGAGATGCGCGGCGGCACGGCCAACACGAGCATCATCCTTTCGGCCGCCGAAATCGGCTCGCCTGCCGTCGACCGGCCGAACGTCCTCCTGGCCCTCAACGCCCCGTCCCTCGATGCGTTCGAAGATACGGTGCAGCCGGGCGGGCTGATCATCGTCAACTCCTCGATCGTCGCACGAAAGGTACGCCGAGCCGACGTGCGGGCGCTCTACGTTCCGGTCTCCGACATTGCAAAAGAGGAAGGCTTCATCGCCGGCACGAACAGCGCCATGCTCACCGCCTATATCCTGGCGACGAAAGCGCTCGCGCTCGACACCTTCCGCGAACTCATCCCGGCGAGCGTCAGGAAAGAGGCGCTGGCGGCCTTGAACCTGAAGATCGTGCAGCGGACGGAGGAGTACATGCGGGAAGTAGCGTTACCCTGAAATAAATTGGCGATTATTTAACCGGTGTCAATACTCGGGTTGGAACACCGCCTTTGTAGAGACGTAGCGCGCTACGTCTCTACCACACCGCGCGGCTGGTGCAATTTAAAATCTGAATAATCCGTCTATTTTGGGCAAAATGGGGAACCACCGCAAGGTGGTTCCCACACCCGCAATTTCCACCCCTCATCGGCGCAGGTGAAGGCTCGAAACCGGCCCTATCACCCCGAACGCGCTCAGAAGCCAGAGTATCACGATAATAACCACCACCACATTCAGGATCGACTTGATTTTCCCGTCCATGGGAATGTACTTATTGATAAGCCACAGTACGAACCCGACGATGATGAGCGTTACGACGAGCGTGATGACCGACATGGTGCCCCCCTTCCCTCTCCGGTGACCGCCCCGGATCGCATCTGCGGATAAAGAAGGCAATTGTCATGCCAGAAGCGGCGAACCGATCGGTCCGCGCCTCAGGCCGCCCGCAGCTGCGCGTCGTCGAACTTGACCGAGACGATGGTCGAGACGCCCGATTCGCGCTGCGTCACGCCGTAGAGCATGTCGCTGGCCTCCATGGTCCGCTTGTTGTGGGTGATCACGATGAACTGCGTGTTGGCGGCGAATTTCCGCACGACATTGATGAACCGCACGGTGTTGGCTTCGTCGAGCGGTGCATCGAGCTCGTCGAGGATACAGTAGGCGGAAGGCTTGACCAGGTAGAGCGCAAAGAGCAGCGAGATGGCCGTGAGCGCCCGTTCACCCGCCGAGAGCATCTGCACGCCGCGCATCTTCTTCCCGGCCGGTCGCACGTTGATATGGATCGCCGCTTCGAGCGGGTCGACGTTCTCTTCGAGGCTGACATTCGCCTCCCCGCCCTCGAAGAGCGAGGTGAACATGTCGGTAAAGTGCTTCTGCACGAGTTCGAAGGTCGCGAGAAACTGGGAGCGAGCCTCCTTGTCGAGCTTCTTGATGGCGTGTTCGAGATCGTCGACCGCCTTCTGCAGGTCGTCGCGCTGGGCGGTGAGCTCGCTCAGCCGTTTGCTTTCGGTTTCGTAATCTTCGAAGGCGGCCATGTTGACCTCGCCGACCCGGCGCAGCCGTTCGCGCAGCATATCGATCTGGGAGAGCACCTCGGCTTCGTCCTCGGCGATGACCGGGAGTTCTTCGGCCGGGGCGCTGAGATCGATTTCGTAGGCCTCCCAGATGCGCTCGCGGATGCGGCGCTGCTCCTGCTCGTCGCGGGTCTGTTCAATCTCGGTGGCATGGATACGGTTGCTGAGCTCCTCGAAGTTCGATTGCTCGATCTTAGTCTCCTTCCGGAGTTCATCGATTTCGATGAGGCGGCCGCTGTACTCCTCCCGGACGCCGTCCCGGACCGCTTCGAGCGAGGTGCGCTGCCCGATGAGGGCGGCCTGTTCCTGCCGGCAGGCATCCGCCTTGCCGGAGAGCGCGACCGCCTCGGCCTCGGCGCGCTGCTTTTCAGCCTGCTTCTGCTGCTTCCGCTCGAACGCCCGGGCGTTTTCTTTCGCCAACCGATCGACGTCCTGCCGGTCCTGCGCCAGCCGGTTGCGGAGTCCCTGCACCTCGAGCTCATGGTTCTTGAGCCGGTCGGCGAGCGTGCGACGCTCGTCTTCCATGGCGCGACCGGTCTGCCGGGTCTCTTCGAGGCGACCTTCGAGCTCTTCGAGTCTCCCCTGCTGCGCGGCAACCCCGGCCTCGCGGGCCGCAATATCCGCTTCGGCCCCGGCTATCTTCGCATCGAGATCGCCCGCCTCGGCAAGCAGGGCATTGACCTTCTCGCCGATCGTTTCGAGTTCGCTGTCGAAGTGGCGGATGGAGGCCTGCTGCTCCTGCGAGAAGCGCTGTCCTTTGTTAAGGCGTTCGTCCACCTCGACCAGCGCCTTCTTCGCCTCGTCGCGGTTGATGATGCAGATCTCCTTCTCCTGGATCGTGGCGGCATACTCCTTTGCGCACCGTTCGAGAAACGCGGTAAGCTTCTCCTTCTCGATTTTCCGCGCCAGCAGACCGGGCTGCTCCTTTTTCGACTGGCCGGCGATGACCGTGCCGTCGCCCTTGCAGATGACCCCATCGCGGCCGACGAACAGGTGTGAGGCATCGTGGTTGCGGGAGTAATCGAGCGCCTGTTCGCCGTTCTCGGCCACCATGACCCCGGAGAAGAGATAACCGGCCAGCGCTTCGCAGCCCGCGGAGGTCGTCACCATCTTTCGCATGGACGTTCCGGACGCCCCGGACGCCGCCGGTGCCGCATGATGGGCGATCCGGTCGAGCGCAACCATGCGGGCCGAGCCCGACTTTTCCCCCTGCAAACGCAGCATGGCGCCGCGGAGGTTTTGCTCGGAATCGAACACGGCGGTCTGCACCGCCGCCCCGAGGGTCTTTTCGATGATCGCGACGCTCTCCTCGTCGGTAACGCGGATGAGATCGGCGATGCAGCCGCGGAGGCCATCGGGCATGGTCTTGAGAAGCGCCTTGATGCCGCTTTCGTACCCTTCGAGCGAGGCGTCGAGCCCTTCGAGGAAGCGCAGCTGGGACTGTGAGGCGGCTTCCTGTGCTTCGAGCCGTTTCTCCCGCTCGATGAGCACCTGGTACCGCTCATCCTCTTTGTCGATACGCGCGACCAGCGCCTGCCGCGACTGCACCAGGATGCGGTTCTCCTCATCGGCCGCCGCAAGCTTCTTCTGGCAGCTCTCCACCGCCTCGCGGCACTCCTCTTCGCGTTCATTGAGCGTGTGGAGTTCCCGGCGGTTGCGCTCCTGCTGGGCAAGCCCGGCCGCGAGCGTCGACTTGCAGGTGCTGGCCGACTCCTTCGCATCCCCGATCAGGTTGATGAGTTCGATCTGGTTGCGGGCGAGCGCATCGGTTTCATCACGGCGGGTTCGGAGCCGGCCGTCGAACGCCTCGATTTCGGCTTTCATCGATTGCATCCGTTCGGCGCACCGCTGGTGGTCGCTCTCCCGCTCGACGATGCACGTTTCCAGCTTCGTGCGCAGGGCGCTGTTCTCCTGGATCTGGGAATCGATGATCTGCACGTCCCGTTCCACGCCGACGGCGGTTTCACCCAGGGCCTTCGCCCTTTCGGCGGCGACCGACAGATCGCGGTCGAGGCGCACGATCCGCTCATTCG
>CAZYYB010000069.1:0-17012 GCA_964651515.1 uncultured Fibrobacteraceae bacterium
TAAAAACGATCACCCCGAAACCGACCATCGTCACCATCGCGTATTTACCGGGACGACCGGCTCGCGGATTCTCTATGAAGCGCACAATGGCCCAGGCGGCGAAATAACAAAGCCCGATCGTCGGGATGTAGGTATATCGATCCGCGACGATAAAACCGCCGATCTGTATAATTTGCAGCACCGGCAGGAGCGTTACGATAAAGAAGAGCAGGCAGAAAATTGCGGTTCTCGAGTACCGGGCGATCCGGAATGCCGCGGCCGCGAGGCCGATCGCCAGAACAGGGTAGATGACGGCCGCTATCCGGGGAAAATAAATGCAGCCTGACGTATAATACGCGGAAAGATGCAGGGGAGCAATCGTTTTGCAGAGATAAAAAAGGATCCCGAAGGCAGGAATGAAGAGGCGCTGGAGGATCGGAATATTTTCGGTTACCGCACCGTAATGCATCTGCGTGAAATAGGTTAAGATCGAAAAAGAAACGGCGATCGCAAAAAACACTCCTTTTTCGACGATAAGCCTTACCGTGATCGTACCGTTGACCAGATAATCGATAAGGAGAAGAACCACCGGCAAGGTTACCGCCATCGGCTTCGAGAGCAATGAGCAGAGAAACAGCAGCATGCATGCAAAAAAATATTTTCGTTCCCGCCTTCTACGGAATCCCAGATATGACAAGAGGGATGCCAGGTAGAAAAACGATGATACGACATCCTTCCTCTCCGCGATCCAGGCGACCGATTCCACCCTGAGCGGGTGCACCGCAAAAAACAGTGCCGCAATGAATGCGACGAGAGCATTGCCCGAGAGGCCGAAGATAAGTGCAAAAACAAGCAGGGCATTTATACCATGGAACAGAACGCCGGTCAGGTGATAACCGCGGGGATTGAGCCCGAAGAAACGGTAATCCGTCATGAAAGTCAGCATGGTGAGCGGATGGTAATACCCGATGCTGGATGAGAACTGTCGGGCGATATGCGGAATGGAGAAGCCCTGAATGGAGGGATTATTCGTTACATAAACATTGTCATCCCAATTTGTAAAGTCATTATCGAGCGCCGGCAGAAAAGCGACCGCCGTTGCCGCTGCAATGACGATGCAAAAAAAGATCCGCCGCATAGGCGGCCGGGACGACTCGGCCGTTACGACTGATCGTTCAGGCATGCCCGAACCCGGATCGATTCGGTGATGGCTGCATGTTCATTGCACCAGGTAACTCACGGCGAAAGAGGCAGCACTATTTTATCGGTCACCTGCATGGTTCCGGAACGGATTTTTACAAGAAACGTCCCGGGATTATTCAAACCTTTCGACAACGTCACGAACCGCTGGTTGTGAACATCCGCCCGATCGACCTCCCGTCCGGAAAGATCGAACACCTGCACCGTAAAATCGCAGGGCGTTTGCATGGCGACCGTAATTTTTCTTCCCGCCGGCCTTACGGAGGGACGGGCGGCGGAGAGTCCCGGATGCGATTCCCTGACCGCGACCGGATTGTAGCCGATGGCGACCGGGATCTGCACGGTATCGGTCCGGGAAGTGTTGACCGGGCTGACCGCAACGCTCCACAGCTTTGTCGTCGAACTGTAGGCCAGGGTTCCAAGGCGGCCATTTGCCCCGGCGACGGCCGTCGGCTGCGTCGGCGCATACCCGAACAGGGTAACCGAGGTGGTTACCGGCTCGATGGCGACCACGGTCGAAACCTGGTTCGCCTGCTCCGAGAGCGAAACGATCCGTTTCTTTCCGCAGGTGACGAATTTACCCTGGTCCCCGAGAAAGGCGATGCCCGAAGGCCCGATCGGTGCCACGATGTAGTAGTTCCAGTTGGCGACGCTGTCGGCATACGGTGCGCCGCTGGCGACGGCCTTTCCCGTTCCCGCAACGAAATTATAAACATAGACGCTCACTCCCGAATCGCCGTATTTTGCCGGCGTGACGCTGAACGGCTTGGTACCGCTCCGGTAATAGGCGAACAGGTAGAGTATCCGCGCTCCGCCGAAATCGGAATACGTTACGCCTGCCATGGGGGCGGTGGACGAATTGCCGCCGCTCGCGGCCTGGGCCATATACGTTTCATCGGTCGGGGTCAGGGGAACATCGGGCTTGACAATGACGCCGTCCCGCCGCACGGCAAGCAAGACGTTCTGCATGGTTTGTTTGCCGATAGTATCCGAAAAACCGACGACCCCGGCCGTTAACACGGCAATGAGCGTGCGCTGCTCGTCGCTTGAAGGGAACACATCGGTCCACGGATAGGCGCCGACGGAACGGGTAAGGCGGGACAGGTAACATATCTGGTCGCGTTTGGTGAGGTCGAACCCGTCCTGCGAAATCCGCATGCTCGTGACATTTGAATATTTGGCAGCCTGCAGGTAGTGTTTGGGAAGGACCATGCAGTACTGGATATCGACGCCGTGCCGCTGCATGGCACGCGACATGTTGCCCAAAAAGGAGTCCCCGAGGCCGAGCTGGTACGCAGGCATGGCAAAGGTATCGAGCCAGTCCTGCTCATAGACGGCGACACCGGACTGCTGCAGGTAGCTCGCGATCTGGCCGTCCCAGAACGCGGTATCGATCATGGCGCCCCAATTCGCGGTATACGAGGATTTATATGCCGTCACATAGGGCGAAGCCGGAGCGAACCACCGGCTGTGGGTAACAAGTGCAAGACCGAGGCTCTGCTGGAAACTCGCGAGCCCGTTCGGGAAAAGCGCGGTGTCGGCACGGAAAACCCAGCAGCCGTTGGCAAATGCGGTGGCAACCTTTGTCCATTGCTGGGTCGAACTCTTCGGATACCACCAGCTGTCGAGCTGCATGTAGCCAAGCGTGACGTGCGAGGTGTCGAACCCGTGTTTTACCGTAATAAGCGTGGTGTCATACTGGGATGCAGTGGTGGGGTAGTAATAGTAAGTCGATTTGTTATCGGTCCAGTAACCGCACTTATTCAGCATCGGGTCGGCATCGTTCGCCGGCCTGATTTTGCCATTCAGCGCGGTAAGCGCGTTGCCCCAGGCGTCGAACACCGCATTGATGCCGTGGCCGATGACCAGAATGGTGGAATAGGTGTAATTCGCCGGAAAATTGGTCGCCCAGGGCTGCATGCCGCTGGTGATAGCCGTGGCCGAATAGGTCATGCGCGCATCCATGAAACCCGATGCCGGGGAGATCAGGAACGCATTGGCGTCGGCATCGAAAAATACCGCCGGGCTGGTCGTATCGATAGTTGCCAGACTAAACTGATAGGTCCCCCAGAGCCCCATATACCCCTGCACGTAGAGACCGGACGGGTAGGAACATGAGGGAAATTTGGTTCCCAGTGAGGTCGTTGCGGAAAGACAGGTCACGCCGAATACAACCGCCGGAACATTCTGATACAGGCGGATGCTTCCCTGCATGGCGACGTTCTGCTGGTAGCCGAACCGCAGAACGGTATAACTGCCCACGGAATCGGACCCCGTCGACTGGGTTACGCCGGTCAGCGCCTGGGCAAGAGATCCCGAAAAGTTCCATGCCGGGCTGGCGACGGCCACCGTATAGGATCCGCTGGTGGAATCGATGCCGACCGTAATGCCGGAAGCCGCGCTGGTCATGGTTTGCGATGCGGCAAAACCGCCGGTCGTCCCGATGAGGAGGCAACTCCAGAGCAGCAGTAGTCCTGCAATTCGATTATAATAATTCATTTCCCGTGCTCCTGGATAAGGTAACAACCGTTTTTACCCGCCCTTTTTCGACCTGGTCTTTCTCGGTCGCCCTCCCCGCTCGGGCTCATAATTCGCTACCTCCTCACGGGTAACGAAGACATTATTCCCGATGCGAAGCGTTTCAAATACCCCTTTTTTAGCGAGAAACGACATGGTCTGTTTCTTGACTCCCCGCTTCCGGGCAGCCTCGGCCAGCGAAATCCATTTTTCGGGATCGTAGTCAACCATTTAATTATCAACTTGCCCAGGTTCAGTTGTTATAGTATATTATCGAGGAGTCGTCGTGGAGAGGAGCAGGGTCATCACCGCAAATCTCTCCACCTCGCCCACCCTCAACAAGCCGCTTAAAACCGGAGGGGCAAAGGTTCTTTCCGCAACTTTGCAGGGACCTGCCTTCCCCCCGTCGTGGAGGCATCATGTATCAAAATACTAAACGGACACCGCTGCCGGGCAGTCGATGGGTATATCTGCTCGATTTTCTGAGAAGCGACCACCCCCATATTATATCGATTTTGCATGACGCCATTACCCCCGGCATGATCCGTGCGGAGGTGGCGCTCAATAATATTCGTAACGGCGTCCCGACGCTGTCCGCCGCTATAACCTATCCGGATGGAGGAAATCGGGTCGTGGTCTGCACCATTGTCCGTCCGCCGCTCTACGATCCCCTGCAACTGCATGCGGAAATCGACCGGCTATCGGTCATGGATATGATGATGACGGTCTCAAATCAGGTGGAGGTCATCCCGGAATAATCGGGCGGGGAGGGTTCGAGAGTTGGAGAGGCAAAAAGCGTCTATTTCCAACCCTCGAACATTTTATGGTTCGATCCTTCGAAGGCGTCGGTGTTGAAGCACCGAAAAAGTACCCCTCGAAAGTCGTTTTACGGATTATAGTAATCCACTGTTTAAAAATCCGCCCGCAGGCGCACATTCCACCACCAGTCGCCCTTCTGTTCAAAGACATCGCCCGTATAGGCGTATAGCGGATTGTTATTAAACGGCCGCATGTGATCGCGGGCGAGCTGTGCAATAAGGGAAAACCGGTCCAGGAAGGTCTTTTTCGCATAGAACGACCAGAACCAGGGATATACCTTTCCCCCCGGAAGGTTGGAAGCGTTCGGAAGAAGAACGGGGAGCGGCACGGGCAGCGAGTTTTCGCCGCTCTGCCCCATTACATATGCATTGTCATTGGGATACCGGTTGGGATAATGTTCGACCTCTACGGACATGACGTCTAGCAGCTTGCAGGTCGGAACGTCAAAGCCGCCCATAATGAGCGTTCGGTCGTTTCTGTTTGCATAGGTATATTCCGGAGAGGAAATCGAAGCGGGGTAATCCTCCCACCCGGTGACGCATACCTCGCCGTAAATCCTGAAATCGTCCTTGCCGAAAAGATTGCCGGGGATCAAACCACCGGGGATAAGCGGTTTGGGATCGAAGGCAAGCCTGAGCATGGGCTTTACGGCGGCAAAGGTGTAATAGTAAAAAGCGGTATCCAGAACGGTATCCCCTGCATAGACGTTCTTAGAGATTGATTTGATTTTATATTCCGAGGAATTGTTGGTCGTCGGCGTGGTAAGCTGCGTGTCAAGTGGGAGCAGCGAGGCGAGGCTGACCCCTCCCCCGATTTCCAGGATTTTGTTGAACGAAAAGCCGAAAAGATACGAAAGGGTGCCGTCGCCGAGCGGCGGCATCATGGTATTGCTGGTGAGGAGCAGGTCCTGGTGGATGTCGACGGGGATCGCATTGAAAAGGTCGGCAGAGAGATTGCTGGTTACCCGCCCCCCCAGAAGCCTGGCATAGGCCCAGTCGAAGGTATTGACCACGTAAACGGGATAGGTTCCGGTCCGGAAAAGATAATCGCCCAGGTTTTTGGCATCCGGATCGGTCTTGAACGGAAAATAGCCGAATCCGAACTGCAAGGTCGGCTTATTATAGTCGCCGATCGTATACATCGCCTCGGCACGGTCCGGAGTAAAGGTGATCTGCGGCTGCTTCGTGTATTGCCCAACACCCGACTGATCGTACGGATAGGTGAAGTTGACCTGGCTCTGGATCGACAATGCGATCCGCATCCGCGGCGTTACGAGGAAATCGTCCTTATACTTGAACAGCAGGTCATCCATCCAGATTTTTCCGAGGGGCGCCCCGGCCGCCCCCTCGGAAGAATGCAGTGCATCGTTGGTACCCTGGACGATCTCTCCCTCGTCAAACGCAACCCATCCGTACTGTTTTATCTGCATTCCAAGAATCGACGGCGTCGTCGTATCGGCAAAACAGCATCCGGCAAGAAACAACAGGGCTCCTGCAAAAAAATATGGTGCTCTCATGCTTGTCATGCATCCTTTCTATCGGTGTCGGCAAATGGAGACTTTCAACGACATGCGCGATCGCTTACTGGATCAAACTATAATACGGACTTGTTCCGTCCAATGCCGACGGTTGCGAAGTACCGGGAGCATTTGCCGATATTTTCAGAACATTTCCTGAAAAACTGAAAATTGCGGAATCGATCGATCCCGCCTTGTATACCGTACTTTTCGTAATATGGATGGTTATCCGATCGGGCGCCACGGCGGTATCGAGCGAAAAAATGCC
Source organism: uncultured Fibrobacteraceae bacterium (assembly GCA_964651515.1). Classification (GTDB taxonomy): domain Bacteria; phylum Fibrobacterota; class Chitinivibrionia; order Chitinivibrionales; family Chitinispirillaceae; genus BOG-1184. The sequence goes on from CAZYYB010000069.1 coordinate 6,300, forward strand.
GTTGTACCGTACCGTCGTGTCCTGCCCGACGGCATCCCGCAGGGTTACCGTGTCGGTAGCAAACGTAAATATATAGGAGGTATCGTCGATGTACGTCGCTCCGGCAAGCGAACCGGCATAGGTGCCTTGCAGCTCCGTAACGGCCGGAGGCGTGGAAGTTACCGGGTTGGATTTACTGCAACCACCGATAAAAACGGCGGCATTAATCAACAACGCAATAAACAGGATCAGTCGGCTTTTAAAGTGCATGGCACTCCTCTTCTGTCTGGTGTAGGTAGCCGATGGCTCAGGCAGGACACGGTACCCTGTCCTGCCCGAGCCATCGGCACAATTTCTTTACTTCACCGGTGTTCCGATGTTCGTCGGCCACGGCGACTGGAGCGTCAGCGTCGCCTTGAGCGGCAGTTTTGCCGACGTCGGCCCGATGGCTATGGTGTATTGGTCGGGCTGTACCAGGAACTGGCCGTACGGAGTATACGGCGTGACGGCGGCCGCGGTCGTATCGAAATAGGCGAAGTCCCGGCCATGCAGGAGGAACCCAACGGTTTGCGTCTGCTGCGGCGCAAGGCTCACCCGCGCAAAGCCGCGCAGCTCTTTGACAGGACGAGGCAGCGGCGGGGCCATTTCGCTGATATACAGCTCGGCGACCTCGTCGCCGGCAACCAACCCGGTATTCTGGATAGTGGCCGTTACGTAGACATCCTCTCCCGCATAGGCCGTTGCCGGACACTGGATGTTGCTGTACTGGAAGGTGGTATAGCTCAGGCCATGCCCGAAAGGATAGAGTGGGGTGAGATTGTTCCGATCGTCGTACCGGTACCCGCGGCCGGTATCGGCCCGCTCATAGTTGATGATGTTACTTACCGGCAGCGATGTCGGAAGCTGACCGGCCGAAAGCGGCCAGGTGGCCGACAGCCGACCGGACGGGTTTACCTGTCCGTACAGAATCTGGGCAAGTGCATGGCCCTGCTCTTCACCCGGATACCAGGCAACGACGATGGCGGGCGCGTTCGCCCACGCTTCCGCCGTCGCGGCACTGCCGCCGGTGAGCACCACGACGCATTTCTTGCCTGCCGCAAGAATCGTATTTACCAGCGCCGCCTGGCCCGCGGGCGGTTCAATCGTCGTCGTCGACCGATCGCTCCCCTCCCCTTCCCCGGACACGCCGAGCATGACGATCACCACATCCGCACTTTGCCATTTTGTGGAGTCGAGGAGTTTCCCGGCAGGTACGGCGGCGCGCAGCCCGCTGTCCGGCGAGATCACATAGTAGGGACAGGTGGCGCCGCTTGCGCCGGCATCGAGCCGGTAATTTCCATAGGGTCCGAGGATCGCGATGGTCTCGCCGGTATTCAGGGGAAGTACCGGCGTCGAATCGGCGCCGAACTTGTTATTTTGAACCAGCACGATGGATTTCTGCGCTACCTGCAGTGCGAGCTGCTGGTGGGCCGCGGTCTCCAGGTCGCTCGAATACTGCGCAACCGTGTTCCCGAGTTTGCCGATGACCCCGGCCCACACCTTGGCCCTTACAATTCGTCGTACCATGTCGGTGTACCGCGCCGGCGAAACCTGGCCGAGCGTTACCGCAGTGACAAGCGGGGTGCCGAAATAGACGGCATTGGGCATCTCGACATCCTGGCCGCCATTGGCCGCCGAATCGGTGGTGACGGCATTTTCCTCCATCGAATTCCAGTCCGAACAGATGTACCCCCTGAAACCCCAGTCGTTCTTGACAATGCCGTTCAAGCCGTGCGCATCCTGGCAGCAATACGTTCCGTTAACCTGGTTGTAGGCGCTCATGATCGACCATACCTGGGCGTCTTTAACCATATATTCGAACGGCATCGCATAAATTTCCCGCAAGGTTCTTTCGCTGATCCGGGACGAGTAATACTGGCGGTTCGTCTCGACATCGTTGCAGATCCAGTGTTTAGGCATGGCAATGCAATGGACGCTCTGGATACCCTTGCAATAGGCCGTGGCCAGCAGTGCCGCCAGATAGGGATCCTCGCCGTAGGTCTCCCAGTCGCGCCCGCCCCGCGGATCCCGTACCATATTGATCATGGGCGCTTCGAGGATATATTTGCCCTTTGCATAGGCTTCCTCGCCGAGCGCGACGCCGAGGCTGTCGATGAGTGCGGTATCGAAGGTGCAGGTCTGGGCCGCGCCGGAGGGAAACGTGGATGCAAATCCGCTCGCTCCCACGCATATCCCCTGCGGACCGTTGGTCATGTAATACCCCGGAATGGACAGCGCCGGGTCGTCGGCGGAGGACCGGGAACCGCTCCCATGCAACTGGATATCCATCTCCTGGATGGCGGCCTGGGATGAAAAATTGGTCATGAGCCCGACGAGACTGTCGGTTGTTTTTTCCAACCGGCTGGTATCGGCGGCTATGGTCACTATGGCGGTATACGCGCCGAGGGGAGCGTGATTCATGCTGCACTGGAAATAAATCGAGTTCATTCCGTTGATGCCGTTGACCGGACTTCTGGTACCGCCGTCGCCGCTTACCTGGTAGGGCACCACGGTATCCCCGCCGCCGACCGGGGCGAACTTCAGGCCGACATTCAAGGAATCCCTGGCGCCGATTTGCAGATGATAATTGACCTTGCCGTAATAAGTATAGAGCGTATCGGTATCCACCGGGGTGATGCTCAACAAACTCATGATTTTAACCGGGACGGTCACCGTATCGATGATGGTCGCCCCCGGGATGGTTGCCGTCTGGGCATAAAGCACTGCAACGGATGCCAGTGTCGACAGTATGCAATAAACCTTTTTCATTATGGTAAAGCTCCGTTAGAAAATGATGATTTTCAGGTTCTTCTTAACGCCGCTGCAGGTAAAATTTGCAAAATACACGCCGCGAGCAACCCGGCCCGAGCCGGAATTATTCCACAGGATGTGCCCCGTCGGCGTGGTCACCGGAAAGGTTTTTATGCAAACCCCGCCGACACTGAACAGTGCAATGCTCCCGCTGCGCACCCCGGCGGGCAGCTTCCATGAAAGTTCGACACCCTTGTTTCCGGCACCTAAGGAGCGGGAAACGAAGAAGGCGCCTTTCGCCGCGGCCGGAGTCGGCCGGACCGCGGTGACGGTCATGGGAAAGTAAAACGACGTACTGCTCTTGCTGACTATTTCAGAGGCAAAGCCGCCGGTAGAACAAAGCGCAACTGCCGCAATAAAACTCCATCGCATACCCATTCTCCTTGAAAAAAGATCATTTCATAAAACAGAATACGGTTCCGGTACTATGCCCTCTTTTTCCGTCTCCTGCGCGACATCGCCTTCAGCCAGAGCGGTGGGAGCAGGGCCAGACCGGTGCCGCTGCCGCAACCGCAATTTTTGCTCGTGGAGGCCGTCGTAACGGTACCGAATTCCCATGCAGCGGTCCAGGCATTCGTACTGGTGCTGTCGGTCACATTTGTCCGCCAGTAATACGTTTCATTGTCCGCCAGGCCGGTAACCGTTGCCGAGGTCGCGGTCAGGCCGGTAAGGCTGACTACGGTGCTGCTGAAATTCGAAGCTTCGGAAACCTGCACGCCGTAGGAGACGGCTCCCGGGGCGCTGCCCCAGGACAGGGTCAGTTGCAGGGGCTGCTGATGGGCGTTGTTCACCGGAGAGACGAGCGGCGCTATCCGCGTTACCCCGATCTCATCGAGAAAGAAGTTGCCCGGCGCGCTGACCGAATCGGTGTATCCCGGAACGTTATGAATAAGAAACCGTATTTCACTGACATACTGCCGCTCCTGCGCCTCCGTGAACCCCTCGGTGCTGTCGAAGACATTACCGGGCGGCGGGATGGGAATGGTAGTGGTAGTCCAGCCGGTGTCCGCGGCAATGGTGCCGATACTGTCGATGAGTGCGGAATCGTAGGGATTATTGCACAGGCCGAAGAATATGTCGGCCTTATGAGTCGGGATTGAACTCTTATGTTTGATCATCAGGGCATTATAGCCGCTCAGGTTCCAGGAAAATCCGCGGTGTTCCCAGGTCACCTTGAACCCGGCCCATCCCTTGCCCGATGAGAGACCGCTGTCTATTCCGGTATTCCAAAACAATGCAACGGCGGTCGATTCGGGCAACACCGGATTATTGTTGAACCGGTAGTCGAAATCGAAATAATGTCCAAGCGTCGTGTCATTGAAATTAATGCCGGTATCGTCCTCGCCGTCCGTGAAAGGCGGTACGATATTTTCCGTATCGCTGATTTGAACGGTTGAATACAGCGACTGTCCACCGCCGAAAATCCACAGCGTATCGGCACCGACGGGGAAAACGGATGCGATAACCATTCCGCCCGCTGCGAGCGTACCAAGGGAACACCACTTCATTGCACTCCTCCTTTAACTTTTTTAGTCATTGCCGACGATTCCGGCACCGTTCCTGCCGTAAAGATGCCCGGAGTGCCGGCGATGTGCCGGCACTCCGGGCCCGGCACATCATCGATCCGCCGGTTCAGTACACGACGACTTTTTTCTGGATGGTCTCCCCGGTACTGCCGACCTTAAGCAGATACGTGCCGTGCGCGAATTTCGCGGTGGCGATGGAGACCGTCTCGGCATTGCGGCTTGCCATGCCGTGTTGCTTGAATACTTCCCTTCCGGAAAGATCGACCAGGCTGATCCGGTAGGCGCCCCCCGGCATCGACAGGTCGATCCGGCCGGCGTACTGCCGTATCGCCGGCATGACGCTGTTCAGGATCCGGTTGGATTGCGGTTTTATACCGTCGACCAAGGTACCCGGGCCGTAGATCTCAATTTCAGACACGTTCGGCGCCGCAGTGGTGGTTGCCGCGATTTTGAGCGTGGTCCCGGTTACCGGGGTAAAGTCGTGGTGCCAGTAACCGAGCGGACCTTCGGTTCCGGTAAGCGTATCGAACGCTCCGGTCGTTCCATCGTCCGTGCCGCCCATGACGCCCTTGAATACCGTATCGGTGCCGACAATTATGGCTATCGGACAGGTCGCTGTTTTAAAGCTCGTTCCAGACTCCTTCAGATGCACCGAACTGACCAATTGACTGGGAAAGTTAAACTGGATCCAGGTGCCCGACCAGTCGGTCGTTTCGTTGTCGTCACAGGCATTTGCCCACGTTCCCGAACTGGCCGATCCAGAGGTCGGCATGATATACACCGGGGCCGGATTCTCGTAGACGCGGGGCGGAAGCGCCTGCAGCCTGGACGGCAGACTGTCGGACAACATAGCCGTTGTCAAACCACCGACCGTATCGTTTATCACTGCAGCGGGAATCGAGGTAAGGGTGATTGTGGCCGCCCCGAGTCCGCTTGTCGTCGCGGTCAGCGTGATGGTTCCCGGCGTGGTCGTGGTCATGACCGAAACCCGGTTGATCCCGCACATCACAGGCAAACTTGTCGCCATGATGTAATTGGTGGGGGAATTATTGGTGAAGGTTTTACCCGACCCGACGAGGCCGCTGGCCATGCCTCCACGCCAGACTGCCGGACCGGAAAGGGTAAAAGCGATCATATTGGTTGCAGTATCCACGCGATGTCCATTGCCATCGATGACTTCAACATCGACAAGAGCGACATCGTTTCCCGATGCCTGCAGCCCGATCGGACTGGTATGGGCCGTCAGCCGTAACGCGGATTTGGCGCCCGCCGTGGTCCTGGAGTCGTGGGCCGTTGCGATCGCATTCCCCAGGCTGTCATAACCCTGTGCCGAATCGCTGCCCGGTTCCCAGGTCACCGAGGGCCAGGTGAAGCAGGTATGAGCGAACGGCGTTCCATACCCCTGCGAAACGCCATTGACGAACAACTTCACCTGGGCGCAATTCGAAATCACATACACGGGTTTCACGGTGCCAGCCGGGTAGGTCCAGTGTCCAACAATTTTGACATCCTTGTTTTTAACCTCGATCTGCCCGTCCCACATTACCCTGAAGGCGCCGTATTGATCCTTGGGAAGCCGCATGCCGTCGACGATACCGCTCTTCCGGTAGTTTTCGGAGCTGCGCGCAAAGGTCGTTCCGTCGGCGAACTCAATTTTGCAACCGCCGGCGCTGGCTCTGGCGTTGGGGCCGAGAAGAGACGTCGGGGTTGTCGGCCGTTCACTGTAGTAATCATACCAGCGTTCCGCGGCTTCCTGGCAGTAAAGATCCTGGTTTTCATCATAGGCCTCGCCTGCGGTGGTATTGGCCCCGTTGGCATGGAGGTATGGCGGAGACCACTGGTCCCAGAATTCCCTGCTGGACTCATCCCGGCAATATTCCATTTCCCAACGCGGCACGGTACGGCTTTTGTCGATGTACATCATTTCACCGGCATACTGAATATACGAATTGTAAATTAAATCGCGGCACCCCTCTACCCGTCCGCCATAAGGGTCATAGTGCGTCAGGGTGTCTTCCATGCTCTCCTGCTGGGCCGCGCTGATGGCGGTATTGCCGCATTCGTAATAGAACACGGAGGGGTTATTCTTGAAATAATCCATCGCATCCCGCATGGCCTCGGCCCGCTGGTACCATTGACCGCCGGTCACATCGCCCTCGGCGTCGCCCGCAGGCATGGCATACGATATGCCGCACCGGTCGGCAGATTCGATCTCCTGCTTCAATGCGGCGCACTGCATGGGCCGGATCGTATTGGCCCCGCAGGAGTCCATCAGATTATGCTGAAAATCGGTCAGCCACGGCGCATGGGCGTCGCCGTAGGCCGGCCAAGGGTTCTGGCTCCGCATTGCAAACCCTCTGACCTGAATAATCCGGCCATTGATCTGGGTTATACCATTGGTATACTGCATCCCCCTGAAACCCGTCCTTGTCTTTACAACATCGGTGGTGTCGCCGTTGACGACCAGCATGGTGTAGACATTATAAAGATACCCGTACCCCAGATCCCAGAAATTGAGGCCGGCTACCGTGCCTGATGCAACAAGGGTATCCATGGTGTGCGCATTCACCACCTTCGCGGCACCGGTGAGCCGCTGCACCAGGTTGCCGCTCATGTCGACGATATCGGCCACATAGGCAACGCTCTGCGCCGTGCCCGATTCGTTTTTCAGTTCGGACTGTGCTGTAATAGTTGCGCTTCCCGTCGGGCCGCCCGCCGCATTGAGCCCTCCATAGCTGTAGTTTGATCCGTAAATATACACACCCGTGGTCGAAAGATTTGAGAACAGCGGCAGCGTCTGGTACAGCGAATCGGCGACATGCAGATAGGCGTTCTGGGTAATACCGCCGAAATTCGTGGTATAGGAGCCGACATCCCATTGATAGGAGCTTCCGATGTTGTTCCCCGCCGTTTCGACGTACCCTTCGGCGTTATTGACACTCACGGCAATGACGTTGACCGTTGTGCCGAAATGAACATAACTGCTGATATCCATCCCGAATCCGACCACGCCGTTTTCGTGGATACCCACATAGGTACCGTTGACATACACTCGGGCCGCCTGCCTCGCCTCCTCAATCTCCAGGAAGACTTTTTTGCCGGCATCGGCGGCAGGAAGGTAGAAATGCCTCCGGTAATAGGCGACGCCGGTCGATACGTTGCTCTCGTTCGAAAAGGCCTGCGTTCCATTCCAGGCATAGGGCAGGGTCTGCACCGTCCAGCCCGCGGCGGTGGAATCGTTGAAGCCGACCGCCGTTACTCCCGTGGTATCCGCCCCCTGGTAAACTCTCCAGCCGACATCGAGATTGTACTTTACCCGATCGTTGGCCGGCACCGTATACGCCATGGCAGCCATGGCCGCCAGGCAGACGATGGCCGACAGTAACCGCATAAACATGCCCCTGTTCAACATACCCGACCTCCTGTAAGGTTTATGGATGGTTCGCCGCACGTGGTTTTTCCCCGGAACGGCGCCGGGAAGACCGATCGTACCTGCCCGATGCTATTCCCAGGTAACAAGCTGATCGACCGCTTTCTGGTTCATATAACATAATTTTATCCAATAAGGACCGGGATCGACGTTTAAAACCCTGACCTCATCGATGATGCCGCCGAAATAGTATGAATTGAAATTATCCCTCTTGCCGATCATGAAATTATTGGCGGTGTCCCGGGTCGAGGTTACCGAATTGAGATAAATGGTATTGTCGACGCATGCGCCGTTAACATAGAGATACTGGGAGGCGCCATGCCTGACACCCACGACATAGGTCCATGCCCCGGCAATGCCCGGAGCGGTGGACTCATCCCATCCCGACTGATTCTCGAACTCCGTAAATTCCCACTCATTGGTGTTTTTAATTTCGAGGTTGTACTGGAGATCCCCCTTGGTGGCGATCAGCTGGTATTGACCGGTCAGTGAATCGTCATAAACCCAGGCGGACACCGAATAGGTGCCGCTTTGCGGAAAATCCATCTTTCCGGAAGCGGTGTTCGGCATGACGATATAGGAAGATTGACCGTTAAATTGACGGCCTGTCGCTATGACCCCGGGAACCGAGGCGGCTGCGGCCAGGTTTTCCGGAGTGCCGTCGAAATGATTCCCGGTCGCATCGACGGCCTTGGCATTTCCCGCTTCATTTAAATGCCACACCCCGACAAACCCGTCGGCGGTATCGAACACCTGGGGGCCGCTGGAGAGCGCGGCCGCCGATGAATTTCCCCAATACATCACGATGTACTGCGCGGCGTTATTGCCGAATACCGTATCGACGTTCACCCATACGGACGCGCTCCCCCCCGCGGAATCCCACTGTTCGACCTGGTATGCCAGGGGGGCATTATCGGGTTTAGTGAATCGCAGGTCGCCGCCGCCGTTCATTGCCTCGGAAAAGTCAAAATTACCGTTTTGCAATCGTACCAGTACGGGAAAATGCAGGACGTTGCCCGAAACGTCCGCCCCGGTCGCCGATGTATTCAGAGCGAGTTTCCGGGAGTATTTCCACGCCGGATTGTACACGATGACCGTCGACGCGGGAGGAACTTCCACATTATAGCGCAGTACCTGTGCCGACACCTGGCCGGTCGTTACGTAATTGATTTGAGGCAGCACTCCCGGCGGCACGGTATCGATGACCACGGTGCTGTCATGCCCGGTCAGGGCGGCTGAAATGCCGGTGCCCGGGATATACACATAGCCGGTAGCCGCGCCCAGACTTTCCGGGACCGAAACGACCAGCGCGCTGGGCTTCTGCAGAATGGAGGTGGGAACGAAGACGCTGTCATTGACAATTTGAATATTCGAAATCAGTATGCGCGTCCGGTCGCAACCGCATACGGCAACGATATTGAACGTTCCCGGATTGTTCGTATGTAATGCATACCGGCCGTCGCTGTCGGTAAGAACGCTCAGGGAATCCGGAAGCGGCCCCTCCTGCACGGGATTATAGGCGGCGGGGATGAGCCAGACACGGGTGTTTGCGGCTCCCATGCCGTTTGCGTGAATGACGACGCCTTCGGCCACCTTTGCTTCGACGCCGGACGAGGTACCGGCATCCGGTCCCCGCGCCGCGCATCGGGCGAGAATGCAGACAAGCAGGGCCGCCCCTATTATCGATCCGCCCTTGAAAAGACGGTAGGCGAGGCCTGCACTTTTTGAACGATTACGCATCGCAGTCCTCCCCGTTTTCGACATTTTTTGAAACGGGAAACATCTGGAAATTCAGCTGCACCACCCGATCCGCGGGATGTTTGCCGGCAATTTCCGCCGCTTTTCTCCTGAACTCCCGCAGTTCGGCGAGGATTTCATCATATCCCTCCTGCGTTATTCCAAGGGTAACACAGGAAAAAACCCGCTCGTTGCGGGGAAATCGGTTCATCGCTTCATGAGCCCGATCGAGCATGGAGAGAACGAAGTGATTGACCATGACCGATCCCGCCGTCGATCCGGTATCGATGCTTTTCAGGGTCGGTCGTAAAAATCCGCCCGGGTCGGCTGAAACGAGCCCCAGCTCCAGGAGGAGGCGAACGGAACTTTGGGCTTGTTCAGGCTTGATCGGCGGAACCACCATTTTGCCGAGACTCCCCGCATTGTCCCTTATATCGATAAATTCAAGGAGTGCCCGAATCACCGAGTGGTACCATTTATCGTAGAAGCGATAAAGATGCGGCCCTACCCGGTAAATCGAGGAGCCTCGAAACGAGCTCAGCTTCTCGAACAAGTCGATCTTTGAATCGGCCTTCTTTTCCTGATTGAATGACACCATGGTGCGGAAGAATTCGGTTTCCCGTTTTTTCAGTTTGCAAAAACAGGCGAAGGTATCGACCTGCGGATCGGAAATATTCACCTTCCCACTCAGGATAAGCGACAGGTGACCGGGAGATTTAATGCCGGTCGCCTTGCAGACGACCGGATAGGTAACAGCGGATTCCTTGAAGTAATCGCTGAGAAATTTCCGGTAATCGGTATATTTAAGCGGTGATATTTTCATCTTTTCGTGTCCTGATCCATCGGACTTTAATATAATTAATCCGGTAGAAAAGGAAAACGTATTTTTTTATGTTTTTTTTCCGACATTATTATATATTATTACATATTTTTATTATTATCATGGTGTTATATGCTACAACCGTTTTATTTTTCATTACCGGATTTTGTGTTTTCCAACTCATTACAGAATGTAAGTTGCCTGCTTAACCTCTCTTTATGATAAGGCGATAAACGTATCACTCATCACAAGGAATCCGACAGTGACTGCGCATATAGAAAAACAGGTTCGATAGTCCCCTGTTTGAGCTGCCAGCTACTGCAACCTGACCAGCTTGAGCCGTTTGTCGAAGTTGGCCGCCTTCATCCGGA
>CAZYYB010000070.1:0-16924 GCA_964651515.1 uncultured Fibrobacteraceae bacterium
TGCGCGAGCGTCTGCCGCAGGCAGACATCGCCGCGCACCTCCGCAGGAAGGGGTGTGCCCCGGGACGCGCGTTTCGCGCGGCCGGGGGCCAGGGGGAACCAGGAACTGGTTCCCCCACCAGAAGCGGCAAGCTCGGTTCCCCCACCAAAGGCTTCGGGATCGGTTCCCCCACCGGCATGTTTACCGCTTAAAACTTTACCTTCGGCGCTTCCTTCGCCTCCCCCGCCGCCTCGAAGTACGGCGCTTCCTTATAGCCGCCGGCCACGAAACTGTAGGGGATTTTCCTCATCGTCGCATTGAACTCCTGCGCCGCCTCGTTGTACCTCTGGCGGGCCACCGAGATCCGGTTTTCGGTTCCCGCGAGCTCGTCCTGGAGCGCCAGGAAGTTCTGGTTGGCCTTCAGGTCGGGGTAGTTTTCGGTCACCACGAGCAGGCGCGACAGTGCGCCGGAAAGCTGGTTGTTCGCGGCCATCTTCTCGGCCGGCGTCGAGGCGCCGCCGACCGAGGCCCTGGCCTGCGTGACCTCGTTCAAGACCTTGTCCTCGTGCGCGGCGTATCCCTTGACCGTTTCGACGAGGTTCGGGATGAGATCGAGCCGCCGCTGCAACTGGCTCTCCACCTGCCCCCAGGCGCTCTTCGTATTCTCGTCGAGCTCCACGAGCCGGTTTTTCCAGCCGATGTACTGCCCGACGCAGAGCAGCGCCGCGACGACGATCACCGCGATGACGATGAGTACCTTCCATAGTGTTTTCATGCCCGTTCCTCCGTTGAAAGTTGATCGACCTGCGTTATCAGCGTTTTGATTGCCTGCATGTAGGCCGGAAAAATATCGACCATCTCCTTTTTACTGCCGTTTTTCACCGCTTCCATCGTTTTCAGGAGTGAATTATCCCCCAGGCCGTAGCTTTGGGTCACCCGGGCGAAGAGCGATCTCCTCTCCGGGAGGACGGGCTCATTCTTCAGATGCAGAAGCGCCTGGAAAATGGCGGAAAAATCCCGCATCGAACCATGCAGGACATTTCTGAGCAGGTGCCGATTCCGCTTCGCTCCCGGCCACTCCCGCAGGAGATGGAGCCACTTCCCCTTGAGCTCGCGCTCGACCTGGATCCGCAGGTCCCGCCCGTCGACCTTGAGGCCCTTCAAAACATCCTCGCCAATGACGACGGCATAGCTCTCCTTCATGGCAAGAAACTCTATGGGGAAGGAGTCGATGGAGGAGTCGATGTACTCCCGGTCCATGAAGAGGGGACGGGAGAATCGCTTCTTCATCCACTTCTCCTGGAGGGCCTGCGATCTCTCGACCAGGGGAAGCGTCATCGCCGAGAGGACGACGAGGACGTTGATGTCCGACCGCTTCGGGTCGAAATGGCCGCCCGCCGCGCTCCCGTAAACGATCACGGAGAGCAGGTCGTCGCCGTAACAAGCCTTGAAATCCGCCGCCGCACAACGGGCGAGCGCAATCGGATCGGTTATGGTACTCATGGTTGAACCCCTTGCATTGAGTGGTACCGGCACATTCAGAATCCGCGCGACGATCCGCCGCCGCCGCTGCCGCCGCCGCCGAACCCGCCGCCAAAGCCTCCCCCGCCAAAACCCCCGCCGAACCCGCCGCCTCCCCGGCCTCCCCGCCCGCCGCCCGCGAGGCTCGACATGATGAGCAGGAGGAGCAGGGCGCGGCCCGGTCGTGTTCCAAGGAGAAGCCCCAGCACGACGGCGATGAGAATCAGTTGCAGCCACGAGAGTACACGGGGCGGCGGCTGGTCCGTTGCCGCCTGGACATCGGGGCTTGTCAGCGTGATGCCCTTCTCGTGGGCCACGACCCCGGCGATGGCGCCGGAGACGCCGAGCATGCCGGTGGAGAAGTCGCCGCTCTTAAAATAGGGAATACCGTACTGGTCCAGTATCCGGCCGGTCTTTGCATCGTTCAGGTACCCCTCGGAGCCGTAGCCGACCTCAATCCGCACCCGGCGCGGATTGAGCGAGAGCAGGAGCAGCGCTCCCTCGTCGTGCCCTTTTTGCCCGATTCCCCACTCCTTGTAGAGCTGCGGCGCGTACTCGTCGATCGTCGAATTTCCCAGTGCATCAATGGTCGCCACCACCAGGCCGAACTGCGCCTGGTCCCAGAGCGCCTGGGCCAAAGTGGCTATCTTCTGCTGCGTTTGCTGATCGATGACGCCCGCATAGTCCGCCACCGGGCCGGTCGGCCGGGGAGGGAATGACTGGGCGACGAGGGTGAGGCAGAGCAGGAGGATAACCGGCAGTACCTTGAAAAGACCGCACAAAAGCGGAGGGGATTTAAGTCGGCTGTTCAATGAGTGGTCCTGTCCGGGGAGAGCTTAAGTATGCCGGTAACAAATATACCTATTAACAATGTGGGGAATATCAGGATAGGGGGATATCTTTTGATAAAAGGAGGCTCACCATGTTAGCCCCTGAGCCAGGCGTTTCATTGTCATCGATTCTCTCCCCTCTCCACTGAGTGGAGAGGGGCCGGGGGTGCGAGAGGGCGAGACGCGGCTTTGCACGACTCCGACCAGGGGCTGGTGCAATTTAAGGCAATAATAATCCGTCCATTTTGCCTTTCGGGCAAAATGGGTAACCCGCAAGGCGGTTCCCCCACCAAGTCCGCTTATCATTAATAGTTATCCCTTGAATAAATCCCTTCAAAGAGCTATTTTGCATCTATTCGTCCCCATTTGCATATAATATCGTACCAAAATAATCATCACCATTCTCAATTGGCAGGAGGCTCGACACTATGGCGTACACGTACCAGGACCTTAAAAAGAAAACCGTCGCCCAGCTGCGCGAAATCGCCAAGGGCGCCAAACACGAGGCCGTGGCCGGCTACTCGCAGCTCAACAAGGAGCACCTGCTCCTCGGGCTCTGCAAGGCGTTCGGTATCGACAGCCGGGTCCATCACGTCGCCCAGGGCATCGACAAGACCAAGATCAAGGGAACGATCAAACAGCTGAAGAAGGACCGTGACGAAGCGCTCGCCCAGCCTGAGAAGGACTACAAGAAGCTCAAGACCATCCGTCGTTCGGTGCACGCGCTCAAGCGGGAGCTGCGGAAGGCCATGCTGTAAACCGGTTTCATGCCCATGGCAAAGAAGCCGTCCGCTATCAATGTAATCTGGCTCTACCTCATTCTCCTGAGCATCCTGACCGCGGCCTACGGCGGCAGGATGGAACTCCTCACCAAAGCCTCCTTCGATGCGGCGAAAAGCGCCGTGATGCTGGCCATAACCCTGGTCGGCGCCATGGCGCTCTGGCTGGGAATCATGAAGGTCGCGGAAACCGCCGGGCTCATGCGGCTGGTGAGCAGGGCGATCCGGCCGGTCATGACCTGGCTCTTCCCCACCGTACCCGCAGACCACCCCGCCATGTCGGCGATGATCATGAACATCGCGGCGAATATGCTCGGACTCGGCAACGCGGCGACACCCATGGGGATAAAGGCCATGGGCGAGCTCGACAAACTGAACCCGCGCAAGGGCACGGCGTCGAACGCCATGTGCCTCTTCCTCGCCATCAACACCTCGAACGTCTCTCTCCTGCCGCTCGGCGTCATCGCGGTGCGGGCGGCGGCCGGGGCGTCGAGCCCCGGAGCGATCCTCATCCCGACCTTCATCGCGACCTCGACCGCGACCGTCTGCGCCATCACGCTCGCGAAATTTTTCGCCCGCAGAAGCCCCGACCCCGCTCCCCTGCCGCAGGAAGCGCCGGCCGCGAAGAAGGCGACCGACGACAACGGTGAGGGTGCCGGGGAGGTGCATCGTCCGGGTGCTTTCGGAAGGATTATCGCGATCGCGGTCATCGTCGCCTTCTTCGCGGCCATCCCCTGGCACTACGTCGCCGCGCACCACCTGCCGCACATCACCTTTCACCTCCTCACCCGGGCGACCGGCTGGCTCGTGCCGACCCTCATGGGCTTCTTCCTGCTCTTCGGCTACTTCAGGGGGGTCAAGGTCTACGAGTCGCTGACCGAGGGCGCCAAGGAGGGATTCCAGGTCGCCATCCGCATCATCCCGTTCCTGGTCGCGATCTTCGTGGCGATCGGCATGTTCCGCGAGAGCGGCGCGCTCGACCTCCTGGCCCGGCTCCTCAGCCCGATCACCTCCCGGATAGGCTTTCCGATCGAGGCGCTGCCCGTGGCGCTGCTCCGTCCGCTCTCGGGCACCGGATCCTTCGCCGCGATGACCGAGGTGATCAACCGGGCGCCCGACAGCTTCGCCTCGTTCCTGGTCTCGGTGCTCCAGGGATCGACCGAAACCACCTTCTACGTGCTGGCGGTCTACTTCGGCAGCGTGGGGATCCGCCGGTCGCGTTATGCGCTCACCGTCGGGCTCATCGCCGATGCGGTGGGTATTACCGCGGCACTGGCAATATCCCATCTGATGTTCAGGGTATAACCCCCTATCCCTCTCCACTCGTGAAGAGGGGTGGCCGACAGGCCGGGGTGAGGCGAGACGGTGAACGCAACGCTATCAATGAAACGATATCATGAACCCTTCACTGGAAAATGAACCGAAGATCCTGGCCTGGCTGAAGCTTGTCGCGGATGCAGGCTCGGCCATCGCAAGCCTCGAACCGGTCGCCCTGCTGCGCAAGAAAAACGGGGAGCTGCTCTTTGCGCTGCTCGATGTCTCGGGCCATTCGGCGGACGGGCGTGCGCTTCCCCGCTACCTCTTTATCCGGGGAGACGCCTGCCTCATCGTCCCCCTCATCCGCAACCGGGACACGGGTGAAGAGAAGTTCCTGATGGTCCGCCAGTACCGGATCGGCAACGGAGCCTTAAGCCTCGAATTCCCGGCCGGCATGCTCGACAACGCCGTCGGCGAGCCCCGCAAAGTCGCGCTCCGCGAACTTGCCGAAGAGACGGGCCAATCGGTGACCGACGCGGAACTTTTCCCGCTCCGCGGGAAAAAGCTGTTCAGTTCGGCCGGCGCCAGCGACGAGGGGATCTACTACTTCGGCTGCATACGGGAGGTCGGCGATGCCGCCTGGCAAACTTTGTGCGACGGCGTGCACGGCAGCGCGGAGGAGAACGAAATCATCTCGCTTTGCCTGCGGACGCGGGCCGAGGCCGAGGCGGAAGCGACCTCGCTCCAGGTTTTTCTGGGCTTCCATCTGTTCGAGGAGTACCGCCGCAGTAAGTCCCGAGGATGGAGGAGGTTGCTCTGAAACCCTATTTTCAACTATTTTATAAGATTATTTTCGCCGGTGCCTCGATTCCCCAAGGAGAGTTCCGTACATGACAACGAATAAATTGCTGCCGCCGCTCATTCAAAAAGTGGCGGATTATAACGACCCCCAGGTCGTCCGCTCCCTGAATCTCTACCCCTATTTCCGGCCCATCGAATCCGACCAGGCGGCCGAAGTCCTCATTGACGGCAAGAAAGTTCTGATGTTCGGGTCCAACAGTTACCTCGGCCTTACCAACCATCCCAAGGTGAAAGAAGCGGCCATCGCGGCCATCCGCAAATACGGCACCGGCTGCGGCGGATCGCGCTTCCTGAACGGCACCCTCGACATCCACATCGAGTGCGAGGCGAAAATAGCGAAGTTTGTCGGCAAGGAGGGCGCGCTTCTCTTCGCGACCGGCATGCAGGCCAACCTCGGCGGCATCTCCGCCCTGGCCACCGGCCGCGACGACGTGGTCCTGCTCGATAAGTTCGACCATGCCAGCATCCTCGACGGCGCACGCCTGGGCATGGGCCGGGTCTCCCGGTTCCAGCACAACGATCTTTCGAGCCTCGAAGGGCTCCTGGCGGCCTGCAAACCGGAACGCAACAAACTCATCGTGGTCGACGGCGTGTTCAGCATGCACGGCGACATCGCCCCGCTTCCCGGCATCATCTCGCTCGCGGAGCGGTACGGCGCGGCGCTCATGGTCGACGATGCGCACGGCATCGGAGTCCTCGGCGACCACGGCCGGGGTACCTGCGATCACTTCGGCGTCACCGACAAGGTCGACGTCATCATGGGCACCTTCAGCAAGTCGCTGGCAACGGTCGGCGGCTTCCTCGCCGGAGACGCGGCGATGATCGACTACCTCAAGCACACCTCGCGCGCGCTCATTTTCAGCGCCAGCATCGCCCCGGCGAACGTCGGCGCGGTCATGGCTGCCCTCGATATCATCCTGGCGGAGCCGGAGCTTATCCGGCAGCTGTGGGACAACACCGCCCGCATGCGGGCGGGGCTTCTGGGCATGGGCTACACCTTTCTCGGCGATCCCGAAACTCCCATCCTCCCGGTCTTCATCGGCGACGACCTGGTCTGCTTCAACATGTGCAAGCTATTGCAGGAGAACGGCATCTTCGTCAACCCGGTCGTCAGCCCGGCCATCGAACACGGGCACGCGCTGCTGCGCATCAGCCTCATGGCCACCCAGACCTTTGCCCAGATCGACCGCGCGCTCGAACAGATGCGTATCGTCGGCAAAAAACTCGGCGTCATCGCCGGTTGATCCCCACCCAAGGAGGCGTCGCTTTCATGTCCGTAACGGTACGGGAAGTCACCTCGCCGAAGGATCGCAGGGTATTCATCTACCTGCCGGAGAAGCTCCACAAGGGTCACGCCGAGTGGCTTCCCCCCCTGTATGGCGACGAAAAGAAATATTTCGATCCGGCTCGGAACCCCTCCTTTAAATCCTGCGACCACCTGATGCTCCTGGCGGAGCGGGACGGTGCTCCGGTCGGGCGCATCCTCGGCATCATCAACCGCAGATACAACGAGATGCTCTCGGTGAAGAATGTCCGGTTCGGTTTCCTGGAGTGCGCAAACGACCCGGAGGTCTCCCATGCGCTCATCGCCGCGGTCGAAACCTGGGGAAAAAACCGGGGGATGACCAAATGCGTGGGGCCGTTCGGCTTCTCCGACCGCGACGTCCAGGGTCTGCTCATCGAAGGGTTCGAGTACGAGCCGGTGGTCGACAGCGCCAACAATTTCGCCTTCATGCCCGGGCTCGTGACCCGTGAAGGGTACGAAAAGGAGCTCGACTGCGTCATCTACCGCTACCCGCTGGTCAAACCGCTTCCCGAGATCTACGACCGCATCTATAAGCGGGTGGTCGGCAAGAGCCCGTTCCGGTTTCTCGAATTCACCTCGGCCGGACCGCTCAAGCGGTACATCCTGCCGGTCCTGCGGATGGTCAACGACTCTTTCAAGGACATCTACGGCTTCGTCCCCATGGACGAGGAGGAGATGCTCGATCTTGCGAAGCGCTATCTCCCCATCCTCGATCCGCGGTTCGTGAAGATCATCACCACGCCGGAGGACGAGGTGATCGCCTTCATGGTCGCGATGCCGAACATGTACCGGGGCATCCAGAAAGCGCGCGGTCGGCTCTTTCCCTTCGGGATGCTGCACATCCTGCATGCCATTCGTCATGCGGAATCGATCAACACGATGCTCGGCGCGGTGCACCCCGGCTACCAGAAGCGCGGACTCGATATTTTCCTTTCGCTCGCCACCCTGTATTCGGCCCGCAAGGCGGGCATGAAATACATGGATACCCATGTGGTCATGGAGGATAACCTCGCCATGGCCGACGAGTTCAAGCGATTCGGCGCCGATCTCATCAAAAAGTTCCGGGTCTATCGGAAGACCCTGGCGTAATCGCATAAAGCTTTTCAGGGAGGAGTGCATGGGCTGGTATACCGATAAAAAAGTCGTGATTACGGGCGGATCGAGCGGCATCGGCCGCGCGACCGCGCTGCTGCTGGCCGGTGCGGGGGCAAGCGTTGGCCTCATCGCGCGCGATAAGGCCAAGCTCGACGGCGTGCTGAAGGAGCTTCGTACCCTCGCGGTGTCCGAACACCAGACCTTCGCCGCGGTCTCGTGCAGCGTCACCGACCGCGCCCTGCTCAACGAGAGCGCGCGCTCCCTGGTGAGCACGCTCGGCGGCATCGACATCCTGATCAACAGCGCCGGTATCACCTATCCCGCCTACATCGAAAAAACGCCGGACGATGTGTGGGACTCCATGATGCAGGTCGACTACATGGGGACCGTGAACAGCGTGCGCGCCTTCCTTCCCGCCTTCATGGAGAAGCAGCGGGGAACCATCGTCAACGTCTCCTCGGTGCTCGGCTACATGGGGGTCTTCGGGTACGCCGCTTACGGCGGGGCGAAGTTTGCGGTGGTCGGGTTCTCGCACTGCCTGAGGCAGGACCTGCTCCCCTACAACATTAAAATTTCGGTCGTCTACCCGCCCGATACCGACACCCCGCAGTGGCACGAAGAGAACAGGATCAAGCCGCCCGAGACGCGGGCGCTCGCCGGCAACATCAAGGTGCTGCCGGCCGAGAGGGTCGCCGCGGATCTTCTCGCCGGTGTCGCAAAAGGCACGTTCGCCATCGTCCCCGGTTTCATGAACAAGGTTACCTGGTTCCTGAGCCGCCACCTTCCGGGAGTCGTCTGGATGATCGTTTCCGGCGACCTGCGCAAATTCTGGAAAAAGCACTCCCGGCAGAGGGTATAACTATCTTTCGGATATGACACGGACTCCACTGCGCCGCGCGGCGGCGCTCCTCTGCTGCATTCTCGCCTTCACGGCGACCGGCTGGGCGCAGACGGTCGAGCCGCTGTTCTTCATCGCCCGCACGAAAAATGCGAATAAGGTGTACTACGAGGCGCGCCTGACCGCGGACGGTACGCTCGATGTCAAGCAGCCGATCCACGCCTACTGGATCCTCTGGGCGAAGGACACTACCGGCAAAACGCGCGAGGAGCTCAGCGGGATGGAAAAACGGATGGCCTTCGGGTTTACCGTCAGCAAAGCCTCGCCGACCTCGTGCACCGTGAGCCTCGCGGCATTCCGCAGCCGGCCCATCGAGGTAACCGTCAAGGGCACAACCTGCCGGGCCGTAACGACCATCGCGGGAAAACCCGCATACCTGAAAAACCTGTTCGTCGTCTCGGGCGGGGGGGTTCTCATCCCCCACGTTTCGTCGGTGACGCTTTACGGCAGCGATGCCGCCACCGGGGCGTCGGTGCAGGAGGTCATCACCCCGCGATAGTGCCGCCCTGCCGACCCGAAATTTGCGCCATCGCCGCCAGAAGCCGCTCGTTCTCCTCGGGCAGGCGCACCGCGAGGCGCAGGTACTGGCCGCCGTCCGCGAATTTATCCGAGACGTCCTTTACATATATGGAGTAATCCGAGAGCAGGTCGTGCAGCAGCGCGTCGGCCGGCGGCGCGGTTTTCTTCAGGCGCAGGAGCAGGAAATCCCCGGAGCCGGGGAACACCTTTTCTACAAGCGGGTTTTCGGACAGGCGCAGGAAAAAAGCGGCGCGGTCCTTCGCGGTCTGGACAAACGAGGCCTTGAGCGCGTTGCGGTGCTTCAGGATGATTTCGAGGAAGTGTTCGGCAACCGCGTTCATGCCCCAGATCGGCGCCATGTCCCGCAGGAACGCCATGAGTTCCGCATTGCGGGAGTAGGCGTAGCCCAGGCGGATCCCCGGCACGCCGAGCGATTTGCTCAGGCTCTTGATGATGAGCACGTTTTCGAGCGGCTTCTCTTCGAGGAGCGAGAGCACGGAGGGCATGTCGGCGAACTCGATGAACGATTCGTCGACGATGACCGTTTTGCCGGGCGACCGCGCGGCGAAATCGTAGATCCAGGCGCTCGGGATCACCGAGCCGGTCGGGTTGTTCGGGTTCACGAAGACGACCACTTCGGCGCTTCCCGCCTTCGCCGCCACCTCGCCGCAATCGATCCCCACCGCGTCGCCGTAAAATTCGCGATTAACGAAAATCCGGGGGTACTCGCCGAAGGAGGGCCGGGGCAGCAGCGCGCGGCTTTTGCCGAACCGCTGCCGCACCATGGGGTACACCTGCGAGGCGCCGTTGAGCGCGATGACCGACTCCTCTTTGCACAGGAGGAACCACGACATCTTCCGGTCGAGCACCGACTGGCGCGAACCGTAGTTGTGGACCAGGTCGGGCAGGCAGTTGCGCAGCTCGGAGATGATGGAGTGGTTGGGAAAGTACATGTTGCGGATGAAGCAGAAATCAAGCACATCGAAGTTCCAGAAGCCGCCGAAGTTGCTTTCGAGGATCTCCTTGCGGTTCAGGTTGAAGGTGAACTCCGCCACCTGGAGGTCGTTGGGGTCGTCGACCTCCGACCACTTCTCCCCCGCCACGATCTCGGCGTGGATCGTCTCCTTCTGGAGGTAGATGAGGATGCCGAGGATGAGCTCGTAGTAGATATTCCCGTCGATCATGTTCGCGTAGTACACGAGCAGTTTCTTGAAGGAGGTATTGCAGAACTCCCGGGAGAACCGGTAAATGTTGAGCGTCTTATACTTGTCGGAAAAATCGAAGTTTTCCGGCTGCAGGTGGGGCGGAATGACGTCGGTGATGCGCCCCTCCTTGACCGACACGACAGTGCCGTCCATCCCCTGCCGGTACTTGTCGACGAGCGCCACGTTTTCATACGGCGAACGGAGCAGGCGGGTGATGATCTCGGGCCGGTAGATGAGGTCGGATTCGATCAGGATGATGTCGCTGTCGATGGTGAGCGACTCGAACGCCAGCGACATGGAGTAGATGTTGTTCGTCTCGCGGTACTTCGCGTTATGCACGAAGGTGAAATTGACATTGGTGAATTCGGCGGTCAGGTAGCCGGTGAGCTCGTCGGCCCGGTAGCCGGTGACCACGGCAATCTCATTGATGCCGTTGGCCAGAAGGCCCTCGACGATCCGGCCGATGATGGTTTTCCCGGCCACGTTGAGCATGGTCTTATGGAGGGAATCGGTGAGCGGCCGCATGCGGTTTCCAAAACCTGCGGCAAGGATGATTGCTTTCATCGGCGGCTTCCTGTAGTGGGCGGTGAGTGGCGACGGAGCATGATGAGAGATGAAAATATAGTAGTTGCAGCGGTGCGCCCCGATCGTTTCGAAGGGTGCGACCTGCCGGGGACCCCCGATCAGGGCGCCTGCACCCCGTACTTTTTCATGAGATCGAGGATCCTGCGCTCGTGCGAGTCGGACTGGCCCGAGAGCTCCTGGAAGAGCGCCGCGGCATTCGAACCCGGCTTCGACTGCAGGACATGCTGGTAGTAGTATTCGACCGAACAGCTCTCGAATTCGAGGGAGCGCAGCAGCGCCTCCCCGATCGTGGGCGGGTGCCGGCGGAAGGCGGCCAGGGTCGTCTCGATGAGGGCATTGATCGAGCGAACCCTTTGGAGATCGCGGTCGAGCGCTTCGAAGGGAAAGAGCCCCTCCTCGAAGAAGAAATCGCGGCCGCTCCGGATGATCGCCGCATGATTCTCCTCTTCGGCCACGAGGTTCTCCCAGACCGTATACTCTTCGGGGAAAAGCTTTTCAAAGAGGCGATAGAGGGCGGCGACATACCGCTCCATGCGGATCGCTTCGTTGAAGAGCAGTTCGATGGTGGCGTCCATGGCTTAAAAAACTATATTGAAGGGGTGGCGCGGTTCAAAAGAATTTTCGAATCGCCATCTCGTAGTATATTATCAATCGGTGGTTTTTTAAAAGGTCACAACCTTTTTTTGGATGGCCGGGCCGGGTCCCCCCCCGAGTCCTCTGCGAAAAAAGACAAATGCCACTATAAATTGGAGTATCCCTAAATAGCACCGAAATAACGATTAATGCTACTTTCAACACCATAAAGAAGGAGCGATTATGAGAGGCTGGCAGGCAGGGGCAGGGATCGGCTTTTTTGCGGCGATACTATTCATGGGAAGCGCCGTCTGGGCATCGCCCGACGCCGACGATTTAATCCGGCTGGCGAAGTCCGGGGTAGACGAAGAGGTGCTCATGGCCTATATCAAGGCCGCGCCCGATACCTTCGACCTGAGCGCCGACGACATCATTACGCTCAAGGACCTCGGGGTCCCCTCAAAGGTGATCAGCGAGGCGATGCTCCACGGTCATGCGGCCGATACCTCCCTGGTAACCGCGGCAAAGGAAGAGATCCGGCAGGCGACCAGCGACACCGCCGCTCCGGCGATGCCGCCGACCGAGGCCGCCCCGGCCGAAGAAGCCATGCCGCAGGAAAGCGCCGAGGTAGCGACCTCGGCGGCGGTCGCACCGCCTGCCGACGATCAGAATATCTCGTTCTTCTACCAGGCGCTCTACCCTTATGGCAACTGGTTGAATATCGACGGCCAGTGGTGCTGGCAGCCCACCGCCGCGAGCATCAGCCCGGACTGGGCGCCCTACTGCCGCCATGGCCACTGGGTATGGTCGGACTGGGGGTGGTGCTGGGAGTCCGATTACTCGTGGGGATGGGCGCCGTTCCATTACGGCCGCTGGTTCCGCCACCCGACAAACGGCTGGTGCTGGGTCCCGGATGCGCAGTGGGGTCCGGCGTGGGTCGCCTGGCGCACCGGAGACGACTATTGCGGCTGGGCGCCGCTGCCGCCCGGCTCCCGCTTCGAGCGGGACGGCTTCTATTTCCGGAACGCCCATGTGGGGATCGGGTTCGACTTCAACCTGACCGCCCGCGACTACTTCTTCCTGCCGAACGGCAATTTCTGCGATCCGCACCCGTGGGTCCACATCGTTCCCGCCATCCGCGCGGGAGACGCGTATAACCGCACGAACTTCGAGAAGGACGCCTACCGCTTCGACAACGACCATATCTTCAACGGCGGGCCGCATATCGACGATATCAGCCGGGCCGCCCACCGCGAGATCCGCCCGATTGCCATCCAGGAGAACAACGTCAGGCCGGGCGAACCCATTCCGCGGAACATGACGCGCGACGGACGGCTGGTCATCTACAAGCCGGCAATATCGCCGCAGGCGCCCCGCAGCCCGCTCGCAATCAAGGCCGTACTCGCGAAGCAGCCGCTCGGCGGCCGCCCGGTACGGACCGGGGGCAACGGTACCAACCGCGTGCAGCGCCAGAACGATGCCTGGCACCAGGCACTCAAGATCCAGCAGGCGAATGCCGCGGCGGCACGGCAGCGGCAGGGAGCACTCCAGAAGCAGGCGGTAAGCGAGCCCGACCCGCAAAAGGCGGCCGCGTTCAAGGCCGAGGCGGATGTCCAGTCCATGCGTGCCCAGCGGGCAACCGCGCATGTCAGCCGCATCAGGCAGTGGAGCCCGCCTTCCGACAAGACGCCGGTCATCATGCCGCAGTCGCGGGTGGTGACGCAGCAGAACGGCGATGTCAACCAGGTGCGCATGCAGGTACGGACCCAGGTTCGCAGCGATGCGGTGCGGGAAGACCAGCAGAGCCGGGTATCCGAGCAGATGGTCCGGACGCCCCCTTCGCAGCCACGGGAACAGCCCGAGCAGGAGGAGAATCGCGAAGGAGGCGGACGGGGGAGATAGGGGCGCCGACGGCCGCGGAAGGATATCGGCACCCGGTATCCTTCCGTGAAGCGTTTGCCATGCGCGAAAATCGTCGTGGTATCGGTCGTGGCCCTACAGCAGATTCGCCGCGATCTCGGCCAGTTCCGACCGTTCCCCCTTCTCCAGGTTGATATGCGCGTAGAGCCGCTGGCCCTTCATCTTGGAGATCAGGTACGACAGCCCGTTCGTGTGGCTGTCGAGGTAGGGGTGATCGATCTGGTAAATGTCGCCGGTAAACACGAGTTTCGTCCCTTCCCCGGCCCGCGTTATGATCGTCTTGATCTCGTTGGGGGTCAGGTTCTGGGCTTCGTCGACGATGAAGAATACCTTCACGAGGCTCCTGCCGCGGATATAGGCGAGCGGCGTTATCTGCAACTTCTCGAGTTCGAGCATTTCGCCTATCCGCCGCGCATTCCGGTCGTTCTGTGCGTACTGGTTCCGGATGACCGCCAGGTTGTCGTGCAGCGGCTGCATGTACGGACCGATCTTTGAATCGATGTCGCCGGGCAGGTAGCCGATGTCCTTATTTGACAACGGGATAATGGGCCGCGCGACGTAGATCTGGTAGTAGCTTTTCCTCTTTTCAAGCGCCGCCGCGATGGCGAGCAGCGTCTTGCCGGTACCCGCCTTCCCGGTCATGCTGACAAGCTTCACCGCGTCGTCCATGAGCATGTTCAGTGCAAAACACTGTTCGGCATTGCGCGGCATGATGCCGTAGGCCGGGGATTTTTCCACCCTGACAATCGCCTCCCGGTCGGCCTTGAACACCGCGAGGGCCGATTTCTGCGCACTGCGCAGGACGATATTCTCATTGGGAAGCAGCGGAGAATCGAGATGCAGGGAAGCGGCATCGACCTCGAAGGGGTCGTGATAGAGGCGGTCCACGGTATCGGCGGAAATGGCTTCCTCGAACCGGATGCCCTTGTATAAAGCGGAAATGTCGCTGACGCGGTCGGTCGTATAGTCTTCGGCCGCGATGCCCATCGATTTCGCCTTCATGCGGAGATTGACATCCTTGGAAACGAGGACGACCTGCCGCAGCGGCAGCTCCTTCGCCAGGCAGTACGCGGCATTCAGGATATGGTGGTCGGGCTTGTTCCCGGCAAAGTTGCGGGCGATGTCGGCGTGGTACTCCCGTTCCAGCCTGATCGATATTTTCCCGAGTCCCGGACCGATCGTCACGCCGCCGTTGAAGAGCCGGTCCCCGGACAGGGAATCGAGCGCGCGGGCGAATTCGCGGGCGTGGAAGTTGAGGATGTCGTTGCCCTTTTTAAAGTTGTCCAGTTCTTCGAGAACCGTGATCGGAATGACGAGGTTATTTTCCGCGAACTGATGGATGCAGGAGCTGTCGTGCAGGATGACGTTGGTATCGAGAACGAAGTACTTGCCCGGCTTATTTCTTGCCATCGTATCGGTCCCCCCTTTTCGATGCTGCGGCGGCGCGGGCCGCCTTAAATAAAATTACCTGTTCCGGATGCCGCGTGGATATAAAAAAAGGCATGTGGATGTTATGAAAGCGTGAGAGTTGGATTTTCGTAGCATGATACTATTGCGGATAGCGCTCAGGTGGCACTCCTTCACCGCGGGGGTGACCCGGCTCGACCATCCAAAAAAGAGAATTTGACTTTTCAAATAAATTCACCTTACCCCCTCCCACTCCCCACATGATCCCAGCTCTTCCCTTCAACCTTCCTGATTCGCGCACCTTCCCGTAACCAGACCCCTTTCCGCTTATTCGTAAATGTTCCGAGCCCGACCATCCCTCCGCCCGCATTCCCCGGCAGGCAGGAAGGATCGAACCCCTCCCCCGCCGCGAACAGCAGCGAATACTCCTCCCCGCCGTGGAGCACCCACTCCCGCC
The DNA here is from genome assembly GCA_964651515.1 of uncultured Fibrobacteraceae bacterium. Lineage (GTDB taxonomy): Bacteria > Fibrobacterota > Chitinivibrionia > Chitinivibrionales > Chitinispirillaceae > BOG-1184. The sequence continues at coordinate 15,193 of CAZYYB010000070.1, forward strand.
ACGGGGTGGCGAGCCTTTCGCCGAGCGACGCCATGCCGGCGGGCGGGGCGAGATGTTCGAGCGTGAGTTCGAGGCCGAGATTGTTTTCGTGGCAGAGCGTCGCGGCGTCCTTCGATATGCCGTCGGAGAGATCCATCATGGCGTGGACTTTTTCGCATGAGCCAAGCAGAAGCCCGAGGGGGACGGGCGGATCGGGCCGGATATGGGCCTCGGCGAGGCCCCGGTAGCGTTCCGGCAATTTGGACCGCCCCCATTTTTGCAGTGCGGCGAAGCCCGCCGCGCTCCGTCCCGGAAAGGCGCTCAGCCGGAGCGTGTCGCCGTTTTTTACTCCCCGGCGGGTCAGGAGCCTTCCGCCTTCCGGGGCCCGCCCGATGAGCGTTATGCCGATCGTCCAGCACGGGCCGCCGGAGAGGTCGCCGCCGATGAGCCGGAACTTCCATTTCCGGCACGCCTCCGCAAAGCCGTGGTAGAGCGCCTCGCTCTTCCTGGTGATCGACGCATCCCCCGACGGAAAGACGAGCTGGACGAGCGCCGCCTCGGGCAGCGCGGCCATGGCGGCGCAGTCGCTCACGTTTGCGGCCATGCAGCGGAAACCGATCTCCTCGAAGCTTGCCGTAGCGGTGGTAAAGTGGACATTCTCCACCGCGATGTCGGCGGTGAAAACCAGCCGCTCGCCCGGCGTGCAGAACCGCACCGCGGCGTCGTCGCCGAGCGTCAACGGGTAGGGTTTCCCCTTCGCCGCCGAGCGCCCGAGGATTTTCCCGAGCGACGAGAGAAGTTCGTATTCCCCGGAGGGATATTCAGGTTTCGATTTAGGCATAGTGCATTATTCGGCGGGGGAACCTCGCCGAATCCGGCAAGACTACCCATCCCACCCCGATTCTCCCGATAACTATATATATTTTTCCGATCATGAAATTCTACGCCGACCTGCACATCCACTCACCGTACTCACGGGCGACATCGAGCCGGCTCTCGCTCGAAGAGCTGTACGCCTCAGGGCGGATCAAGGGCATCCAGGTGATCGGGACCGGCGACTGCCTCCACCCCGCCCGCCTCGCCGAGTGCCGCGAAAAACTGAAGGACGAGGGAACCGGCCTCTTCACGCTCAAACAAAAATATTGCTCCGTGGCGGCCGATCTCGTGCCGCAAGGCCGGACGGGCGAGGTGCGCTTCATGCCGACGGTCGAGGTATCGTGCATCTACAGGAGGTCCGGCCGCGTCCGCAAGGTCCACAATGTCATCTGCTTCCCGTCGATCGATGCGGCGCTGCGGGCACGGAAGCGCCTCGAAAAGATCGGCAACCTAAACGCCGACGGACGGCCGATCATCGGGCTCGATTCGCGGAACTTGCTCGAAATCGCCCTCGAAGCGGACCCGGCGGCGCTCTTTATTCCGGCGCACATCTGGACCCCCTGGTTTTCCGTGCTCGGCTCGAAGAGCGGGTTCGACTCGATCGGTGAGTGTTTCGGCGACCTGACGCGACACATTTACGCGGTCGAAACCGGCCTCTCCTCCGATCCGGCAATGAACCGGCGGCTGTCGAGCCTCGATCCCTTCGCGCTCGTCTCCTTCTCCGATGCCCACTCGCCCGCAAAGCTCGGGCGCGAGTGCACCCTCTTCGATACCGATCTCTCCTATCCGGCACTGTACCGTGCGCTCGCCGAAAAAAAGAATCCGGGCCTCGCCGGCACGGTGGAGTTCTTTCCCGAGGAGGGCAAGTACCACGTCG
>CAZYYB010000071.1:0-16740 GCA_964651515.1 uncultured Fibrobacteraceae bacterium
TACACTATCGGGTACACAACCTGTGGGGGCTACCCATGAAAAACCCTGAAGCGCCTAAATAGTATTGGTCACCGGATTCACGGCGATACCGATGGGTTGCGTCCCCACGGGAACCGTCGTCACCGCAGCGGTTGCACCGTTTATCGCCGAAACAGTGCCGCTGCCGTAATTTGCCACATAAATAGTATTGGTCACCAGGTTAACCGCCGCCGCCTGGGGAGAGCTCCCTACCGGCACCGTCGAAGCAGCGTTGGTTATGCCATCGATAACGGTAACGTCATTGCTGCCCTGGTTTGCCACGTAAATTTTGTCGGTCACCGGGTTTGCGGCGACGGCACAGGGATTTGTCCCGGCAGGAACCGTTGTCGTCGTTCCGGTCGGCCCATCGATCACCGTGACGTTACTGCCGCCGTAATTCGCCGCGTAGATTTTATTGGTAACCGGGTTCACCGCTTCCGCCTGGGGATTAGACCCTGCGGCTATCGTGGCCGTCGCATTGGTCCCTCCGTCAATTATGCTGACAATATTGGGCGCGCTCCCCATATCATTCGATTCGACATATATTTTATTCGTAACCGGGTTGATGCCGATTTGTGCCGGCTTCGAACCCGGAATTGACAATGTGGTCACCGTATTGGTCGAGCCGTTGATGATTGAAACACTGGCGCCGCTCCAGTTTGCAACATAAATTTTATTTGTTGCCGGATTCAGGGCGATCCAGTTCGGGCCCGTGCCGACGGATATGGTGGTTGTCGCATTGGTCGCTCCGTTGATCGCCGTGACCGTATTGGAACTCCAATTCGCCACATAAATTGTATTGGTCATCGGGTTCACCATCGGGGCACCGGGAATAGAACCGACCGTAACCGTCGCCGTTGCATTGGTTGCGCCATTGATAACCGTTACGCTTTGGCCGTTATAGTTTGGTACGTAAATCATATTTGTTATAGAATTTATGGCTATACCCTCCACACCCGGCTCGGATCCCGTCGATACGGTGTTCGTTGTAAGGGTCGAACCGTTGATAATGGTGACCGAATTACCGCCACAATTTGCCACATAAATCATGTCGGTCACCGGGTTTACCGCAATGGCCACCGGCTTCGATCCCGTTGCCACGAAGGACGTTGCATTGGTTGCGCCGTTTATTACGGTGACATTATTGCTGCCCGAGTCGGCGACATAAATCATATTCGTTATCGGGTTTACGGCAATAGCATAAGGATAAGAACCCGTTGCAACATTCGTCGTAGCGTTGGTAACCCCGTCTATCACGGTTACATTGCTGCTGCCGAAATTTGCCACATAAATTTTGTTGGTTACCGGGTTTACCGCGGCCGCACCACCCCAGATGCCGGCGGTCGGTTTGGTGCCGACATTGACGGTCGTCATGGCGTTCGTTGCGCCGTCGATAACGGTAACATCGTTGTTGTTGACATTGGGCACATATATCTTGTTGGTGACCGGATTTACCACAACGGCCTGGGGGAAATTCCCTACGGTCAGCGTTTGCGTGACCCAATCCGCTTGTACTATCCCGGCAACGGCAAGAACCGCAATCGCGATACTCCTCATCCCCTTCAATACGTCCATGGTCGGCTCCAGTATAAAAGTTGCAGGTGTTTTGTTTTCTTTCCAAAAACGACAGGGAAACCGGCTGAATTCCCCGGCTGCCGACAACCCGGCTATATCCGGAAGAACAAACGCGGTGAGCAGTTAAGGAACACCTGAACAGGCTTGTATGAACCACACCGGCTTTAAAGGCAATCAATTGAGCATCAAAGGTAATGGAACGACTCTCCGTTTGAGAGCATCTCAAATTACATATGAGCAGAGTAATTAGCAAGAAATAAATTTGCATGCCTTGAGAGGGTTTCATCGCCCCGGGGGCGTCGCCGACCCCGGTCGTATCCGGGCCTTGTTTCAACCGGTTCGCCCATTTTCGGCAAAGGGTATCGGCGGCACTTTCGAGGCTCTCTTCCTCCGCTCCGTCCGCCCTGCCGCCTCCCTCATCCGCCGATAATGTATATTGATATCGATTATCATTATCACTAACGGGTGCTGAGTTTTTCCGGGAGTCCTGAAAGAGGAGCAATGGAAAAAACGGTTTCGCTCGCTTCCCTGAAAAAGGGCGAGCACTTCCGCATAAATCGCGTGACGCATGCCAGGGAAGTGGGCAAGAAGCTTGCGGATATGGGGTTCACCCGAGGCACGCCGGGAGTCGTGGTGCGATCGGCGCTCCTGCACGACCCGATTGAGATCCGGATCCTCGGCTACAACGTATCGATCCGGAGGGCCGAGGCCGCGGGGATCAGCGTGGACAGAATTTTACCGGATGCGCCGGTAAAGTCGCCGAAAGGGAAGGGATGAACGACAAGCGGGTTATCCGGGTAGCGCTTGCCGGTAACCCCAATACCGGCAAGACGACGGTTTTCAACGCCCTCACCGGCGCCCGGCAGAAGACGGGTAACTATGCGGGCGTCACCGTGGAGAAGCGGGAGGGCCGGCGGAGCTACAATGCTATAGAATTCATCATCTACGATCTCCCCGGTACCTACAGCCTCACGGCCTACTCCCTGGACGAGGTCGTCGCACGGGACTTTATCCTCGAAGAGAAACCCGACGTCATCATCGACGTGCTCGATGCGACCAACATCGAGCGGAACCTCTATCTCTTTCTCCAGCTTCAGGAACTCGGCATACCCATGGTGGGCGCGGTCAACATCGCCGACCAGGCCGAGGCCATGGGCATCAAGATCGACCTGAAGAAGCTTTCTGCGCTTCTCGGGTGTCCGCTCACAAGAACGGTCGGTACCCGGGGCGTCGGGACCGAGGAGCTCCTGGACGCGGTCATCGCGGCTTCCGACAAGCCGGTTGCCGCTAGCCGCCGGATATCCTACGGCAGCGAACTCGAAACCGAAATCGAGCTTTTAACCCGTGAACTCTCCGCCGATCCGGCGTTCGCGGCAAATTATGCTCCCCGATGGATTGCCATAAAGCTGCTCGAAAAGGACGAGAATGTCCATGAAAAACTGGCCGGGTGCACGAATGCGGAGAGCATCGACAAGAAGGCCGCGGCCTGTATCCGCGCGATAGAAACGCATTTCGGCCGGGATGCCGAGATCGTGGTTTCCGAACAGCGCTACGCCTATGTCCACGGCCTCACCGCCGAATCGGTCACCCGCAACGCCGCCGGCTCCGTGCAGGTGAGCGAGCAGATCGACCGGTTCCTCATGAACCGGGTGCTGGGACTCCCGCTCTTCCTGCTCATCATGTGGACCATCTTCCAGGTTACCTTCAAGTTCGGCAGGTATGCGACGGATCTGCTGAACTTAGCCTTCGCGCAGCTCACCGTCCTGATAGCCGCCGCGATACCGGCAGGGATACTTCACTCGCTTCTGATCGATGGAATCATCGGCGGTCTCGCCGGTGTTCTCTCCTTTGTTCCGCAGATCGCGATCCTCTTTCTCTGCATCTCGATTCTGGAAGATACCGGCTACATGGCCCGCGCCGCCTTCATCATGGACAAGTTCCTGCACCTTTTCGGCCTGCACGGGCAGTCGTTCGTTCCCCTCATGCTCGGATTCGGCTGCTCGGTGCCTGCCATCATGGCGGCGCGGACCCTGAAGAGCCCGCGCGACCGGATCATCACCGTTCTCGTGACCCCCTTCATGACCTGCGGCGCGAAACTGGTGGTGCTCGTCTTTCTGGCCGGAACCTTCTTCGGGAAAAACGAGGGCACCTATGTCATGATTATCTATCTTATCGGCGGGGTTCTCGGGTTCCTCTCCTCGCTGGTCCTCAGCAAGACGGTGCTCCGCGGCGAGCTGACCCCCTTTGTCATGGAGCTTCCCCCCTACCGGATGCCGACCGCCCGCGGCATCGCCTGGCATGTCGTCGACAAAACGGGCCGGTACCTCAAGAAAGCCGGAACCGTGCTCCTCGCCGCCTCGATACTGATCTGGGCCATGGTCTCATTTCCCCAACCTCCTCACGAGGCCGGTCGGCCGGACACCCACCTCCAGGCCGGGGAGGACCTCTCCTACAGTATCGCCGGACGCCTGGGCAAGGCGATAGAGCCGCTGGTCAGGCCGCTCGGGTTCGATTGGAAAATAGCAATTTCGGCGGTGACCGGATTCGCGGCCAAGGAGGCCGTGGTCTCGACGCTCGGGGTCCTCTACAAGGTCGGGTCACGGGCGGACCGGAAGGGCACGAGCATCAAGGCGGCGCTCCTCGCGGATAAGACGTTCAATCCGCTGGTTGCCTTCGTGCTCATGCTCTTTACCCTTATCGTGCCCCCCTGCATCGCCGCCCTCTCGATCATCCGCGCCGAAATCGGCTGGAAATGGCTGGCGTTCTCGGTTACCTACCTGCTGAGCCTTGCCTGGCTGCTCTGCTTCGCGACCTACCAGGTCGGCCGGGCGGCGGGGTGGGGGATATAAGAAGGGATGATGGGTTCATAAGCGACTTTGCGGGTGGGGACACCGCTACGCGGTTTCCCCACGCTTCATACCGGCCGGAAAAAATCGGCCGGTATTCCGCATCGGGGGGTGACCCGGCGCGGCCATCCAAATGCATTAAAATTTGGTATTGCAATCCGGCTTCGCCTCCAACAAGGTATTTTAATCTGGTACCGATCATAATAAAATAACGGAATAGAGACTCCTGAATAGGCTCCACGGAAAGGAACGCACGAACAACCGCTATGATCGACGGACTACTCCTCGCCCGAATCCAGTTCGGGCTCTCTCTCGGCGTCCATTTCATCTTTCCCGCCCTGACCCTTGGTCTCACCCTGTACGTGGTCATTTTCGAAACGGCCTTCGCGATAACCGGGCGGGCGATCCATCGCACGGTGGCCCAATATCTGGTCAGGCTGCTCTCGCTGGTCTTCACCCTCGGCATCGCGACGGGTATCCTGCTTCCCTTCTCCTTCGGCGCCAACTGGGCACGGTTCTCCGTTTTTTCGGGTCAGCTCTTCGGCACCCAGCTTGCCATAGAGGCATTTACCGCCTTTGCCGTGGAGTCGATCGCCATCGGCATCCTGCTCTTCGGGCGGGACCGCGTGCGTGAGGGCGTTTATCTCGCCGCCGCGGTTGCGGTGTTTCTGGCCTCCCACCTGTCGGCCTTCTGGATCATCTCCGCGAACTCGTGGTTGCAGACGCCGGCAGGGTATGCGATCGTGAACGGCACCGTGGTTCTCACGGATTTCTGGAGGGCGATTTTCAACCCCTCCACCGTGGTTCGTTTCATCCATACGATCCTTGCCGCCTGGCTCACCGGAACGGTTGCGGTTTGCGGCATCGCGGCCTGGCGGTTCCGCAAGGGAATCGCTCCGTCGGCGGCGGCCGGCATGCTTTCAATCGCGGTCCCGCTCTTCGTCTTCACCGCCATTTCGCAGATCATCGTCGGTCACGACCAGATCATGGATGTGCACTACCATCAGCCGGCCAAGAATGCCGCCTACGAGGGGATGTTTTACTCCCGGACCGGTGCGCCGCTCTACCTGTTCGGCATCCCGGACGCGGACCATAGAACCATCCACGCCGCCGTGGCGATTCCAAAGTTCCTGAGCTTCCTCGAAAGCTTCAGTTTCAATTCGCGCGTGACCGGGCTCGAAGAGTGCGACCGGTCGGCCATTCCCCCTGTCAATGTCATCTTCACCACCTTCCATGCGATGGTCGCCATCGGGTTTATCCTGCTCGCGGCGAGCCTGACCGGGCTGTATCTCCTCCTGCGCCGCAGGTTTTTCGCTGCCCGCTGGTTCCTGTGGCTCCTGCCGTTTCTCATCCCCCTGCCGCTCGCCGCGAACGAGCTCGGGTGGATCGGCGCGGAAATCGGGAGGCAGCCGTGGGTTATCTACGGGATTCTGCGGACGGATGCCGCTCTCTCGACGGGAGTCGGCGGCGGCCGTATTCTGGCGGTGCTCATCATGCTTTCGGCCGTCTATGCGGCACTGCTGCTTGCATTCATCTGTTTCGGGGTGCGTCTGGTCAACGAGCGGCCGCACCGGGATCCGGCCGGCACGGAGGGGAGACCATAATGGATACGGCTATCTATCCGATCGTCTGGTTCGGCCTGCTCCTCCTGTTCCTGGTCGCCTACAGCGTGCTCGACGGCTTCGACCTGGGCGTCGGCATGCTCACCCTTTTTACCGGGAAGGAAGAGAAGAGGAATCTTCTCTTTTCCGCGCTTGCACCGGTCTGGGACGGCAACGAGTTGTGGCTCATCATGGCCGGGGCATCGCTCTTTGCCGTGTTTCCGCAGGCCTATGCCACGGCGCTCAGCGGTTTTTATGTGCCGATTTTCCTCGTCGCCACGGGCCTCATGCTTCGCGCCGCCGCCTTCGAATGCCGGCACCTCTGCCGGAGGGCCGCCTCCCGGCGCGCCTGGGAGAGGGTCTTCGCCCTGGCAAGCTTCTTCATCCCGCTCCTGCTCGCCGTCGCACTCGGTAATATCGTCGCCGGCCTTCCTTTGACGGAAGCGCATGAATACGGCGGCGGCTTCCTGTTCCTCCTGCGGCCCTACCCGCTCGTGCTGGCCGTGACCGGCATCGTCCTCATCGTCCTCCAGGGATCGCTCTTCGCGGCGTGCAAGCTGCCGGCGCAGTTTTCGGAAGGCCTGCGGCTGACTGCCGCGCGGCTGTGGTACGTCGTCGCCGTCGCCTTTGTCGCGCTTGTCGTCATCATGGTCATCCGGGTTCCCGCGGCCCGGTCGGGGCCCCTCTTCCGGGTCGCGGCGGCGGCCGCCGCCCTCGCGCTCGTCGCGACTAAAATCCTGCTGCGGCCGGCAGGGGAGCGGGGCGCTTTCCTCGCCTCGTCCCTCGCCGTCGTTGCGATCTGGTTCATGCAGGCGGGCGCGCTCTTCCCCGACCTCATCCGCAGCGGCGGAGACCCTTCCATGTCAATTACCATTTTCAACGCGGCGGCGCAGCGGGGCACTTGCGCGGTCCTGACCGCCGTCGCCGTTCCGGCGGCGGTACTCTACCTCGCCCTGAACGGGTACCTGTATGCAACCTTCAAGGGAAAACTCTCGCCCGGTAAGAATTTCTACGGCGACGATGGAAAGGAATAGCGGCATGCCGACCGAAACCGGAAATTACTCCCGCCCGGAAGGAGCACCCCCCCGAAAGCCGGTCACCACGGCGGTCCGCTGCAAGGTGTGCGGCTATATCACCGATGCGTCGAAGGTGGGGGAGCTCTGCCCGGCGTGCGGCGTCAAGGCGACCATGTTCGAACCGCTCACCGAACGGTTTTCGGATCATCGCCGCAAATTCCTCGAGCTGCACCTTCACCCGATTCTCGCACACTATCCGCAGGCGTTCTCGGTGACCATGCTCATCCTCGCCGCCGTCCGGTTCCTCTTCAGCAATGCCGCGGGACGTGTGGCGGCGCATGCGCTGCTCGTGCTCACGCTCGCCCTTCCCTTTACGCTCGTCGGCGCGCTGCTCACCGGCATCCTGGACGGACGGGTACGCTTTAAAAAGTTGACTGCGCCTTACCTGCGGATAAAAAAGTGGGTCGGCGCGGCCTACCTGCTCATGTCGGTTCTTCTGGCGGTGCTGCTCGTGAAGGGCGGCGCGGCTCCTCTTTCCGGGGCGCTCTGCATCGCGGCGTCCTTTGCGCTCGTGGTCTGCACCACGGTGCTCGGCAATATCGGCAGCAGGATCGCCTGCTCCCGGCTGCCGGGATGATCCCGCCGCTCACTTGACTACAAAAATCGTCGGCGTCGCAAAGACGAACGCCGACCGGTCGTCGAAGTTGCAGCCGATCCGCAGGTAGTAGGTGCCCGCGGCGAGCGACTGCGGCACCGTGAGCGTCGTATCGTTCGAGGGTACCGACACCAGCGGATTCGTAAATTGCGTGGTGGTATCGATCTCCACGGCATAGGCGACGGTCTGGGGAACGGCATGCCACAGGAACGACGGTTTCGCGACGGTAAAGGTATCCGAAGCCTGGATCATGGTAACGCCGAATCCGGTAAAGGTCATGTCCGCATCGAGTATTTCGGTCGCCGAGAGCGCCCGGTTGTAAAAAAACAGGTTGTCGAGCTGCCCCGTATAGTACGACTGCGCCTTGATGCCGTGCTTTCCAACGACAAAGCTGTCTTCCACCGGGGCAAGGCTTGCCGTATAGGCTCCCTGGGTCACCGCTTTGCCATCGACATACAGGGTGATGTCGCCGCTCTGGCGGGTTGCGGCGACGAAATGCCATGTGCCGTCGTTCAGGGCGGTGGGGCTGTCGTAGTAACCGTGGTTGCCGAGGAACACCCGGATGTCGTTATCGTTCAGCGACAGGAAGAGGCCGCTGTTGTACGGGTCGCCCATGCCGGCGATATCCATGCGCGCCGTCATGGTGCCGCTCGTTGCGGTCGTCTGGAACATGAGCCCGAAGGTAAAATCCCCGTTCGACATCTGATTCACCCGCGTCGTATCGATCGGCCCGGCAAAGTACCAGGTGCCGTCCATGGCGACCGCGCTTTGCGGGTGCCCCAGCAGGTCGTTGACAAGGGTCGGTTTTTTCGTTGCAATGAGGTTGAACCCGCGGCCCGAACAGTCCTTCAGGAGCGTGTCGACGATGCTCGAATCGTCGAAGGTGTAATAGAAGAGGAGGCTGTCGGAAGGGATGGGGAGCGTTCCGCCGAGGGCAAAGCTCGCGGAAAGTGCGACGATAAACCATGCTTTCATGATATATCCTTTCGGTCAATTGCTTACCAGGCGATATGCAGGGCCCGGACCAGGCGTTTGTTTTCGACCTCCAGCACGACGATGAAGCATCCCGCCCCCGCCGGTCGGCCGCTCTTTGAGGAGCAGTTCCAGCAGGCGGTGAAGCGGCCTCCCGCCGTTTCCTGTTGCACGAGCGTCCGGACCAGCTCGCCGCGAAGGTCATAGATCTTCAGCGAAACGTTTTTGACGGTGGCGTCAAGGTTCGGGACGTCGTACCGGATGACGGCCTGTCGTGACGTCGCGGACCAGGAGGCGGACAGCGCCATGGTCCGGATGAGCCCCGCGCCGCCGCCGGGCTTCGTCGCGGTCGGGGAGGTAGCCGCCTGCGTCCCCGGCGTGACCAGAAGCGCGGTGTAGGGCGTCACGATCCCGTAGCGCAGTCCGAGGTAGGTTACTTCCCCGGTGAGCGCGGCAAGCGGTCCCTGGACCGCAATCTGGCCGAGAAGGGCGTTGACCTCTTGTGAGGCCCAGAGCTGGGGAATCGCGGTATTGTTGAAATAGGCGACCGGCAGGGTCATGGCAAGGGTGTCGAGGAACGGGACGCCGTTCTGCCGTGCCGAGACGATTACCGGGAAAATCCCGGTCTTTTTATACCGTCCCATGACGCCGATCCGGCTCCCGTTGTAAAGGTTGGGCAGTTGCGTGGGATAGACACCCGCGGTATCGAGCGCGCCGTAACTCAACCGGATGTTTGATAAATAGGAAGAGAGCATCCGGGTGAGTATGGTCGAGAGGCCGCCCTGGCCGGTATCGGGAGCCGTCAGGGACGCGTACGAGCCGTTATTCCCCTGTGCCAGAAGCGAGAGAAAGGTCTGGTTGGCGGTGGTCCCGATCCCGATGCAGAACACCGGGGCGCCGCCGCCGTTGTATGCGGTGATGGTGTCGATGATCCCCGCGGTCTGGAGGCGGACCGGCCAGGTCGGATACCCGTCGGTCAGGAGGAAAATGCCGTGGTTTGCGCCCGCGCTCCACGCACTCGCCCCGGCCGCCTTCATGGGATCGATGAAGTTCGTGATGCCCCGGACCTTGAGGGAGTCGATGTAGGCGACCGCGGCAGCCTGTTCGTCCGGCGTGGCCGTTACCAGGCCGGACATGAATTCGGTGAACCCGGTATTGAAGGCGATGATATTGAACCGGTCGTTCGGCGTGAGCGCGCTCACGGCGTGCAGGAGCGTCGTCTTCAAAAGCGACAATCCGCTGTCCCCCATCGAATAGGAGATATCGGCGACAAAAACGACCTCCCGGTTTTTCACGCTGGTGGGAAGGGGTGCGTCCAGCCACAGGGCGAAATAGCTCGCATCCCCGGCGGAATCGAACGGCAGCACGGTATCGACCATCGGGACATAGCTCTCCGCGGTGAGCCGGTAGAGCGGGGAGTGCGTGCAGGCGATATCGACCGTAAGGGCCTGGCTGGTAAACGCGCTGTCTACCGTATACGAGAGCGTGAAGGAGTTCTGGTCGGGCCGGCTTATCGTCGGCGGCGTGCCCTGGAATCCGGGAGCGAGTACGTTGACGATGGTATCCTGCCGACGCCCGCTTATGGTCACTTCGGTCTGCCGGGGCGCCTGCGGGGTGCTTCCGGCCGCAACGAGCGGAAGGGTATACGCCGTCGTATCCGTCGAACTCTGCAACGGGGTCACGTAGGTAAAATCGATCCTCCGGCTGGCCGCCGAATCGCCCGCGGCGCCGATGGGGTAAACATAAATTGTGTAGTTGTTATTGGCCGAATCGATGAGCAGCGCCGGGTCGACCGACTTCCTGACCGAGCTGTCGTAGATCGAGGTCGCCTGGGTGGTCGGGATGGCCTTTGCCGGCGTGCGGACGCCGTTGATCCAGAGGGCGAGCTCCGTGATCACCGATCCGACGGGCAGGGTAAAGGAGAAAATTCCCTCCTCCGTGGAGCCCGAGGTGTTGGTAAACACCTGGTTGACATACGTGACGGCGATCTGGTCGCTTATGGTAACGGTGGCGTTCATGCTCTGGAGCCATATCGGGAGGTAGGCGTTATTGCTTCCCGGAACACGCGCCTGCAGGGTACCGAACCCTTCGGCAAGCGACCATGCCGTCCCGACAACCAGCATCACCGCAACGATCTTTTTCATGGATCTCTCCCGGCGGGGCTTGAGGTATGATGAGGTCGCCGCCCGGGGGGCGGGCGGCGCGGTCGATCCGCCTCGCACACAAGCAATATAGTCGATTATCCGATACTGCGCGCGAAAAAAGGGGATGCTGCGGAAAAAAACGTGTTCTTTTTGAACACGGCCATCCTTGCGGTACCCGCCTACATTAAATTATCGATGACGAGCCTGCCCGGCAGGAGCCGCCGCACGCGGGGAGCGGGAGATAGTCCGGCGCGACCGATGATGCGGACCAGTTCCGCGGTCCGGAACCCCTTGCGGATGGAGAGCAACCCGTCGGGAAGCGCGAAGCTGTTCCTGAAGAGCACCGCTGCGGTAAGCGCATAGAGGCAGTACCAGAGCGTGCCGCGTTCGAGGTCGGTCAGGAGGTACCCGCAGGCGACTTCGGCGTGGACGATGCGCAGAAGTTCCGCGCAGGCGTCATCCGGGAGGTGGTGGAGCAGGTGGTTGGCGAAGAGGTAGTCGGGCCGGTTTGGGAGCTTGCCGATGTCGAATGCGCTCCCCCGGACGACCGTTATATTTTTACGTGACCGGCATCGTTCGCGTGCGTACTCGACCGCGCGGGGGTCGTTGTCGATACAGACGATGTTCGCCGTCCTTCCGCGGCGTTCGAGCGACCGCGCGAGCAGGAGCGCGAAGTCGCCCCCCCCGGCGCCGATGTCGACGACGGTCAGGAGCCTGCTCCCCTGCCGCTCCATGTTCGGCAGCAGCATCCTCTCGATGAAATACCGGCTGCGGCCGAGGAGGCGGTTGATCGGTTCGAACTGGTCGAAGGTTCTGAAAAGAAGTTTTTTGTCGCTGCCGGGATCGTCCATGAGCTCGGCGGCGGTGCTGCGCTCCCTGAAAAAAATCATCGTTCTCCCCGGGACCCCTGATGAGCCTCCGTACCCGTCTCGTAAATCCGGCAAGCAAGCGCGAGTGCAATCGCGAGCTCTTCACCGTCATTGCACCCGAGTACGATCGCGTTACCCGCCCGCTCTCGCTCTTCGGCGACCAGCGCTGGAAGCGCATCATGGTACAAAATGTACCTTTTTTCAGGAAGCCCGTGATCGTCGACTTCGCCTGCGGCACCGGCGACCTGACCGGACGCCTTGCGGCACGCTTTGCGGACGGGTACGTCGTCGGCGCCGACATAACGCCTGCCATGCTGCGGCTGGCGAAGGCGCGGGAGTCGCAAATCGGTACCGGGAGGGTGGGCTGCTCCCTCGCGGACATGTGCTTTCCGCCCTTTAAAAGCGGGTCGGCCGACATCGTCACCGGGGGGTACGCGCTCCGCAACGCACCCGACCTTCCCGTGTTCCTTCACGAGCTCCACCGGATCCTCCGGCCGGGCGGGGTCGCCTGCTTCCTCGATTTTTCGCGTCCGGCCAACCGACTCGCCGGCCGGGTGCAGTATGCGGTCCTCCGGCTGTGGGGAGGGCTCTTCGGACTCCTCCTGCACCGGCGTCCGGAGGTGTACGGCTACATCGCCGACAGCCTGCGGCTCTTCCCGGACCGGAAATCCCTGGAATCTCTCATCCGCACCTGCGGGTTCGAGGAGGTTGCGACGAGAACATTTTATGCCGGCACCATGGCGATCGTGACGTTCAGGAGGCCGGGAGACAAGGGAATTCTTTGATAGTCGGGCGGATTTTTTAAAAAAGTCAAATTTTTTTTTGGATGGCCGGGCCGGGTCACCCCCGCGATGGGGAAGTGCCTTTGTAGAGACGGAGCGCACTCCGTCTCTACAAAGGCGGGGGGACCCCCGGGACCTCTGCGAAAAGAAAAAACAAAATCCTCTTGTGCTTCAACGGGGGCGGATTTCAGCGCGATTTTTTCACCCGTTTTTTCTACGAGTAATCAGTTCCCCATCCGGATCTCCTCCCATGCCCTGTTGTAAAGCTCCAGTTTTTCTCCCAGATCCTCCTTGAATTCGCAGTTCCGGAGGTCGGCCAGTTCGTAGTTGGGTTTCCTTTTGAGAAACGGCCGGGCCGCGGTGTTGATGCAGGGGTAACCGAGGTAGTCGACGATCCGGGCGAAGACCTCGGGCGAGTGGATGTAATTGATGAAGGCGTAGGCGGCCTCCTTGTCCGGCGCGTTCTTCAGGATGACCAGGTTGTCCATGTACATCGGCCCGCCCTCAGCCGGGATGAAGAAGTCGACCTCGTCGCGGCGGGTGGAGTCGTACTCCTTGAAAATGTTCTCGGCATAGCCCTGCACGACCCGGAATTCACCGGAGGCAAACCCCTTGGCGAACGACTCGGCGTCGAACTTGACGATGTTTTTCTTCCAGCCGAGCACGACCGCCTTCGCCTTCGCGAGCTCCGCCGTATCGACGCTGTTGACCGAGTAGCCGAGGTACTTCAGCGCGGCGCCGAGCACCTCCCGCATGTCGTCGAGCATGGTCATCCGGTCCTTGAGGTCGGCCCGGTCGAAGATCGACCAGCTGTGCTCGTACCGGGCGACCTGCGTTTTGTTGACCGCGATGCCGCTCGCTCCCATCATGTAGGGAACCGAGAATTGGTTCCCCTGGTCGAAGGTCACCCGGCGGAGCACGGCGGTGTCGATACAGGCGAAGTTCGGCAGCCGCTTCTTGTCGATGGGCGCGAGCATGCCCTCGTGGATCATGATGGAGACGAAATCGCCCGAGGGCACCACGATATCGTAGCCCTTCGCCCCGGACTTGAGCTTGGCGAACATGTCCTCGTTGGACGGGTAGACGTCGTAGACGAGATCGATATTGAACTTTTTCCTGAAATCGTCGAGTACGTCGGGAGGCATGTAGTAGGTCCAGTTGTAAACATAGAGTTTCTGCCTTCTCGCGCCGCCGCATACGCACAGGAGGGCGACGAGAAGAAGGGGAAGGCAGCGGAGAGTTTTTTTCATGGCGCTCCTATCTCTGGAAAATGTAGCGGTAAACGCCCTTGCCCAGGAAGGCGAGGGCGATCGAGGCCGCGAGGAGCATGACCGAGAGGGCGTTGATCACCGGCGATACGCCGAAACGGATCATGGAGTAGATCTGCAGCGGCAGGGTGGTCGACCCCGGCCCGGCCACGAAGAAGGTGATGACGAAATCCTCGAGCGAGAGCGTCACCGCGATGAGAAAAGCCGCGACGATGCCGGGCAGGGAGATCGGGAGCACCACCTTCACGAGGGCGTCCCATTCGCGCGCGCCGAGGTCGTAGGCCGCCTCCACGACCGAGTAATCGAACTCGTCGAGCCGCGACGAGACGATGAGTACCACGAAGGGGAGGTTGAATGTGACATGCGCGATAAAAATCGTGAAGAGCGACAGCGGCAGCCCCACCGCGGCGAACAGGATGAGCAGCGATACCCCCATGATGATCTCCGGCAGGATGAGCGGCAGGAACGAGGCGATGCTGATATAACGCTTAAAGCGAAAATTGTACCAGTAGATCCCGATCGCCCCGAGGGTGCCCAGCGCCGTGGCGGTGACCGACGACGAGAGCGCGATGATGACGCTTCTGCCCAGCGCGTGCCACAGGTCGGCGGAGTGAAAGAGCAGCTCGCCGTACCAGCGGAGAGAAAAACCGCTCCAGGTCATGGTCCGCGAAGCGTTGAAGGAGAAGCATACCAGCACCAGGAGCGGCGCATAGAAAAAAACGGCCGTGACGACAAACGCGAAAAGCGGGACGCCGCCCTTCGACCGGTTCACGGCACGCTCTCCCGGATGAGTTCGCCGGCACTCCGGTTCAGCCGCATGAACGCCAGCACACTGAGGGTGGTCATGACGGTCAGCGCCGCCGCGATGGCCGAGGCGAGAGGCCAGTTCCGCGAGACCGTGAGTTCGCGGGCGATGACCGTGCCGAGCATGAAGGAGTCGCGGCCGCCTACGAGCTGGGGCACGGCATACTGGCCGAACGCCGGAATGAAGGTAAAGAGCACCGCAGTCGTGATCCCGGCCTTGATATTCGGTAAAAGGACGCGGAATACCGCCTGCGTCCTGGTCGCCCCGAGGTCGCGCGCGGCTTCGAGAAGCGAAAAATCGAACTTCTCGATCGCCGAATAGAGGGGCAGGATCGCGTACGGGAGATAGGTATACATGAGCACGATGACGACCGCATATCTATTATAGAGGAAGTGCGCATACCCATGGGTAATGCCGGAGCGAAGGAGGAGCGCGTTGAGAAACCCGTTGTTGCCGAGAATGGCGATCCAGGCGTAGATCCGGATGAGGAAATTGGTCCAGAACGGGATGATGATGAGCAGGAGGAGCGTGTTCCGGAAACGGCTGCGCGCGATGTAATAGGCCGCCGGCAGGGCGAGGACGAGCGTGAGCAGGGTCGAGACGGCGGCGAGGAGAAAGGTGGTGAGCGCGGTGTGCAGCAGCGCCGCGTTGAAAAGCTCCCGGTACGCGTCGAGCGAAAACCGGAACACCACCCCGCCGTAGAGCCCCTTCGCCATGAAGCTGTAGAGGACGATGACGCTGATCGGCACCACGAAGAACAGGGTGATCCACAGGCCGATCGGAAAGGCATAGAGCGCGCCGACGTTCTTTCTCACGACCCCCTCACCTCCACGACATAGGCGTCGCCGGCGTGCCACCCCAGGTAGACCGGATCGCGCCAGGTGATCGCCCGGCCCCCTGCGGCCTGATGGTTGGCGTGCTGCCGGAAGACCCGCAGGGTGGTCTCGCCGACTTTAATGAAGTATTTGCTCAGGAACCCGGTGTAGATGATCTCCTCGACGATGCCCTGGACGCAGATCATATCGTCGCCTGTAAGGTCGGCCTTTTCCCGCGAAACGACCAGCTTCTCCGGCCGGACGGTCAGTGAGACGACATTGCCCGGGCGAAGGGGCTTCGCGGATTCCACCGTCACCGTGCCGATGCCCGGAACGTCCACCGCCGCACGGCTACCCGCCGTGGAGGTGACCCTCCCCTCGATGATGTTGGTCTCGCCGATGAACCGCGCGACGAAGAGGTCGGCCGGGCTCTCGTAGATCTCGCGCGGGGTGCCGATCTGAAGCACGGCGCCTTCGTTCATCACCGCAACGCGGTCGGAGACGCTTATCGCTTCCTGCTGGTCGTGTGTCACATAGATGAAGGTGATGCCCACGGTGTCGTGGATGGTGTCAAGCTCGATCAGCATGTGCTGCCGGAGCTTGGCATCGAGTGCGGCCAGCGGCTCGTCGAGCAGAAGCACCTCGGGTTCGTTGATGAGGGCACGGGCGATCGCCACGCGCTGCTTCTGCCCGCCCGAAAGCCGGGCCGGGAATTTATCCCGGTGCTCCTCGAGGCGGACCATGGCAAGGTACTCGCCGACCTTTACACGAATGGCGCCCTCCGGTATCTTTTTGAGCCGCAGCGGGAAGGCGACATTCTCGTAGACCGACAGGTGGGGAAAAAGCGCGTAGCTCTGGAAGACCGTGTTGACGTGGCGCTCGTTCGACGGGAGCGCCACGACGCTCGCGTCATCGAGCCGGATGTCGCCTGCGGTGGGGTCGTCGAACCCGGCGATGAGCCGCAGGAGCGTGGTTTTCCCGCAGCCGGACGGTCCGAGGAGGGAAAAAAATTCGCCTTTTTGAATTGAAAAGCTTACCTCCCTGAGCGCCCGGAAGGAGCCGAAGGATTTCGTGACGCGCTCTACCGTTACCCGACACCCTTTCATGGCGACTTCCCTCTCCTCTGCGGCAGTGGCGGGCCGGGAGCGACCCGCCGCATAAAATACATATTTTAATGGCGTATTTTATACTATAATCGGCGGGTCGCCCGGCCGGGCGGTTCGGTGGCCCCATCGGGGGCGGGTGGGGGGTGAGAACCTCCTATTGACCTAAATGCCGCCTTTATTTTATTTTCAGTAGGCTTTTTCTATTTCCTTACCTGCACCGGAATGGATTTCACCGTATGAAAACAATCGTAGTCAACTCAAAATCCAT
>CAZYYB010000072.1:0-5776 GCA_964651515.1 uncultured Fibrobacteraceae bacterium
ATAGAAAAATACGAAAGCCGAAGCAAGCTTCGAGGAATTATACCCAAGAGATTAAGACAAATCAGGTGGTTCCCCCACCGGAGCCGCAAAAAAAGTCTATTCTCCCGAAGTCTCCTGCAAGGCCTCATCCATCATCCTGCACCCCTCGATGAGCAGGAACGCCGTATTGAGCACCTCTTCCCCGTCCGGCACCGGCACTGCGCCCTGCTCGAAGCGGAAGGTCCCCTCATTGTACCGGAGTGCCTCGTAGACCGCATGTTCGCCGAGCTTCTCCCGAAATGCCGCCGAGACGATTTTGCCCGAGCTTATCGAAAAGCGGCCTTCGCCGTCGGCGGTGAGCAGGGTGAGGGTGCCGCTCTTGGTCCCGGCGTCGAGCATCTGGAAGATCTCCACCGGGCAGAGGTGGGCAAGGTTGCCCGAAATATCCGCCGAAGCGGTCATGCCCGGCAGGTCGTTCAGATGCACGATCTGCGTCGCTTCGTACTGGATGCGGTCGCGGAGCTCCCTGAACTCATCGGCAATGACCCCGGGGTGGTCCACGATGCGGACCGTGAAAACCGCCGAAGCGATGCGGATCTTATCGCGGTCGTGCAGCAGATGGGCATGGAAGGACGGAAGCTTTGCCCCATTGAGGTAGGTGCCGTTCGAGCTGCCGAGATCGCTGATGCTGAATGATTTCTGGAATCGCAGCCATCCGATTGCCGCATGGCGCCGGCTCGCCCGGGCTTCGGTGAGGACGATGTCGTTTTCATCCGACCGCCCGATCGAGGTCTTCCGTTTCGCCGGGATCGGTATCGGCGGCTCCGGGTAGCGGATGAGAAACAGGTTTTCCATGGCTATAAAATAATTGGGGAGCGCATGCGCCGACCCGCCACGGATTGTATTTTTTTCAGGAAAAGATCGTGCCGCGGACGGAGTTCGGAGAGAGGAACACATGGCAATATCGGCGATAGGGCAGGATTCGCATCGATTCGAAGACGAGGGTTCGCAAAAGCCGCTCATGCTGGGCGGCGTGCGGATTTCCGGGTGTGTCGGGCTTGCGGGGAACAGCGACGCCGACGTCGTGCTCCACGCGATCACCAACGCCGTTTCCGGCCTGCACGGAACCCCGGTGCTCGGCACGGTGACCGACGACCTCTGCCTGAACCAGGGCATTACCGACAGCCGGGTCTACCTCGCGAGAGCTCTCGATCTTCTGGTGAACCACCGAATGACCCATGTTTCCATCTCCATCGAAGCCGCCCGGCCGCGCCTTGCCGGACACATCCAGGCCATGCGCGAATCGATGGCGGCGCTCCTGGCGCTTTCGGTCGACCATGTCGCCGTTACCGCGACCTCCGGGGAGGGGCTGACCGCGTTCGGCCGGGGTGAGGGGATCCAGGTCCTGGCGATCGCAACCGCCGAGGCGTCCCCGGCAGGCTGAATGGTCCCTCCCGAAAAGAAACTTTATTCCTTCCGGATCGACGACGCTCGGGGCGAAAACCGCATCGTCCTGATGCTGCCCGGCTTTGGCCGCAGGCCGTCCGGGAAGGGCTACCCCGCCATCGGCGGGTATTACCGGTCACGAGGCATAACCCCGCTACCCGTATCGATCGACTGGCTGCATACCGGAATCGCCGGTTTGGCGACCGCCGCCGTCCAGATCGCCGGAGAGGTCGCCGCTTCGCTGCAGGGCGCCCGGCTCTGCGTGTTCGGGTTCTCCTTCGGCGCCGTGATCGCGTACCACCTTGCCGCACTCCTGCCCTGCGAGCACGCGCTCCTCTGCTCGATGTCGCCGGTGTTCGCCGGGGACCACGATCACGAGCCGTTCCCCTTCGGTCGGTTCATGGGCCTTGTGGCCGCGTTCGCCGAGCCGCTCGGCTACGCGCCGCGCCGGGACGGGAACGCCGTGTTCCTGTACGGCGACCGCGATAATGTGCTTTTAAGAGAAACGCTTCCCGCCTATCGGGAAAACCTTTTTCCCGGCAGCAGGACCGTCATCGTGCCGGGCGCGCGGCACAACCCGGCCGGGAGCGCCTACCGGGAAGCCATTCGTCAAATCATCGGGGAGATTCAATAAATGGGTCGTCATCTTGAAACGGTGAAACTCCAGGCAACGGGCGGGGCGCCGCCGCTCACCATACGGGCGATGGTCAACCGCGACATCCGGCACTTTTCGCTCCTGTTCCAGCAGATTTTCTCCAAGCCGCCCTGGAACGAGGAGTGGACCCTCGACGCCATCCGCGACCTCGCCTGGAAGATCATGCGCCGCGACGGCTACATCGGGACGGTCGCCGAATACGCATCGCGGCCGGTCGGGTATGCGATCGGCTACGACCTGTTCCGCCTGCCCTTCCTGCCGCGGCTCTTCTACCTCGACCACCTCTTCGTCGACGAGGCGTACCGGGGGATCGGCATCGGCGGCGGGCTGCTGTCGAAGATCGCGGAGATCGCGATCATTCGAAAGGAGAGCAAGATAGTATTGATGACAAAGAAAAACAGCGCGGCGGAGACGCTTTACCTGGGCGAGGGGTACCTGAGGGTGCTGCCGATTATAAAAATCCAGCAGAAGATCGTGCTGTGGAAGAAGTTGCGGTGAATACTATTCAAGTCGTGGTTAATTCAAATTTTTTTTGGATGGCCGAGCCGGGTCACCCGTGCGAGGTAGGAGTGCTTCATAACCGGCTCCCGTTGGCGGGGAAACCCGCGAAGCGAGGTTCCCCCACCTGAGCAGTAACGACTTTTATAATATATTGATCGTACCCTCTTTACGAGCCGGTGCGCTCGATTCCGTGCCGATATAGCCGATCGCGGCGGCGGAACAGATGGTATGCTCCCGGGGAATCCCCAGCTCAAAAAGGTAGTCTCGTAAAGCGACGTCGTTACGCAGCCAGTGCAGATGGTTGATGTAGCAGCTGCCCAGGCCGAGCGACTGCGCCGCCAGGAATATGTTTTCCAGTGCCAGGGCGCAGTCGGCCATGGCGTTTTCATAATTGGGCTTATTGGAGGCGATGATGAGCGTCGGCGCATGGTGGAAAAAATGAACGTCTTCCCGCTGCGCCATGGCTTTTGCCCCGAGTTTCCCCGGGTAATCATCATCGGGTATCCACTGCAGGAACCCCTCTTTCACCAGGTCGTGGATCCTTGAAAGAGTCGCCTCATTCTGAACGGCGGTAAACAGCCAGCTCTGATTGTTGCCGCCGCTTGGCGCCCAGATTGCCGCGTCCAGAAGCGTTGCCAGCTCTTCCTTTCCGATCGGTCGTTCCTGGAACCGGCGTGTGCTTCGGCGAGCATGAATACAGTCGATGACCGCGTTCTTCATCATGACATCCCCCCTTCCGTCCCGGCTTCCTCATCGTGCTTCCGGTTCTTCAGGTACTCCTCAAAATCCCGAATGCCCCGTTCATTCCAGTACTCCCGGTAGTAGAGCCAGTTGCGGCGGTCGCCGCCCGGAGCGCGTTCGTCGCGGCCGGCAAGGCCCCAGGGCAAGGGTCCCCGGCGGTGCTCCTGGTGGCTGCTCATGGGGTGCCCCCCGTGGTGCATGGCGCTGAAGATCAGCTTGGCCAGCACCATGAGGCCGAATGCCTGCCAATAGGTGATGGCCTTGAGGCTGAAGATTGACGGCATCAGCCAGTTCCAGAGCAGCATGACCAGCCAGCCGAAGGCCAGGGAAAAGAGTACGGCAATCGCGACGCCGCCGACGACGAGGCTGAAAACTCTCGCCGGGCCGTTGCGGTGATGATTCCTGAAATGTTCATGATGGCAGCCCATAGGTTGTCCTTTCTAATGGTAAAAGAGTAGAATAATGTTCCGGATCAATTGCGCACAGCGACTCCCTGATTTTTTTCATTGCCCGCGATTTCCTCGACAGGAGCGTTCCGATCGGGATGCTCCACTCCTCGCTTAACTCCTGGAACGTGCAGCCGTCGATTTCCGTCGCCACGAAGACGCTCCGGTCCTTCTCGTCCAGCATGGCGATCGCGCAGTCGAGATCCCGGGCGACCTCCTCGCGCGTCAGGGTCTCGGCGGCGTCGTCGCGCAGGTCGGCCAGGACGTCGGCGAGCACGAGTCCTTCGTAATCGGGCAGCTCTTCGTCGAGACTCTCATTCTTCCGCCTGCGGCGGAAGTAGTCTACCACGCGATTCCGCAGCGCCTGGTAGACATAGGCGGACAGGTTCTCGATTGGTGCGGTGACATCGCTCCGTTCGAAGAGGCCGAGCGCCACCTCCTGCACGATGTCCTCGCCGTCGAGGTCGGAGGCGTCTTCCACGAGCGTCCGGACGTAACCGACCAGCCGCTTGCGTTCGCGGGCAAAGAACTCCGACCACGAGCGTCTACGGCTGTCCATCGGTCAATCCGAACCGGCTTGCCATTTCCGCCCTTCCCCGGGGGGTGAGAAAAAAGAAGCCCGCCTCCCTCGCGATGAGGCCGGCGGCAATCGATTTCTTCAGGACCGCGATGATGCCCCGCTTCAGGTCTTTACGTGCCGGGAGCCGTGCGGCATGCGGCTTTGCCGCCCGGTCCGCTATTTCGAGCAGGGAACGGGGCTCATGCCAGAGGCCCTCCCTGGTCATGGTCCGCAGCAGTGAAAACTCATGCGGCTGGAACAGGATATGTCCGAGCGGCATGCTCTCCATTCGCATTATTCCTGATTCAAGAGGGATCATATTCGGTGTGCCGGTGAAAGGTCCACGCAGACTCATTTTATTGTATTAGACGCGGGAACAATGAATTTATTGCACGGGATGCGCTAAAAGGTCGGGAAGGGGAGGGGTGGAGCAGGGAGAGGCGGATGCGGTGGAAAAGCGGGGGCGGCCCAAAGCGGCAGAGACGCACGGTGTGCGCCTCTGCCGCGGGTCGGACTGTCTCTACCACCGATTTCGCAGGACGATCTTCATGATCCGATCCACGTTCGCGGCCTTGAAACGCAGGACATAGAGGCCCGCGGCCGGCAACCGGTTTCTCAGGCCGAGGCAGTAATGTCCCGGACCCAGGAGCTGGTTGACGAGCACCGTCGTCCGTCCCCGGAGATCGGTCACCGAGATTCCCACCGCGCAGGGCAGGAAAACCGAGTACATCAGGTTGTCGCCCTGGAGAGCGACGGTCGGCTCGAGTTTGGACAGCGCCTGGTCGGTCACCATCGGTTCCGTTTCGATACCGATGATAATTCCCCCGTTGTTGACCGTGAAATTCCACGCGCCTGCCCACGCGCTCGTTCCGCCGGTATTCAGCGCATTGACCCGCCAGAAGTATTTCACCCCGGCGGTAAGTCCGCTCACGGTCGGAGACGCCGTCGTCAGGCCGGCCTGGTTGGCAACGGTCGTCGCGAAGGTCGAGACGGTGGACAACTGCACGGTATACGAGCTTGCTCCGGTCACCGTGCCCCAGGAGAGGGTGAGCGAGGTTGCCTGACCGGTGATCCCGGTGGACGGGGAGGAGAGCACGGGTACCCCCGGCGTGGCGATAATGGTCGTGAAGTTCCAGACACTCGACCATGCGCTCGTCCCGCCGACGTTGGTCGCGCTGACCTGCCAGAAAAAGCCCGTACTGTTCGCCAGGCCGCTCACCAGGTGTGAAGCGGTCGTGATGCCGCCCTGGCTCAGGACGGTCGAGCCGAAGGTTGACGCGGTAGAGATCTCCAGGGTATAGGAGGTCGCCCCGGTCACCGAGCCCCAGCTCATGGTGAGCGCAATCGGCTGATTGACCGCGCCCGTGGTCGGCGAGGAGAGCGTGGGCACTCCCGGCGTGTCGACGATGGTCGTCAGGTTCCAGACGGCGGACCAGGCGGCGGTGCCGT
>CAZYYB010000072.1:5876-16392 GCA_964651515.1 uncultured Fibrobacteraceae bacterium
CCGTGAGGGCCAGAAGCTGGTTCGCGGCGTTGTTCGACGGCAGCGAGAGCACCGGCACCGCGGGCGTGTCGACGATGGTCGTCAGGTTCCAGACGGCGGACCAGGCGGCGGTGCCGTCCGTGTCCGTGGCGTTCACCCGCCAGTAGAACTTCGTGGCCCAGTTGAGCCCGCTTTCCGCCTGCGAGTTCGCGGTCAGGCCGGCCTGGTTCACGACGGTCGACGCGAAGGTCGAGACGGTCGACAGCTGCAGGGTATAGGTCGCGGCGTTGGCCACCGTGCCCCAGCTCATGGTGAGCGAGGTGGGCTGGTTGACCGAGGCCGTGGTCGGGGAGGAGAGCGCCACCGCGCCCGGAACGGCGACGATGGTCGTGAAGTTCCTGACGCCCGACCAGCCGCTCGTCCCTCCGGCATTGGTCGCATTCACCTGCCAGTAGTAGCCGGTGTTGTAGGCGAGGCCGCTTACCGCCCGCGAGGCGACGGTCAGGGCGCTCTGGCTCACGACCGTGGTCGCGAAGGTGGAGACGGTGGAGAGCTGCACCGCGTACGATGCGGCACCGGCCACCGAGCCCCAGCTCATGGTGAGGGCGATCGGCTGGTCGATCGCCGCCGCGGCGGGCGAGGAGAGCGACGGGGTGTCGGGAATGGCGATGGTCGTGAAGTTCCAGGCACCCGCCCATTTGCACGTGCCGCCGACGTTGGTCGCGCTGACCTGCCAGAAGTACCCGGTTCCCGGCGTCAGGCCGCCCACCGCGTATTTCGCCGTCGTCAACCCTGTCTGGTTCACCACGGTCGAGCCGAAGGTTGACGCGGTAGAGAGCTCCAGGGTATAGGAGGTCGCTCCGGTCACCGTGCCCCAGCTCACCGTGAGGGCCAGAAGCTGGTTCGCGGCGTTGTTCGACGGCAGCGAGAGCACCGGGACCGCGGGCGTATCGACGATGGTTGTAAAGCTCCAGATTGCGGACCAGGCGCCCGATGCGGTCGTGTTCAGCGCATTCACGCGCCAGTAGTACTTGTCGGTGTTGCCGAGCCCGCTTACCGGCTGGGAGTTCGCCGTGATGCCGCTCTGGTTCACGACGGTCGACGCGAAGGTCGAGACGGTCGACACCTGCAACCCGTAGGCGGTCGCATTGGCAACCGTGCCCCAGCTCATGGTGAGGGCGGTCTGCTGGTTGACGGCGGCCGTCGTCGGCGAGGAGAGGAGGGGCGTCGTCGGCGTCGTGTAGCCGGTGAGCGAATCGAGCGCCGCGAGACCGTTTACGACATACGTCGAGTCGGCCGTCGGCATCGGGGAGGCTTCGGGATAAAAAACCGCCCGCGCCGCGGTAATCTCCGTGGCGGCCGAAGAGTCCCAGATGTGAAAGGTGATTTTCTGCCCGGTCGTCAGGCCGTGGACCGCGGGGGAGACGGAATTGTCGTAGCCCATGACCGGAATTTCAATGGTCGATCCCGTCCACTTGGCCGATCCGATGCACGTTCCGGTGGAATCCATTGCCGCTATCTCGTCGCCGACCGCAATGGCGGTGCCGTTTATCGTCGGCGTGCACAGGATCCCTACCCCGTTGACCGTAACCGACATGCTGGTGGAGCTGATGGTATAGGTATAATGTCCGGTTGTCGCCGTGATTGCCTGGGCCGCGCCCCAGGTGACCAGCAGAAAAATGAGCGACGTGAACAACCTCTTCGACGCACAATCGGACATGATGGATCCTCCCTCTTTCCATAGGTGGAACGGTGCTCTTTACGGTCGCCGACGCCCTGCGGCGCGAAACGGCCGGACGGGAATTCCGCAGGGCGAAGATTCCCAATGATAGTATATCATGGTTCCGGTAATTTGTCATCAAGAATATCGTCGGGTAAGGCGGAGGGGAATGCGATTGTCACGATCCGGCGGCGGGCTCTCCGGGTCGACGAGGCGACGTGAGAGGCCGATTTCCGGGTTTGCGGCGGGACGTTACCCACGGCGGTTTTTTCGTTACCGACCATGCCGGATGCACCCTTCCCCCCCCTTATATCGGCCGAAAGGGGGGAGAACTTTAATACCCGAGGGCCGGGGGGCCGCTACGCGAGGCGGATGACGGCCGAGCCCGTGATGGCGCCGGACCGGTGGTCGGCAATCGCGTGGTTGACGTCAGAGAGCTGGTAGACGGTGACCGACGTCCGTATCGGGACGGCTGCGGCCAGGCGGAGGAACTCCTCGCCGTCTTTGCGCGTGAGGTTCGCCACCGAGCGGAGCGTGCGCTCGCCCCAGAGAATGTCGTAGGGAAAGGAGGGAATGTCGCTCATGTGAATACCGGCGCAGATCACGGCGCCGCCCTTTGCGCACGCGCGCAGCGCACGAGGGACGAGCTCGCCGGCGGGAGCGAAGATGATGGCCGCATCGAGCGGTTCGGGGGGCGTATCGGTCGAGGAACCCGCCCAGACCGCGCCGAGCGACAGCGCCGCGGCGCGTCCCGCCTCGTCCCGGGTGAAGGCATAGACCTTCCTGCCGAGAAAAACGGCCGCCTGGGTGATGAGGTGCGCCGCCGCGCCGAACCCGTACATGCCGATGCGCCGCGCACTCCCGGCAAGCGCGAGGGCGCGGTAGCCGATGAGCCCGGCGCAGAGGAGCGGCGCGGCCTCCCGGTCGCCGAATCCCGCCGGGAGAGGAAAGCAGAACTTCTCGTCGGCAACCGTATATTCGGCAAAGCCGCCGTTAATCGTGTACCCGGTGAACTTCGCCGCGTCGCAGAGATTCTCGCGGCCGCTCGTGCAGTAGTCGCACACCCCGCAGGTGGAACCGAGCCAGGGCACGCCGATCCGGTCGCCCACCGCGAAGCGGACCGACCCGACGCCCAGGGCCGCGACGGTACCGGCGATCTGGTGGCCGCAGATGAGCGGCAGGGCGGGGGCGGGGAGCTCACCGTCGACGATGTGGAGATCGGTGCGGCAGACGCCGCAGGCGTTCACCCTGATGAGCACCTGGCCTTTGGCAGGCACGGGCACCGGGATATCCATGATGACGAGGGGCGAATGGGGGCTCTGGAGAACGGCGGCTTTCATGGGGACTCCTTCCTATAATATAGAGTTTGGCAACAGGCAGCCGAATTTATATTAAATTGGTTATTGGACTCCTGTTCCGGCCGGACGGCGCTCGCCAGACGCGCCTCCCGGCTTTGCCCTCTTCCTGAAAAGAGAGGTATCGGTGAACCCCAAGCGCCGACCGTCGTTTTCCCCCCTCACCGCTTCCGGCGTCAACGTTACGTCGCTTGCCGCCGTGTTTGGCATCCCCCTCCTGGTCCTTGCCGAGCGCCTGGCTCATAGAGGAACCCTGAACGTCACTTCTTACGAACTTTCCGGGATGCGCCTCATCACCGGCATCTGCCTGGTCCTTGCGGCCTTTGCCCTCGCCTGTCTGCGTGGCAGGGAGCCGCGAAGGACAAAGCGCATCGCCGCCCGATCGGCGGGCATCGTCGTCGGCATCGTCGGTCTGCTTACCGTCGCAAGTTACCACGCCGGCGCTGTAAGCGGAAGCGGGCTGCCGGGGGTGCACCGGCCCTTTCTCTTTTTCATGGCGGATCCCTTCCGGATGTCCATCATCACGGCGGTACTTTTTTCGGTTTTCGGGGGCGTCATTTTTCTCCTGAGCACAGGCCGTCGGGCCGCGAATGTCGCTCATGGTGTTCTCCTGCCCGTTGCCCTTATGACCTATCTCGTCATTACCGGCTACCTCTTCAAGATCCATACCCTTTACGAATGGCTCTCTCCCGGCATCGCCCCGAGCACGGCGATCGCGTTTGTCGCCCTCTGCCTCGCCGCCCTGAGCTTGCGACCGGACGGCTTCGTCGCCGAAGTGTTCAACGGGGAAGAGGCGGGAGCGATCATGGCGCGCCGGCTCGTTCCCGCCGTCGTTCTTCTGCCGCTTGCAATCGGCTGGCTCCGCATCGAGGGCGAGCGGAGGGGCCTATACCGCTCCGAGGTCGGCGTCGCCATCGTCGCGTTCACGTATACCGTGCTGTTTTCGACGCTGGTCTGGTTCAGCGCCCGGTCGGTCAACCGGACCGACCGCGGCAGGCGCAGGGCCGAAGAGGAGACCCGGAAGAGCGCCGCCGCCGTTCGGTTCAAACTGGAGACCCTGCTCTCTCCGGAGGGTGACATCGGCGACCTCGACCTGGCCGACATCATCGATGTCGCGGGAATCCGGGAGCTCATGGAGAATTTCAACCGGCTTGCGCCCATTCCCATGGGGATTATCGATCTCAGGGGCGGCGTGCTGGTCGGCACCGGATGGCAGGAGATCTGCACCCGCTTTCACCGGGCAAACGGCGACTCCTGCCGCAACTGCATCGAATCGGACACCGTGCTCTCGCAGGAGATCCCGGCCGGGGAGTTCAAACTATACAAATGCAAGAACAACCTCTGGGACATGGCTACCCCCATCATGGTCGGCGGCAGGAAGATAGGCAACCTCTTCCTCGGGCAGTTCTTTTTCGAAGAGGAGGCCATCGACTACGACCTGTTCCATCGCCAGGCCCGGCGCTACGGGTTCGATGAGCGGGAGTACCTCGCTGCGCTCGACCGGGTGCCGAGGCTGAGCCGGCGGACCATCGATCACGGAAAGGCGTTCTTCGTTCGGCTGGCCGAAATGCTGTCGCAGGCGAGTTTCAGCAATATCAAGCTTGCCCGGGAGGTCGCGCAGGGCGAAGTCCTGGCGAAATCGCTCCGGGAGAGCCAGGCGCTCCTGCAGGCGGTCCTGGAAACCGCCCCCGACCCGGTTTTTGTCAAGGATCGCGAAAGCCGCCTCATGCTCGCCAACCCGGCGACGCTCGCCGCCTTCGGCAAGGGCAGGGAGCAGGTGATCGGCAAAACCGATGCGGAACTTTATGACGATGCGGCGATGGGGCTCGCCATCATGGCAAACGACCGGAAGGTCATGGCGTCGGGCCGGACGCAGGTCGTGGAGGAGCTCGTCCCCTATCCCGGGGGCGACCGGATATTCCTCTCCAGCAAGACCCCGCTCCGCGACGCATCCGGGGCCGCCATCGGCATCGTCGGCATCGCCCGCGACATCACCGAGCGTAAAAAAACCGAGGAGGCGCTGCTGCGGAGCGAAGCGCGGTTGCAGCTCTTCGTCGAGAACGCCCCGGCCGCCATCGCCATGCTCGACCGGGAGATGCGCTATATCAATGCCAGCCGGCGCTGGTTTACCGACTACGGTCTCGAAAGCGTCGACATCATCGGAAAAAGCCACTACGAGATATTCCCCGATATTCCCGACCGGTGGAGGGAGATTCACCGCCGCTGCCTCGCCGGGGCCGTGGAGAGCTGCAATGAGGATCCCTTTCTCCGGACGGACGGCCGTACCGACTGGATAGACTGGGAGATCCGCCCCTGGTTCGGCGACCGGGAGGAGATCGGCGGGATCGTCATCTTCTCGCAGAACGTGACCGAACGGCGGCAATTGACCGAAGCGCTTCGGCGGAGCGAGGAGCGCTTCCGGCTTGCCCTCAAGAACGCGCCGGTCGCCATAGCCGCCCAGGACCGCGACCTCCAGTTCTTATGGGCCTACAACCCGCAATCGGTTCGACCCGAGGAGATAATCGGCAAAACCGACGCCGATATTTTCGCGCCGCGGGATGCGGCGATCGTCGCCGCCCTCAAGCGTAAGGTCCTGGCCAGCGGGGTCGAGCTGCGGGAACAGCTCTGGCTCGAAAGCGACGGCAAGCGGATGTTCCTGGACCTCTTCATCGAACCGATGCGCGATGCGTCGGGCATGATCGATGGGGTCGGCGTCGCGACGGTCGATTTCACGCAACTGAAAAAAACCGAGGAGGCGTTGCAGCGGATGGTCAAGCGCTTCGAGCTGCTGACCGATACCGCCGCCGAGCTGCTCAGCGCGCGCGATCCGCAGAAAATCATCGAGTCGCTCTGCCGGCGCGTCATGGAGCACCTCGACTGCCAGGTGTTCTTCAACTACCTGGTCGATGCCGACGCCGGCAAACTGCGTCTCAATGCCTGCGCCGGAATTCCCGAAAAAGAGGCGGAGCGCATCGGGTGGCTCGACTACGGGAGCGCAGTGTGCGGCTGCGTTGCACGCGACGGTTGCCGGATCGTGGCCGAGCGCATCCCGACAACGCCGGATCCGCGCACCGACCTCGTAAAATCGTACGGCGTCAGGGCCTATGCCTGCCACCCGCTCCTGGCCGAGGGCGGCGCGGTCATCGGGACGCTCTCCTTCGGCACGCGCGATCGGGAGATCTTTTCGAGCGACGACCTGTTCCTCATGAAGGCGGTTGCCGACCGGGTGGCGACCGCGATGACCAAGATGCGCATGGCCGATGAGCGGGAGTCGCTCCTCGATGAAAACCGGCGGCGGAAGGATTTCCTGAATGCGGTCATCGACAATACGCCCTACCGGTTTTCCGTGACCCTCGGCGCGGGCCACTATTACGCCTTTGTCAATAAAACGCTCCGCGGCCACCTGACCTTCGCCGGTATTCCCGGGGAGGTCGTCGGCAGGAGCGTCGCCGAGGTCTGGGCGGGCACACCCGGTCTGGACGCGACGATCGGCCATCTCGACCGGGCATTCTCGACCGGAAAAATCGTGCGGAGTGTCGATGAACCGCAACCGTATTCGATGTCCGGACATTTGTCCGGGGCGGACACGGAGACGTATTTCACCACGCTCTACGTCCCCTTCAAGAACGATTCGGGTGAAGTGTACGGGGTGCTGACGATCTCGATCGAAACAACCGAGCAGGTTCTGGCGCGCAAAAAAAACGAGGAGAGCGAAGCGCGGTTCCGCCGCCTCATGGAGAATGTCCCGGTTCCCCTCTGCCAGGTCAACCCGTCGGGAGCGCTTGTCTATAGCAACGCCCGGTTCCGGACGACCTTCGGGTACGCCGGGGCCGAGGTGCCGACCCTCGACGCGTGGTGGCGCCTCGCCTGCCCGGATGAGTCGTACCGGGAGTGGGCGCGGGGCGCCTGGGAAGAGGCGGTCGTCGGGGCGCGGACGCGGGGAGCCGATGTCCTGCCCATCGAGTACACCCTGACCGGCGGCGACGGGGAGGAGCGGCGGATCGAGCTCTCCGGCATTACCCTCGACGACAACGTGCTGGCGACCTTTTTCGACGTTACCGAGCGGAAGAAGCGGGAGCAGGAGCTGCGCCGCTATAACCGCATGCTCAAGGCACTCGGCAAGAGCAGCCAGGCCATGATGCGGGCGAAAAACGAATCGGAATACCTGCGTGAGGTCTGCCGGATCGTGGTGGAGGACTGCGGCCATGCGATGGTGTGGGTCGGCTTTGCGGAGGATGACGAGGCTAAAACGGTCCGGCCGGTGGCGAGCGCCGGTTTTGAAGACGGGTACCTGGCCACCCTGAATATCTCCTGGGACGATACCGAGCGCGGCCGGGGGCCCACCGGCACGGCGATCCGCACCGGAAAGATCGCCGTGTGCCGGAATATGGCCGTCGATCCCGCCTTCCTGCCCTGGCGCAGCCAGGCGGTGCGGCGGGGATACGCCTCCTCGCTGGTGCTGCCGCTCATGGCGGATTCCAGGGCCTTCGGCGCGCTGACGATCTACTCGCGCGACGTGGATCCCTTTTCCGACGATGAGGTCGGCCTGCTCACCGAGCTTGCGGCCGACCTGGCCTCCGGCATCATGACGCTCCGCTCCGCTGCCGCCCGCTCCCGCGCCGAGGATGCGCTCGGCAGAACGGCGGAGGAGCTGTCGCGGTCCAACAAGGACCTCGAGATGTTCGCCTATGCCGCCTCCCACGACCTGCAGGAACCTCTCCGCGCGGTGGCAGGTTTCATGGGGATTCTCAAGGATAAGTACAACGACCGGCTCGATAGCGACGCCCGCGACTATATCGGCTATGCGGTCGAGGGCGCCGAGCGGATGCAGCGGCTCATTCACGACCTGCTCACCTATTCGAGGGTCGGCACGCGCGGAGGCCGGAAGCGACCGTCGCCCGCCGCCGAGGCGCTCGACGCCGCGCTCTATAACCTGCGCCTCGCCATCCAGGAGAGCGGCGCGGTCGTTACGCGCGGTTCCCTGCCGGTCATCACCGCCGACGGCGCCCAGTTGATCCAGGTATTCCAGAACCTCATCGGCAATGCAATCAAGTTCCGCGGCGACCGCAGGCCCGAAATCGACGTCGGCGCGCGGCACGAAAACGGCGGCTGGGTTTTCGCCGTCGCCGACAACGGGATCGGTATCGAGGAGCAGTATTTCGACCGGATATTCGTCATCTTCCAGCGGCTCCATTCGCGGGAGCAGTACGACGGAACCGGCATCGGCCTCGCCGTGGTCAAGAAAATCATCGAGCGCCACGACGGCGCCATCTGGGTGGAGTCCACCTTCGGCAAGGGATCGACTTTTTACTTTTCTATTCCGGACAGGGGAGAACTGAATGACGACACTGCATGCACGACCGATTCAGATTCTTTTGGTTGAAGACAGCCCAAGCGACGCAAAGCTGACGCTCACGGCGCTGAAAATGGCGAAGGTGGTGAACGAGGTATCGCACGTCATCGACGGCGTGGAGGCGATCGATTTCCTGCGCCGGCGAAACGGCTATGCCGCGGCGCCTCGTCCCGATCTCATCCTGCTCGACCTGAATATGCCGCGCAAGGACGGGCGCGAGGTCCTCGCCGAAATCAAGAACGATCCCGATCTCAAGGTGATTCCGGTGGTGGTCATGACGACCTCGCAGGCCGAGCAGGACATCCTTCAGTCCTACATGCTCCATGCCAACTGCTATATCACCAAGCCCGTGAACTTCGACCGGTTCATGGAGGTGGTGCGGTCGATCGAAAACTTCTGGTTGAACGTCGTCATACTGCCCGAAGAGACGCGGTAGGGGGGTACGAATGGAAGAACAAACGGTCAAGGTGCTGCTCGTGGAAGACAGTCCCTCCGACGCCCTCCTCATCCGGCATGAGCTTGGCCGGGTGCCGGGTCACGGGCTCGAGGTGAGCGTGGTTTCACGGCTCGACGAGGCCCTGGTGCGGCTCGGCGACGGCATCTTCGATGTCGTCCTGCTCGACCTCGGGCTGCCCGACAGTATGGGCTTCGAAACCTTCCTGAAGATCCAGGAATCCCTGCCGCGCATCCCGATCGTGGTGCTCACCGGCGCCGACGACGAGGCGGCCGGGGTGGCGGCGATCCGGAAAGGGGTGCAGGACTACCTGGTCAAGGGCACGAGCGACGGCAAGACCATTGCCCGGTCGATCCGGTACGCCATCGAACGCAAGCAGGCCGAGGCCGCGCTCCAGGCCAAGAACGACGAGCTCGCCATTGCCAACCGCGAACTCGAGTCGTTCTCGTTCTCCGTGGCGCACGACCTCCGCAACCCCCTGAATGCAATCATCGCCTGCTGCTCGGTGCTTGCGGACGACCCCGGAACGCGGCTCGACGGCGACATGCACACCGCGGTCCTCCACATCACCAACGCCTCCCGGCGCATGGCCCGCCTCATCGCCGACCTCCTGGAGCTGTCGAAAATCACCCGCCGGGAGGTGCTCGACGACGTTGTCAACCTCAGCGATATCGCGAAGAGCGTCTATGTTCAGCTCCAGGCCTTCGATGCCGCACGCTCCGCCGAAATCGACATCGCGCCCGACCTCACGGTCGAGGCCGACCCCGGCCTCGCGGTCATCCTCATGGAAAACCTCATCGGCAATGCCTGGAAGTACACGGCGCACACCGAGCGCGCCCGCATCCAGGTGGGCGCGACCACCCTCGACGGACGGTCGTTCTTCTATGTCCGCGACAACGGGGTGGGGTTCGACGGCACGCAGGTCGACCGCCTGTTCAAGCCGTTCCACCGGCTCCATTCCGACAAGGAGTTCGAGGGGACCGGCATCGGCCTCGCCATCGTGAAGAACATCGTCGACAAGCACGGCGGGAGCATCAGGGCCGAAGGGGAGCCGGGCAGGGGAGCGACGGTGTATTTCCGGCTGGAGCGGTGAGGGAATGTGGTGGTAATTAATCACCCGGTGGGGGAAACTCGCTTCGCGGTTTCCCCCTGGTCGAAGCCGCGCAAAGCCGCGTCTCCGACCCCCCCCCTTCAGCGAAAGTGCCGGGCTGATCCCGCCCAGGGGCGGGGCCTCGGCACTTCCGCAACGCCATCATCAGGGAGAAAAAATACGGGAAAACAGAAAAAACGGTCGAGAGGGGATTTGTGTGCTCTCCGTGGCAGTCTCGCTCTAGATAAAATATATTGCATTAATCTTAAAAATAGTGTATATTAGCATATAACGGAAGGCGTGCGACGGGGAGGCTGCGGTCGGCCATAGAAGTCTGCGCGCTCATGTCACCCCTCCGCATGCAGCCGGGAAGCCGGAATGGTGCCCCCGGTGCGGTTTGTTCTTTGACATTGTCGGAGTTTCAAGCGTCAGCACCTATCGCGTGAGCTATGCGCGGATCCTGTCTTTTCTCCTCCCTCTCCATTTTTGGAGAGGGGCCGGGGGTGAGGCGGAGAGGTGCCCCGGTGAGGTCGAAAAACCGGCAAATTTTGCCGAAACGGGGCTC
>CAZYYB010000073.1:0-16378 GCA_964651515.1 uncultured Fibrobacteraceae bacterium
TGCGGAAATTCCTCGCCACCATGACGCCGATCGAGATGATGGAATTTCTCAACGAAAAGATATCGAGTACGAAAACCAACAAGGAATTCCTCGGCGCGATGAAGAGCTGAGCGGAAGGCAGGGAGAACCGACAATGAAACTGGCGATGCTTGGAACGGGCAACATGGGCAAGGCCATTCTTGCCGGGTTGCGAAAGGCGTACGGCGACGGGATCGAACTTATGGCCTGGGATGCGAAGGCCGACGCGATGCGGCACCTCGACGCATCGGTATCGGTGAAGGAGCCCGCGGCCTGGTTTGCAGACGGGGTGGCACCCGATGCCGTGGTCGTTGCGGTGAAGCCGTTCGACCTGGCGAAGGCGCTCGAAGGGGTTGTCGCAAGTGTGGGCACCGCCGTTACCGGGCCGCTCTGGATCTCGATTGCCGCCGGGAAGACCCTCGCCGGGCTCGGCAAGGTCCTGCCCGAAGGGGCGAGGCTCTGCCGCGTCATGCCGAATACGCCGGCCCTTATCGGCAAGGGAATGAGCGCCTACGCGCTCAGTGCAAACGCCACCCCCGCCGATGCGGCCCTGGCCGCCTCTATTTTCGGTGCCTGCGGCAAGGCGCTGCCCGTTCAGGAGAAATCAATGAACGCCATTACCGGCCTGTCGGGAAGCGGGCCCGCCTATGTCTTCTACTTCATCGAATCCCTCATCGAAGCCGGGATCATGGCCGGCCTGCCGGCCGACGTCGCCCGCGAATGCACGCTGCAAACGGTGATCGGCTCGGCGGAGATGGCGGCAGCGTCGCCGGACAGCCTCGCCGATCTCATCGGGAAGGTCATGACGCCGGGGGGGACGACGGCGCACGGTCTCATGGCGCTGGAGCGTCATGCTGTCAAGGATGCGGTGATAAAAGCGGTTTTTGCGGCGACGAAGCGGTCTGAAACGCTGGAAAATTAGTTCGTCGGCGCGGGGAGCCGCGCCGCTGCGGCCCGCGGTTTGCGGTCAGGGGGCGATGCGACTTGTCGGCTGGAGGCCGACCGCATCGTTGATACGCTTGCGCAACTCCTTCGATGCCTCGAAGATAGGCTTATAGCCGGACGCGACGTCGATGTACTCATTTGTCCGCGGGTTCCGGGCGCGGCGGGCATTCTTCTTCTTCGTTTTAAACCGTCCGAATTTCCGGATTTCAATATTCGTACCGTCCTGCAATGCCTGGGAGATCGAATCGAGGAAACACTCGACGATTATTTTGGTGTCAACACGCGTGAGACCGGTGCGATCCGCGATCTGTTCGACAAGATCTTTTTTTGTCACATTTTTCATTGTATACACGCTCCCTTCCTGTTCTCCGCCGGAGCTGCTGCAACGGGGCAGTAAAACCCAATTATATCCCGTAGTTAGCATACATTGCTTGAAAAATAAAATCAAGCCTTTTATCTAACTATAAATGATACTATATGTTGCAGAGGAAATGCTAAGGAAAAAATCCGCGCCCCGGCCGCAACGGCCGGGGCGCGGGGGAGTGCGAAGCATCGCGGGGCGCGGCGGGGATATTCCCGCCGCATCTCCCTGCTGCGACGGCTTGTTATCGCGGCGCACCGGCATGAGGAGGGCCGGTATCGCCGGTTTTTATTATAATTATCCCGGGGGGTGATCGGGAGGGTTTGCACAAAAACTTGACTCCGGTTTCCTATCGGAAATATTTTTTTGGCGCTCGATTCTCCAGGGAGCGGATGCCCCCGATAACTTCGATGCCCGCGCGCGGGCCCCGGAAACGATGAAGTGAACTCAGCATAAAGGAGGAGTTATGAATGTAAAACCGTTGGCAGACCGTGTCATTATCAAGCCGCTTGAGGCCGAAACCAAGACCTCGGGGGGGATCATCATTCCGGACAGCGCCAAGGAAAAGCCGCAGAAGGGCGAGGTGGTTGCCGTGGGTCCGGGAAAGATCGACGATGCCGGGAAACCGGTGGCGATGTCGCTCAAGGTCGGCGACAAGGTGTTGTACGGGAAATATTCCGGCACCGAGGTGACCATCGAAGCGGAAGAGTACACCATCATGCGCGAGAGCGATGTGTTCGCGGTCATTTAAGGGTGCGGAACGTGGCGGCGGATAGCAGGAAATACCTTAACTAATAAACAGGAGACGGAAACTATGGCAGGGAAACAACTGGCTTTCGATGTTACGGCGCGGGAGAAGCTTCTTCGCGGGGTCGACATCATGGCCAATGCAGTGCGCGTGACACTGGGGCCCCGGGGAAGAAACGTCGTTCTTGACAAGAGCTACGGTTCGCCCACGGTCACCAAGGACGGCGTCTCGGTTGCCAAGGAGATCGAACTCGAGGACAAGTTCGAGAATCTCGGCGCCCAGATGGTGAAGGAAGTGGCATCCAAGACCTCCGATGTCGCCGGCGACGGGACCACCACCGCGACGGTGCTGGCCCAGATCATCGCCCGCCTCGGCATTAAAAACGTGACCGCCGGCGCCGATGCGATGGCGCTCAAGCGGGGGATCGATAAGTCGGTTGCGGTCATTATCGCGCAGCTGAAGAAGGACTCCAAGCCCATTGCCGGGAAAAAGGAGATTGCGCAGGTCGCCGCCATTTCCGCGAACAACGACGAGACGATCGGTGCGCTCATCGCCGATGCCATGGAGAAGGTCGGCAAGGACGGGGTCATCACGGTCGAAGAGGCGAAGAGCATCGATACGAGCCTCGAGGTGGTCGAGGGGATGCAGTTCGATCGCGGGTACATC
Source organism: uncultured Fibrobacteraceae bacterium (assembly GCA_964651515.1). Lineage (GTDB taxonomy): Bacteria > Fibrobacterota > Chitinivibrionia > Chitinivibrionales > Chitinispirillaceae > BOG-1184. The sequence continues at coordinate 2,739 of CAZYYB010000073.1, forward strand.
TCCCCCTATTTCGTCACGAACCCGGATACCATGGAGTGCCTGCTGGACGATCCGCTCATCCTCATTTACGATAAGAAAATCAGTACCATGAAGGATCTGCTCCCGCTGCTCGAAAAGGTCGCGCAGATGGGGAAGAACTTCCTCATCGTCGCCGAAGAGATCGAGGGCGAAGCGCTGGCGACGCTCGTGGTCAACAAGCTCCGCGGTACGCTCAAGGTCGCCGCCGTCAAGGCGCCGGGCTTCGGCGACCGGCGCAAGGCCATGCTCGACGATATCGCGGTCCTGACCGGCGGCATCGTGATCTCCGAGGATGCGGGTTTCAAGCTCGAAAATACGACCGTCGATTCGCTGGGCAAGGCAAAGCGCGTCGTCATTGACAAGGAAAACACGACCATCATCGAAGGCGCCGGAGCGCCCGCCGATATCAAGGGTCGCGTCAACCAGATCCGGAAGCAGATCGAGGAAACGACGTCCGATTACGACCGGGAAAAGCTCCAGGAACGGCTTGCCAAGCTCGCGGGCGGCGTTGCGGTTATCAATATCGGCGCGGCCACCGAGACCGAAATGAAGGAAAAGAAGGCGCGGGTCGAAGACGCGCTGCATGCCACCCGTGCGGCGGTCGAAGAGGGTATTGTGGCCGGGGGCGGTGTCGCGCTCATCCGTGCGGCCAAGGCGCTCGACGCCATGTCGCTGTCCGGGGACGAGAAGACCGGAACGGATATCATCCGCCGGGCGATCGAGGAGCCGCTGCGCATGATCGTGGCCAACGCGGGAATGGAGCCGTCGGTCGTGTGCAACGAGGTGAAGAAGAATACTGGTTCCTTCGGCTTCAACGCGTACAGCAATAAGTACGAAGACATGCTGGCGAGCGGCATCATCGATCCCACGAAGGTGACCCGTTCCGCGCTCGAAAATGCGGCGAGCATCGCGGGCCTCATCCTGACCACCGAGTGCGTGATTTCCGACCTTCCCAAGGAGGAGAAAGAGCTCCCGGGCGGCGGCGGCATGGGCGGCATGGGCGGTATGGGCGGCGGTATGGGCGGCATGGGCGGTATGATGTAAAAGCCCGTAGTCGAATGGTCGTGTTTCAGGGGCGTCCCCGGTCGGTGCGCGGTCGAGAAGCCGTGCGGGTCCGGGGACGCTTTCATAATTACCGAGCAGGAAAACGAGGATTTGACCTGAGAGATGGTGCCCGGGGTTTCGAGTAATCTGATCCTTGCCGCGGTCGGGGTGCTGCTCATCGCCGCGGCCTTCTTCATTATCGTCCGGTCTCTCCGGCTGCCGCCCTCATTCTATCGTAACGAAGAGGAGCGTTCGGCGCGGCGCATGGCGATGCTGGAACGGGCCTTCGAGGAGCGGGAACGGGCCGCAGGCGAGGGGAGTAAGTCGGCCGTCCGCGCACCGGTCGCGACCGATGATCGAAATCCGGCCGACGGGAAGGTCGGAGCCGCTTAGTCGCTTTTAACGGGCGGCCCCGGATCGTTGTCATGCAGGTCTTTAAAAAAATCCGCCCCCTGATCTATTTTCCCCCCTTCACGTTCAACCAAGGACCCTGCCCGATGGCCGAAAAATTTGTTTACTACATGTCGCACCTCAATAAGGTCTATCCCCCGAAGAAAACCGTCCTGAAGGATGTTTCGCTGTCGTTTTACTATGGCGCCAAGATCGGGATCATCGGCGTCAACGGCTCCGGCAAGAGCACCCTCATGAAAATCATGGCCGGAATCGACACCGAATTCGAGGGCGAGGCGTGGATCGAACAGGGACGTACCGTGGGGTATCTGTCGCAGGAACCGCGGCTCGACGAATCGCTCGATGTTAAGGGGAACGTGGAGCTCGCCGTGGCGGGTACCCGTAAATTGCTCGATGAGTTCGAGGAAGTTTCGATGAAATTCGGCGAGACGATGTCGGATGCCGAAATGGAAAAGCTCCTGGAGCGCCAGGCGAAACTCCAGGACCAGATCGATCATATCGATGCGTGGGACCTCGATCGCCATCTTGAGATCGCGATGGACGCCCTGCGCTGCCCGCCCGGAACCTCGCCGGTCGCCGGCCTTTCCGGCGGCGAACGCCGCCGTGTCGCACTCTGCAAGCTGCTGCTCGAAAAGCCGGATCTCCTGCTGCTCGACGAACCGACCAACCACCTCGACGCCGAATCGGTCGCCTGGCTCGAACGGCACCTGCGCGAGTACGCGGGGTCGGTCATCCTGGTCACGCATGACCGCTACTTTCTCGATAACGTGGTGGAATGGATTCTCGAAATAGACCGGACGCGGGGCATTCCCTGGAAGGGGAACTACAGCTCCTGGCTCGACCAGAAGATGGAGCGCCTTGCGCAGGAAGAGAAGGAGGAGTCGGTCAGGCAGCGACGGCTGAAGAAGGAGCTCGAATGGGTCCACACCTCGCAGAAGGCGCGGCAGGCAAAAGGCAAGGCGCGTCTCAACGCCTACGAGGAGCTCCGCAATCTCGATACGCCGGATAAAATCACCAAGGCCAATATCATCATCCCCGAGGGACGGCGCCTCGGCGACGTTGTAATCCGGGCCGAGAGCATCTCCAAGGCATACGGGGACAACCTCCTGTTCGAAAACTTGAATTTCAATCTTCCCAAGGCAGGCATCGTCGGTGTCATCGGCGGAAACGGCACGGGCAAGACGACGCTCCTGCGGCTCATTACCGGCCAGGAAAAGCCCGACGGAGGCACCCTGACGATCGGGGAGACCGTGGATCTCAGCTACGTCGACCAGATGAGGGATGCACTTGACAATTCAAAAACCGTCTTCGAGGAGATCACCGGCGGCGCCGATACCATCGAGCTGGGAAAGCTCTCGCTCAACTCACGGGCGTACGTCGGCAAATTCAATTTCGGCGGCTCGGACCAGCAGCGCCCCGTCGGCGAGCTCTCCGGCGGCGAGCGGAACCGGGTTCACCTGGCCAAACTGCTCCAGCGGAGCAGCAACGTTCTGCTGCTCGACGAACCGACCAACGATCTCGATGTGGAAACGCTCCAGTCGCTCGAACAGGCGATACTCGATTTCTCCGGGTGCGTGGTGGTCGTCAGCCACGACCGGTGGTTTCTCGACCGCATCGCGACGCACATCCTGGCATTCGAGGGCGAGAGTGTCGTCATCTGGCATGAGGGCAATTTCGCCGATTACGAGGAGGCGCGCCACCGGCGGCTCGGGACGAGCGCCGATCAGCCGCAGCGGGTGAAGTACAAGAAGCTGGTCCGGCGGTAGGGTTAAAAGCAATTTTTTTTGGATGGCCGAGCCGGGTCACCCCCACGAGGGGGGAGTTCTATATGATTGGCCACTGCGGGGGGGGATCCACGGGTCCTCTGCGAAAAACGGACAAATGCAGCTTTTGTGTGGGCTTTTGCAGATTCCTTAATAAATAAAGATGTTTTCTTGTGACCTTTTCTCGTGTTTTTTCCGCCTCTATCCCCGGAGTGTATTTTACTACTATGACCCAGCCAACTATAAAGGAAACGATCTCCCGCATCGAGGAACGCCTCAAGTCGAATGAGGGCTTGAACGCGGACCAGCGGGCGGAACTTTTGACGCTCGTGGCGGAACTCAAGAACGAAGTTGCCAGCCTCGCCGAAACCCACACCGAGGATGCCCACAGCATTGCCGCCTTTACCGAGACATCGGTCCGGGAAGCGATGCGCACCGAAAAAAACCCCGAACTGCTGGAACTGTCGGTCGGGGCCATGAAACTGTCGGCCCGTCGGTTCGAAGCCTCTCACCCCACCCTGGTCGGGTTGATCAATGCGATCGGCCAGACACTGTGGAAAATCGGCATCTGATCGGGCCAATAACCGGGGGGGGGGGGGAATTACCGGATGCGCTTACGGGGGGAAATAAAAAAGGCCTGCGACATCATCACAGGCCCGGTGTCTTCGTAGAACCGAAGATTTTAGAGTGGCGTTACGTTCTGCGCATTCGGACCCTTTGCGCCGTCAACCACTTCGAACTGCACTTTCTGACCTTCTTCCAGCTTCCTGAATCCAGAGGACTGGATCGCGGAAAAATGGACGAAGACATCGCGGGAACCGTCATCCGGTGAAATGAACCCGTAGCCTTTGGCCTCATTAAACCACTTGACAACACCTGTTGGCATACAGCAAACCTCTTCTGGAAAATGATAGATTGTAGGTGTCTCGGGGACACCCGATAACGAAGAAAAGATAATTTATGCGCGTAATTACGCAAAACAAAAATATTTACGGTTTCCGCGAGGATTTGTATCGGGCCGTCCATGCAACTATCTTTCTATTATGAGCGGAAATCATCTCTTCGACGGAGGGTTACCATGAACCTGCGAATCATGCTATTGATACCCGTTATGCTCCTGGTTGCCTGTGCAAGCCAGCGATTGCCGTCCCGGTACCGATCCACCACGGGTTCGGACATCTACTTCTCGGGCGGGAAGGGCGATGCCCGGGAAGACGCCATCATCATCCGGGGCGCGCTCCGGCAGAGCGAGGGCGTCGAGGCCGAATACTATTTCCTGAGCAGGATCTACGGCGTGAAGGACAAGGCGTGGCGGGTAAACGGCCAGACAATTTTTCGTGAGGAGAAGAGCGCCTACGATGTCGTCGAAATCCGGCTGATTCCCTCCGGGAAAACCCTTTACTTCTATTTCGATGTTTCGAAATTGCCCTGGGGGAGAAGTGCGGTGCGGCCGGACAGCCCGTAGGGCCGGACAGGCCGGGCACCTCATACGGGGAGTGGGACTCTCACCGCTCCTCGAATTCGTCGACCGCATCGCTCACGTTTTTCCAGTTCACGAACCTGAAGGTGTCCATTCCGGGTTTCAATTCCCCGTAGAATTGTGGTAATTCAAAGTCAAACTTCGGATTACCACGAACAGTCCGGCTATCACGGTAAAGGTTCATTTTAGTATTTTATGATTATAGCGAGAGGATATTCTTCGTTCCGCATCCATCGCCCGACGATCCCCGGACCCCTTGAAAGTTTTCCGCAATGCGTACCGAAGATTTCGACTACTTCCTTCCAAAGGAGCTTATCGCCCAGGAGCCGCCCGGCGAACGCGACTCGTGCCGGCTTCTGGTCATGGACCGCGCTACCGGCGCTCTCGAACACCGGATCTTCTCCGACCTTGCCGCGCTCCTGCGGCCGGGCGATCTTCTGGTTTTGAACGATACCCGTGTTGTGCCGGCACGACTCCGTTGCCGCAGGCCGAGCGGAGGCCGCGTCGAACTGCTGTTCGTCGAGCCCGTTGACTCGCTTTCCTGGAAAGTATTCGCGAAACCCGGGAGACGGCTTCTGCCGGGCGCAACGTTACTCGTCGAAAAGCACGAGACGCTGGAGGAACTGCTTGTCACCGGGGTCGCCTCCACGGGCGAGCGGGTGGTTCGCCTCGCTCCGTCGAGCCGGTTTGGAACCATCGCGGAGCTCATCGAGGCGTGCGGCGAAATACCGCTCCCGCCGTACATCCGGCGCACGGTACGGACCGAAGATGCCGAAGCGTATCAAACCGTTTACGCCCGCAACAAGGGCGCCGTCGCCGCACCGACGGCCGGGCTTCATTTTTCCCGTTCGATGCTCGATGCGCTCGGGGAGCAGGGCGTCGGGCGAGCGTTCCTGACCCTGCACGTCGGACCGGGCACTTTCCTTCCGGTCAAGGTTGCCGATCCCGCCGACCACCCCATGCATGCGGAGGAGTATCTCCTCCCTTCCGAAACGGCCGATGCGGTGGTGCGGACAAAGAGGGAGGGCGGCAGGGTCATCGCCGTCGGCACCACGGTCGTGCGCGCGCTCGAACATTGCGCCGCGACGTGTGGCGGGGTCCGCGCATCGTCCGGACGTACCCGGCTGAAAATCCTTCCTCCCTATGCGTTCGGGGTCGTTGACGGACTCATCACCAATTTCCATCTCCCGCAATCGACGCTCATCATGCTGGTGGCCGCATTCGCCGGGCGGGAGGCCGTGCTGAACGCCTATGCCGGGGCGGTTGCCGATCGCTACCGATTTTTCAGTTACGGCGATGCCATGTTCATCCGCTGAACGGCAGTAGTCCCGTCGATTTCGACGCCCGTGGCCGGAAGCGTTTCGTAACTCTTGCTATGCCAATGGCAGGAAAGTATTTTACGGTGCAAATCACAGGTCGTCCTATAAGCCCGTATTTTAACAAAATGCGGGCTTATATTTTTCAGCACGACAGGTAACCGGAAGGTCGTTGAAAATTCACCTCGCCGGAGGCTGCCGGAGACGGCTCACACCACGGCAATTCCCGGGACGATTTTCAACGGCTTCTACAGACAGGGAGAAAAAGTATGCGCGGTGATGAACTCTTGAAGGTTTCGCCGGAAGTTCCGCAATGGCAGGATTACCGGTCCTCCTCGATCGCCATGGTGGTGTTCTATGCAGGCGATCCGATCTCGGAGCTTCCGATCAGGGAAGTGCCGGAGGAGCTGCCGTCCGCCGTGGTACAGGATCCCCATTACGAATCCGGAACGTATGGGCTCTACGCATGCGCCAGGAGCCAGATCAGGAACGCTTTTGTCAAATCGAAAACCCGCTACCTGGTATTTCTCACCCGCTATGTGGGAACGAAGGCCGACTTTCGAGACAAGTACTTCATTACCGGGTATTACCTTGTCGCGAAAACCGCGGATGTCAAAAAACTGCACATCCGCTACGGAACGGATTACTCCTGCATCGATGAACAGAGCTGTCCGGCGCTGCGGGCGTCCGAACGCCGCTTCGTGGCGATCGAGGATGCCTTTGCCGTGACCGATGCCGTTATGAAATCCTGGAATTTTAACGGACGGGTTACCCGGCAGACGCGCGTGGTGCTCGATGAACAGAAAACGGCCGAGGTGATCGACTACCTGAAATCGAAACCCGACGCTACCGCGCTGTATACGGCCGAGACGACGCGCCTGCAGCCGCATATTGCGGAAGAGACGGCCGAAGAAGAAGCCTGAAGGTCTTACCCGATGCGCCGCATCGGGTAAGACCTTCCTTTAATGTGGGGCGAGGGGCGGGAGCAATCCCGCCTTTTTTTTACCACTTGCCGGTTTTTTGCAACGATGCCGGCGGGAAAGCCTTCAACTCCGCCTCCGCCGTATCGATCTCCTCCTGCGGCAGCACGTAATCGGTCAGCTCCCCGGCAAGATACTTCTGGTAGCCGAGCAGGTCCATGAGCCCGTGGCCGCTCAGGTTCATGAGAATGACCTTTTCCTTACCCTCCTCCTTGGCCTTCAGGGCCTCCTGGATCGTGACCGCCACCGCGTGGCTCGTTTCCGGCGCAACGATAAATCCCTCGGTCCGGGCCCACTGCATCGCCGCCCGGTAGCATTCGAGCTGTCCCACCGCACGCGGGGTAACGAGCCCCTCGACGACCGCCGCGCTGACCAGCGGCGCCATGCCGTGGTAGCGAAGCCCGCCGGCGTGGATCGGGGAGGGCAGGAAGTTGTGGCCCAGCGTGTGCATGGGCAGGAGCGGCGTCATGCCGGAACTGTCGCCGAGGTCGTAGGTAAACTTTCCGCGGGTCATGGACGGGCACGATGACGGTTCGACCGGAATGATATCGATCTTCGCGCCGTTGATTTTTTCGGACACAAAGGGGAAGGCGATGCCGCCGAAGTTGCTGCCGCCGCCCGCACAGCCGATGACCACGTCCGGATTGGCGATGCCGATTTTTGCGAGTTGCTTTTTGGCTTCGAGCCCGATGATGGTCTGGTGGAGCAGGACATGATTCAGAACGCTGCCGAGCGCATACTTGGTGGACCCGGTGGGATCGCCGACCGCCGCCTCCACCGCCTCGCTGATCGCCATGCCGAGGCTTCCCGGCGTACCGGGGTCCCTGGCCAGGAACGAGCGTCCGGCCGCGGTTTCGGTCGACGGACTGGCGACGCAGGTCGCGCCCCAGGTCTGCATCATGGTCTTGCGGAAGGGCTTCTGGTCGAAACTGATGCGGACCATGAATACCTTACAGGTGAGCCCGAGGAGCGAGCAGGCGAAGGCAAGCGCGCTGCCCCACTGCCCGGCCCCGGTTTCGGTGGTCAGGGTTTTCGTGCCGAACTGTTTGTTGTACCACGCCTGCGGAATGGCGCTGTTCGGTTTATGGCTTCCGGCCGGTGAAACGCTTTCATCCTTATAAAAGATCTTCGCGGGCGTCCCGAGCGCCTTTTCAAGGTAGACGGCGCGGCGCAGGGGCGAGGGGCGCCACCGGTACATGATCTGGATGATCTCGTCGGGAATATCGATCCACCGGTTCGGGCTCATCTCCTGTTCGAGAATGGGCATGGGAAAGACCTTGGAAAGCGCCTCGGGCGAAACCGGCTTTCCGTCCGGACCGAGCGGCGGCTGCAGCGGGGTCGGGAGGTCGGCGGCCAGGTTGTACCACTGGCGGGGAATCTCGTCTTCGTTCAGGTACACTTTAATGGACATTCGTCAGCTCCTCCGTTTGAGAGAATGGGTTGCCTTTAATTGCCTTTGTCGATAACGTGGACGGCCGGCAAAAACCGCGATTGCCGATGCAGTGCAAACTAATGCATTAAAATAGAAAGAGCTTGCACGGAGGGGCAACAGAAAAGTGTTTTCGGCGGAACCCCCGGGCGAGCCGGCCCCTGACGGGGCAATATTTTTCCGGAATCGGGCGGTCGATCGCTTATTTTTAATACTATGGATTTGCTTCGGTTATCTTCGCTTCTTGCCGTTTGCCTGCTCGGCGGCGGTGAGGGTGGCTATGCCGCCGTTTCGAGCGATACCGCGACCGTTACCGTCGTCGCCTCGGGGGAGACCCACGGCATGCTCAAACCATGCGACTGCCCGAACAATCCGGGCGGCGGACTCGCCGAGCGTGCGGCCGCGATCCGTTCGCTCGGTGCGGGTGCGGCGCTCCTGCTCCTCGATGCGGGCGGCTTTGCCGGCGGCGGCATCTACGACGATTACACCGGCGGCCGGGCGGCCGACTCGGTGAAAACCGCGGTGACGATCCGTGCCATGGGGGCCATGCGCTACGACGCGGCGACTCCCGGCGACGACGATCTCCAGTACGGGGCCCTCTGGCTGAAGGACGCCTGCGCCGCGGCGAACCTGCCGCTTGTATCCGCAAACTGCACGCGGCGGGACGGCCGGATTTTCCCCGCTTTCCGGGTGGTCGTCAAGTCCGGCATCCGCTTCGCGATTACCGGCGTTGTCACCGAGGAGCGGCTCTTCCCGCGCGACGAATCGTGTGTCGTCGAGCCGCCCCTTGCCTCGCTGCGCGCCGTATGGCGCGCAATGGCCGATTCGGCCGACTACCGTATAATCCTTTCGCATCTGGGCGAAGAGGCGACCATGCAGCTCGCCGACTCCTTTCCCGATGCGGATATCATCGTCAACGGGCACCGGAAATCGTCGCAGGACGCGGTGACGCTCCGCGGCAGGACCATCGTCATGCAGTTCGGCTACGAGGGGAAGAGGCTCTCCAGCGCAGCGGTCAAATTTTCGAAGCCTCGCCGCCCGGCCGTACTCCTGAAAGACACGTGGCTCGACATCGGCCCGAAAAACGGCGTCGACCCCGCCGTCGGCGCGCTTCTCGCCGACTCGTCGTCCGTTTCCCGGCGGCAGGTATACGATCTGTATATCATGGGGGAGTGCCCGTACGGCTGTACGGCACTGCGCGAGTTCGTCGATTTCGTCGGGAAATTTCCGGAAATCGAGTGGAACGTCTGGTTTATCGGGAGCGCGGGGGGCGACTCCCTCTCCTCGCTTCACGGCCCGGACGAGGTGCGCGACGAGATGACCTGGCTGGCCGTGCGGGCGCTGTATCCCGGCCGGTGGCTCTCCTTCCTGGATGAGCGGAGCAAGCCGCAGGCGACGAGCGACGCCGCCGTGGCCGCGCTCGGGCTCGATGCCGCGAGGCTTGGCCGGTGGGTGGCGGCAAAGGGCCGCGAGGCGCTTGCCGACGAGTACCGGCGTTCGACGCGGCTCGGTGTTTCGGCATCGCCGACCCTGTATATCGACAATGCCCCCTTCACGAAAGCTATTACGGCCGGGCGGCTGGCTAAAGACCGGTGCGCCGATCTCGGTGAAACGAGCGCGCGCTGCGACTCGCTGCCCGAGTGCTTCGAGGACGGCGATTGCCGGAAAAGCGGGTCGATCGGCCGGTGTTCGCCGCAGGGGAGGTGCGAATTCAAGCCCGACGCCCCGTTCTCCTTTACGGCGCTGGTCGCCGACTCGTCGCTCGGTCATCCGGAAAGCTCGGTCATCGCCACCACCGGGGAGTTGTTTCCGAATGCAACGATCAGAACGCTGCGCCTGCACTCCGCGGAGGGGCTGAAGATGCTCAAAACCTGGGCGCCTTCATCCCTGCCGTTCTACCTCTTCGGCAAGGGAGCCGGCGCGGCCCAGAACTTTCCGCAGGTCGAGGGCGGGCTCGAAAAACGCGGCGACGACTACGTCTTCAGGGACGGCATTACGCCGAAAAACTATTTTCTTGATCGCGCCGAAAAACCGGGGTCGATCGTTTTTTTCATCGATCCGCTCGTCCCCGATGCGGTGGCGGCGATGAAACGGGTGCTCGACGATTCGCTCCTTTCCGGGCGGGTACGGATTCTCCCGATATTTTACGCCGATCCCGCCGCGCCGGCGAATGCGACCGAGGAGAAGGTCCGGCGTGAGGAAGCCTTGCGCTGGCTGGTCATGGATTCGCTGCACCGCGATCGCTTTGCGCCGTACCTGCGGGCGTATGCGGCGAACCCCGGCAGCTCGAACTGGCTGCCGGATATGGCCAATACCGGAATGACCCCGGACTCGCTTTTCCGGGAGGGGGAGCGGTACGGCGGAGTGCTGACCGCGCAGTTCGACCTGCTTGACCGCCTCGGCATCAGGGATCCCATGGCGGTTTTACTCGATAACCGGCACGTTGCGGCGATAAAAAACGAAACCGACTTTGCCGGAATTCTCAACGACCTGAAACGGAAAAACAGCCTTCGACCATGAAAGTTTCCATCGTCATTCCGGTTTATAATGAAGAAAAGACGCTCCTCGAAATCGTGGAGAGGGTAAAGCATGCGCCCCTGGGCGGGTCGGACACGGTGCGGGAGATCGTCATCGTGGACGACTGCTCGGTCGACGGTACGCGCGCGCTCCTGCGGAAGATCGGCGATCCGGAAATTACGGTCGCCTATCATGAAAAAAACCGGGGCAAGGGAGCGGCGCTGCGAACCGGGTTCGAAAAATGCACCGGCGACATCATCATCATCCAGGATGCGGACCTCGAGTATAACCCGGAGGAGTACGCCACGCTCCTCGCGCCGATCTTCGACGGGGACGCCGAGGTGGTGTACGGTTCGCGGTTTGTCGGCGGCGGGCGTCACCGGGTCCTGTATTTCTGGCACAGCATGGGGAACCGGCTCCTGACCGTCCTGTCAAACGCCTTCTCGGACCTGAACCTTACCGACATGGAGACCTGCTATAAGGTGATGCGGAGCGAGATCGCGGAGCGCATTACCATCTGCGAAAACCGGTTCGGCTTCGAACCCGAGATTACCGCCAAGCTCGCCGAGTTCGCGCGCAACGAAAACATAAAGATTTACGAAGTCGGTATCTCCTACCGCGGCCGGACGTATAACGAGGGGAAAAAGATCGGGATGAAGGACGGGTTCCGCGCGCTCTACTGCATCCTGAAGTACAATACCTCCCGGCTGGCCGTTTCGACGAAGGCCGCGCTGGAGGGGGTCCTGGGCATTATTCTCCAGCTTTCCATACTGTTCGCGCTCCCGGCGTTCGCCCGGTTCACCACGGTTGCCGGACGCAACCTCGCCCATGCCGTGAGCATGGAGGCGGCGCTTCTGCTCGTCGTACTGATCAGCCTGGGCATCACGTCGCAGGCTACCCTCGCAAAAATCGGCCGGATGGGGCCGTTTGCAAAGTTCCAGGCATTAAGCCTCGTTCCCCTTGCCCTCCGCGCGGCCTTTTTCCATTTCTTTCTTCCGATCGGCGGTTTTACGGCCACGAGCCTGCTCTCGGCGGGAATCGGGTTTCTTTTCAGTTTCTGCGGGGTTAATTTCAGGAGGTTTTTGCCGGATACGGAGTGTTGATTGGGTCGCTGATACAAGCGTTTTTGGTGGGGGAACCTCGCTTCGCGGGTTCCTGACCTCACCCCGGCCCCAAGCGGCCGGACCTCTCCCGCAGGGAGAGGTGATTCTTCTTGTTAAGCTACGTTGCTGAAATTATCCCTCTTCCCAGTACAATTCCGGGATTGTCGTTTTCTTTTCGCAGAGGCCCCGGGGGTCCCCCCCCGCAGAGGTTAGTTATGAAGCACTCCCAACTCGCGGGGGTGACCCGGCTCGGCCATCCATAAGAATTTCATTTTCTTCTTGATATTTATCTCCTTTCTTCCCCCTCATCCCGACCCATATCGGCACCGCACACAGCAAAAGCGAAATACCGGCTACCGGCGTCAGCCAGAACAGATGATAGTTGACCCGCAAATCAGGTCCGGTAAAAAGATCCATCACGAATCCGCAGAACAGGTTGCCGGTGAAATTGGCGATCCCCGAGGTCGTCATGGCGAACAGCTGGTGCACCCCGCTCCGCGACTGTTTGTCGCAGAAACGGTCGAGGTAGATGGAGGCCGAGGCATAGATGAAGGTGTAGGAGAGGCCGTGCACCGAGAGGCCGAGCATGACCAGCCACGGCGGGCCGCCGAGTGCGGCCGTGACATACCGGAAAATATCGAGCGCCATGCCGATCACGATGATTTTGCGCGTGCCGAAGCGCATGAGGAACCACCCCAGAAGCCCCATGGCAAACACCTCGGGAACCTGGCCCAGGCTCATGACCGGCATGATGTTCCGGTCCGCGAACCCTATGGCGTGCAGGAACGGGGCCGTGCCGAAGAAGTAGAACCGGTAGAAGAACGAGAGAAAGAACATGAAGATGAAGAGCCGCAGGACGGCCGGATTTTTGAGCACCCGGAGCTGCAGGAGCGGCACGTGGTCGGACGTTGCGGCACGCCTTCCCGATGAGGGGAGCGTAAACGAGTAGAGACCAAGCACCAGTGAAGAGATGCCCGCGAGGATGAGGGCATCCGGTAATCGATCGGCCGCAAGCCCCGCGCCGCCCCGGCGCATCCAGAGATAGCTGAAGACCCAGGCGACGACGATCCAGCCGATGGTGCCGTACACGCGGATCGATCCGAATTTGTGCCGCGCATCTGTCGAGTGGTGGAAGATGATCGCATTGGTCAGGGCGAACGTCGGGGCGCTGATCATGGTATAGCCGAAGTAGAGCGCCATGACCGGCCAGAAACTGCGCTGTACGGCAAAGGCCAGCATGAGTGCGCCGCCGGCAAGCTGCAGTATCCCCAGCAGCCGTTCGGCCCGGACGTACCGGTCGGCGACGAGCGACGCGCAGAGCGGCGCGGCGATCGAGCCCGCCGCGGTCACGGACAGGATGATGCCGGTCTGCATGCCGGTAAAGTGGAGGAAATTTTTTAGATAGAGGCTCAGCACCGGCGTGAACGCGCCCGCGATGAAGAATTGCAGGAACATCATGGCGGCGAGGCGGGATTTAAGGAGGGAGTTCAACGATGAGCGGCTTTCAGGGTCCGAAGAAAACGGGTTACTACTCAGGTACTCCGCCCCACAATGGGTTGGGGCAGGAATACCTGGGATA
>CAZYYB010000074.1:0-16129 GCA_964651515.1 uncultured Fibrobacteraceae bacterium
TCTATTGCACGCAGGACATGCTTAACGGCAATGAAGAAACGTACGACATCGATACCATTCACTGTTATTCGAGCCCCGATATGTATCACTGGAAGGATGAAGGCGGCGCCCTGTGGGAAAAATTGGTGACATGGTGCAACGATGCAAACCAGCTATGGGCGCCAACGGTCTATTTTTTGCAGGGTCGTTATCAGCTGATTGCTCCCGAAACGGCGACGAACGGCTATTTCTATAATTTTACCTCATGGAACACGAAACCCACGGGAACCTTCACCCCGGCGTCCGTTGGTGTCCTTCCTCATTCGACAGATAACGTTATCGATCCCTTTGTTTTTGCCGACACTACCGATTCCGTTCGCATATGGCTATCGTATCGGCACCAGGACAAAACCGATTTAGGGTTGGTCCGCATGAACGACAGCGGCACGGCGGTAGACAGCACGGGCACCGGGTTATACGGCTATATCGGCAACAGCATCGTTCAGACGGGGTCGGGCAGCGGGTATCACGAAGGTTCATGGATTTTTAAGCGCAACGGCTTTTATTTCCTCGTCTATGCTTTTCAGCCGGGTTCAAAAGGAAACGAAATCATCGCCTACTCCGTCGCGCATAGCGTACTAGGTCCATGGACCTATAAGGGCCAGATTTTACCGACAAATTCCGCCGAGTTTACCATCCATTCCGGCGTCTGCAATTTCAAGGGACAGTACTACATTTTCTGGCACAATGTGACTTACGGTGGGGAACTATTCGGCGACCGTCGCTGTTCCGCAATCGAGTACCTGAACTTTAAAAACGACAGCACCATCGATACCTCCACCTGCCACAAGGATAATCGCGGGGTGGGCGTGCCCAGCGCCTACGACGATTCCATCCAGATCGACCGCGGTATCATTTCCACGACCTCGGCTACCACGGGAACCGCTACTATCGGTATGCATGCCTACAATTATCTCAAGGTCAATGCACAGGATATTGCCGATACCGGCTGGTATTTAACCGGCATTACCAATAATGCCACGGTCGTCTACGACAGTGTGAATTTCACCCCGGATTCAGGCTATACAGGCCCGACTTCCTTTACCATGCAGGTAGCTACCACGGTCGGGACCGATACCATCTACGCCTATCTCGATTCGGTAAACGGACAGCTTCTGGCAAAAACCTATATTCCCAATACCAGCGATACCAATATGTGGAATACGATAACCGTAGCCGATTCAGTCAAGCCGCTGCCCACCGGCCACCACAACCTTGCGATAAAATTCAAGGTCCCGACCGGGACGAATAACCTGCAGATAAACTGGGTGCATTTCGGCGAGACGAAGATCATTACCCCGGTCCTGCCGAACAACGCCGGACAGGTCCCCTCGCTCTTCTCCTGCGAGCGCCTCGGCAAGAGCACCTTCGAGATCACCTGCGCCGCCGCTTCGGATATCAAGCTGGTGAACCTTGCGGGCCGGCAGGCGGCACCGCTGACCCAGACCAGGTCCGCGGATCAGAAGAGCGTTCGCGTCAGCTTCGACGCCACGAAGGTCTCTTCCGGCGTGTACGTTCTGAGTGTGAAGAACGCCGACGGCGTCTTTCACCATCAGTTCGTATTCTAACTGGTTGCTTCTTGTGCAGGGCTTACCGCCCGCATCTATTTTACCAGGATGCGGGCGGTTTTTTTATGTGCGCCCGGCCGGGCCACCTGCTTGGGGGTGCAAGTCCCCTGCGAACCCGACAGGGGGAATCGTTAGCCATAACGTCAAGAATGTCGACCGCGAGGCCGAATCTGAAGGAAGCCGGAGGCAAAGCGCTGGCCTGACGTACAGAAACCGCATTTGAGGCAGCCATGCAGGAGGAGAGGGTATAGAGACTCACCAAGTCCGATACCTGTCCGGAAGGCATGGCAGTACATGCGGCAGGCATAAGCGTGAAGGCAGGTGCGCATTACCCTAGGAGATCTGTTTGCCGCAAGGCTATTCTCGTCGTAAGGCGGGGAGATGGGTCAACAGAAGTCGGCAACGGTGGTGTGAGAGGAGGAGGGCTTCAGCCCTCCTCCTCGATCCCATAGAAGGGTAACCGTTTAAAGGTTCCGGTATACCCTCAGGCGCTTGCTGCGGGAGCAGTGTTTGAGCCTTCGCAGCGCCTTCTCCTTAATTTGCCGCACCCGTTCGCGGGTGAGGTTGAAACGTTGACCGATCTCTTCCAGCGTGTGGGCGGTTTCCTCCCCGATTCCAAAGTAGAGTTTCACCACCTCTTTTTCGCGTTCGGAGAGGGTATCGAGCGTTTTTTCGATCTCCTCCTGCAGAGAGATATCCATGATGCCGTCATCCGGACGCTCCTGGCTCTCATCGTGGAGGACATCGATCAGCTTTGAGTCCTCACCCTGCTTGAGCGGCGCATCCAGCGACATATGCGTATTGCCGATTTTGATCGTTTCGCGGACTTCGCTCTCATCGAGACTCAGTTCCCGCGCGATCTCCTCGACATTGGGCTGCCGGCGATACTTCTGTTCAAGCTTGCTCTGGGTTTTGCCGATTTTATGGATGGTTCCGACGCGATTCAACGGCAATTTTATTATTCGCGACTGTTCGGCGAGTGCCTGGAGGATTGCCTGGCGTATCCACCAGACTGCATAGGAGATGAACTTGAAGTTCTTTTTTTCGTCAAACCGCTTGGCCGCTCTGATGAGGCCGAGATTGCCTTCATTGATAAGATCGCTGAGCGGCAGGCCCTGATTCTGGTAGTTCCGGCAGACGCTGACGACAAACCGCAAATTCGCTTTCACCAGCCTCTCGAGGGATTTTCGTTCCCCGATGCGAATCCGGATCGCGAGATCCGCCTCTTCTTCGAGACTCAACGTCTTATTTTTGCTGATCTCTTTGAGATAGAGCGCCAGGCAGCTTTCCTCGGAAATAAAACGGCTGGTGGTATCGGCAGAGATTGGCGCCATAGTACCCGTCGGGGAAAGCGTTATCGGCAATTTAATTGAAATCGCGGTTAAACCGTGCTACGCAGTTATTAAATATACAAATGTTTTTTATAATATTCCAAGTTTTTCTCATCAAAAAATTATATTTTTTACAAATGTTTCCAACGCGCCATGAGATCCTTGCCGCATTTCATAATCCGGAACTTACCCAGCATCCTGGGCACCCTCCCGGGGTCCGTACCTTTTCCTGCCTCAACGACTGGAACAACCATGTCGTCATTGAGCTGCCGAAACTCCATATCGACATCGGCGGCATAGAGTATCTCGAATTCACGACGCCGTCCTCGGAGGTACGCCGTCCGCCGCTCCAGCTTCATTTCCAGCAGGATTGTTTCCGGTTATGGTTCCAGGTGGACGGCAGCGGCATTCTTCATAACCTTTCCAAAAATTCCTTCGGAACGGCCCGACCGGGGCTGCTCGGCATTATGGAGCGGAGCCAACGCTACTCCTACCTGCACCAGAAGGGAACCTTCGAGTGCTTCGAGGTGTTTTTCTCGCTTCTGCCGTCGCAAAACGCCCGCTGCTACTGGAACTCCTCCATTGAGGGGAAATGCATTCTCGAAGGATCCGAGCGCGCTTATTTCGAGAACCTGGTATTCGATCTCCTCTGCGTGCGATCGAATAAGCGGGAGGTGTGGGGGTTGTCCACCACCTCGCGGCTGCTGGAAATATTCGTGGTACTCTTCAATAAGGGGCTTCTTGGCATCGAGGAAGCGCAATTCCCCCGCAACAAGGCAAAAAGCCTGGTGGCCAAGGCAAAAATGTTTATGGAATTACACTATGCCCGCATGAAGCATCAGCGCGAGCTGGAAAAAGAGTGCGGGGTCGACATTAATTATCTCAATATCATTTTCAAGAAGGACACCGGGCAGACGCTGTACGACTACCTCACCTACATCAGGATGGAACAGGCTAAATATCTGCTCGAAAATACCATGGAACCGGTTACCGACATTGCCGTCCGGGTCGGTTATCCGGGCGGAAACTCATTCACCCGCGCTTTCACGCGTCGCGAAAAATGTCCGCCCCTGGATTTCCGCCGGAAGTTTCATGAGAAGCGTATAGCCTGACCTGCCATCCGAGGAGCGTTCATGGGTTGCATTGTTTGTAAATTTGGCGGCAGCTCCGTCGCAAGTGCCGAAAAACTGCGGCGGATCGTCGATATTCTTAAAGCGAATCCGCAGCGTCGCTGCATCGTACTATCCGCTCCCGGGAAGACGCCTGAGTTTCCCGTGAAGGTTACCGATGCTCTGGTAGCCATTGTCGATAAATCACTGCTCCGGCAGGATTGTTCGGCCGAGATAGCCGCGCTCAAGAATCGGTTTCGCGCTATTTATGAACCGCTCGGCGTTCCACCCGATCGCATCGCCGCAATAACCGCGGAAATAGACACTCTGCAAAAGTCGCCGCTCGATCATCCGGGACGTTACCGCGATTGTCTCGTGGCGACGGGCGAGGACCTCAACTGCCGCCTTTTTGCGGAGTACTGCACGGGTATCGGGATCGATGCCGTTTATGTCTCTCCCCGCGATGGGGGGCTTCTCGTGACGTCCGTTTTCGGGGATGCGCAGCCGCTTTCCGAAGCGACCGGGCGGCTCGGCGCGCTCAAAGAGACGGTGGAGGCCCGCATCATCGTCTTTCCGGGCTTCTTCGGCTATACCAGGGAGGGGAACGTGGCGACCTTCAGTCGCGGCGGCTCCGACCTTACCGGCTCCATCCTCGCCGAGGCGCTCGACGCGGCCGAATACGAAAACTGGACCGACGTCGACGGCATCTTCAGCGCCCATCCGCACATGGTCGAGCATCCGGAGCAGATCCCGGCGTTGACCTACAAGGAGATGCGGGAGCTCTCCTATATCGGTTTCAATGTCCTTCACGAAGAGGCGGTGAAGCCGGTGCTGCGGAAAAAAATACCGATCCGCCTGCGCAACACGGGAAATCTCTCCAACAGCGGTACCTTAATCGTTTCCGAACGGCTGCCGAGCGAGCGCGATGTCGTCGGCATCGCCTCCGGCGGAGGATATTGCAGCATCACCCTGCAAAAATTCCTGATGAACCGTGAAAAAGGGTTTGGCCGCCGCCTGCTCTCCATCTTCGAAGAGCTCGGCCTCTCCTATGAACACTGCCCCTCGGGCGTCGATAATATCTCGGTGATCCTCGACCAATCGCAGCTGAAGGTCGAGATGGCCAATACGATCATCCGGACCATCGAGCAGGAGCTCAAGCCCGATGAAATCCGCACCGAGTTCGGTATTGCGCTGGTGGCGGTCGTCGGCGAAGGCCTGATTCATAAAATCGGCGTGCTTGCCTCTGCGGCGAATGCGCTTTCAAAAGCCGACGTCAATATTAAAATGGTCAACCAGGGCAGCTCGGAGATCAGCGTGATTTTCGGCATCGATGCCACCGACGAGAAAAAAGCGGTCAATGCACTCTATCGGGAGTTCTTTGGAAAAGGGATAAGTGACTAATGATCCGCATCAATGAAAATTACCTGAAGCTGAAATCGACGTATCTTTTTTCCGAAGTCGCAAAGCGCGTTGCGGAGTTCCGCAAAGGCCATCCGGATAGTGAACTCCTGCCGCTCGGGATCGGCGATGTGACGCGTGCCCTGCCGTCCGCCTGTATCGAGGCGTTCCAGGCCGCGGTTGCCGAAATGGGCAACGACGCGACCTTTCGCGGCTATGGACCGGAACAGGGGTACCTCTTCCTTCGCGAAGCGGTGGCGAAACACAACTTCCAGGCGCGGGGCGCGGAGATCGCGCCGGATGAAATCTTCATCAGCGATGGTGCAAAGTGCGATACCGGCAACATCCAGGAGCTTTTCGCCGACGATATCACGGTTGCGATTCCCGATCCGGTCTATCCGGTCTATGTCGACACGAACGTGATGGCCGGCCGTACCGGCACCTTCGCGCAGGGACGCTACCAGGGGTTGGTGTACCTTGACGGTACCGAAGCGAACGGCTTTATCCCCGGAATTCCCGATGTCCCGGTCGATCTCATCTACCTCTGCTTTCCGAACAACCCGACCGGCGCCACCGCAACACGAGCCCAGCTGACCGAGTGGGTGGATTTCGCCCGGCGGACCAATGCACTCATTCTCTTCGATGCCGCCTATGCCGTATTTATCCGCGACGATGCCATTCCCCGGAGCATTTTCGAGATCGAGGGCAGCCGCGAGGTGGCGATCGAGTTCCGGAGTTTCTCCAAAACGGCCGGCTTTACCGGAACGCGCTGCGCCTATACCGTCGTTCCCCGTGAGTGCATGGCCTTTGACCGGGCCGGCAACAAGGTTGCCCTGCACGGACTCTGGAACCGGCGCCATACCACGAAATTCAACGGAGTCTCGTACCCTGTCCAGCGGGCCGCCGAGGCCTGCTACCTGGGTGACGGTCCGCGCCAGATTACTGAAATGGCCGATTACTACATGGCCAATGCCATGCTCATCCGTGAAAAGATGGCCGGATTCGGCTATTTCTGCACCGGCGGCCTCAACGCACCCTACATCTGGGTAAACGTCCGGCGGGATTCCTGGGAGTTTTTCGATTTTCTTCTGGCCGAGGCGGGCGTCATCTGCACGCCGGGGGCGGGATTCGGTCGCTGCGGCGAGGGATATATCCGCATCAGTGCCTTTAACAACAAAGAGAATGTCGAAGCGGCACTGGAGCGGATCGGGAGAGCACTCGGAAAAATATAGCGGCAAGGGCCCGGCGGTCGCGCACCGGCCGCTATATTTTCGGCCGATTTGCGCTGCGGATCAACGCGATGACGCCGGCCGTACTTCCGCCGTGCGGATTTGCCGTGTATGCCGCAGAGTATTTGAAGTACACGTCGAAGTCCCTGATCATGAACGCCGCCGGCTGGTTCAGGATACCGAGATACGAATCGTAAACCGTGACCCAGATGTGCGCATGGGTCATTTTCGTGTCGAGCGACGGGAGGAACTGCATAAACGACTCCTCCCCGCCGCCGCCGTTCCTGCTGCCGGGAACGAGCAGGAGGAGCGAATCCTCCGGCAGGGTGACCGAATCGAGGTCGTTCTGCATCTCCCAGTCGTAAAACCAGGTTTCCAGCTGGAACGTATCCCTTGCCGTTTGCGCGTCGTAGTAAAAATATTTATCCCGCGTGGTGTCGGTGACCATGGTGCCGTTCTGCACGAGCGTGTATATCCCGCTGTCGGCCGCAAAGAAATAGGTATAGCCGGTATCGATGAAAACGGTATCGGCGATGGTTGCCGGGAATAAATCATCGTAGAGATACTGCGGAACGTACTTTCCCGCGAGAATCGAATCGCCGGGTGAAAACCCGGCGGCGCCGCTGTTTTTGATCTTATAAATGCCGACCCAGTGCATGGTCGGGTTGTGATTCACCGGGATGACGGTATCGAGCGGTGTGTTCTGGAAGTGCCGGTTGTACCGGATGGTAAATTGCCCCTTCACCTGGAGCTGCGCGCCGTTTTTTGCGGTTACATTGGCGAGAATCGCCCCCTGCACCGAAAACACCGAGAGCACCTTACCCGCGACGACGATGAGCGAATCCATGGCGGCGGGGGATGCTGCCGCGATGCCGAGCGTCGGTCCCCAGGTTTGCAGGAAGGCCGCAACCGCCGGGGTATCGTTGATGTTCACCGCCCCGAGCGCGCTCAGAAATCCGGCAAAACCCTGCTGGGTCATCCCCGCCATGGCGGAGGGCAGCGAGTTTTTAAGGCCCGCCAGCGCCTTCTGGGTGATCGCCCGGGTCAGGTAGAAGGCCGAATCGGGGATGATAAAGTAAAAATCCATGGAATCGGGCAGGTTGCCGGTCAGGCCGAAGTAGGGGAGCGGGGCGTAGCCGCTTATGGTGTCTAAACTGCCGGAAGCCGCCTGGAGAACGTTGTAGGAGAGCTGCCAGGTCGAGCTTACGACCGTGTCGCCCGCGAAGTACGCATGCAGATGGATGGTATCGCCCGGTGCGCCTTCGGCGTACGGGTCGTAGACGAAGCCGATGGGCCGTATCACGGTGGATTCGATGCGGTCGTACCGGTCCGGGAACTGGCTGCACTGCAGGAGGAGCACTGCTCCTATGACGGCTATGGATAGTTTTTTCATAGGTTACCTCTTTAAAATTCCATCCTGACGCCGATTGCCGGCCGGGTTACGTCCGAAAGCACATTGCTTTCGGTGTAGTCGTAGTTCCACTCGTACTGATTGATCTCCGGACTGTGGTACCCCTTGCCGAACCAGTTTTCGACATGGGACACGTCGATGTAGGCCGACCACTGCCAGAGCGCATAGACGAATTTCTTTTCATACCGCAGGTCGAGATTGACATAGGGACTCATGCGGGCGGAATTGACCGGACCGTATTCGGGGTCATATGCCCGCGTGGTGACGTTATAGCTGCTCCCGATCACCGGGGTCGTCGGATCGCCGGTGACGTACTGGAAGCGGACGCCGAGCTCCTGGGTCGGGGTCAGCTTGTAGCTGCCGATGAGCTGGAGGTTGTTCGTCTGGTCCTGATTGTAGAGTACCCACTGGTTTTCATCGGAACTCCAGCGCTGGCTCCGTGAAAGCGAGTAGGCGATCCACCCGAAGAAGCGCTTGCTCTGGTCGTGCTTCAGGAGAAGCTCGATACCGTGCATCTGGGCCCGGCCGTCGCCGACGTAGGACGGGAGCGACGGGTCGTTTTCTATGTCGAGTGCGGAGGGCCTCACCGCATCGTCCCACTGGCGGTTGTAGTAGGCCTGTACATCGGCGCTGACAAGGGAGGAGAGCTTCCATTCGTACCCGGCGACGTACTGGGCTCCCTCCTGCGCACCCAGGTCGGGATTGCCCAGGTCGGCGTCGATCGACTGGCCCACCGGCTGCGGCGTTTCGTCGTAGGCGCCTGCCGAGGCTTTGATCGTCTGCCGGTCGTTGAGCGTGAATCGTGCCGACAGCCGTACCACCGGCACGCCCGACGGGCCCTTGTCATTCCACGAGCCGTAGTTCCAGAGTTCCGGGATAATGGGGCCGTCGTAGTGCAGCTCCGGGTAGTAGTCGTACCGGATGCCCGGGGTCAGGGTGAGCTTCGGGGTCGGTTTCCAGTCTAAAAAACCGTAGGCGGCATAGGGGCCGAGGTGGTAGTGAGCGGTGTCGTTTACCAGCTGGTTTTTATTGTTGATGTACGCGAGTATGAGATTGTAGGGGACCTCCTGGATATCGACGCCGGCATGCCATTTGACCTCGTTCGACGAGGCGACGGTGAGTTCGTCGCGAAGATACTGGGCCCACGCGTTCCCATTTGCGCTGGTAAAACCGGCGATATCCTCCTGCTGGCTGAGCCGGCACAGGGAGTAATGGAGGTCGTTTTTGACCTTGTCGCTCAGGGTCCACTGCCAGCCGGCGATGCCCATATGGAAATAGGAAAGGTCGCTTATTTCAGCGGTATTCGATGAGACCTGGTTGCTGCCGCCGCGCTCGCTTGCACTGATCAGTTGCAGGTTGTCCTCTGAGCCGAAAAAGGTGACGTAGGCGTGGTTGTTCTTGTTGATGTCGGCATCGAGGCGCGCGACGTAGTCCCAGTAGTAGGGGACGACCGTGAAGGGAAGCTGGATCTTAGCGACGTCATCGAGAAACCAGTCAAGAACGTTGGCAATGTAGCTTCGCCGCGCGGTAACCATGAACGACACCTTGTCCGACAGCGGGCCTTCGAGCAGGAACCCCGCATCGAAGAGATTCACATCGAAATAACCGTGGAGACGATCCGTTTTGGGAGGGCGGCCGGTCAGCTCGACCACGCCGCCGAGGGCGTCGCCGTAGCGCGTTCCGAAGCCGCCGGGATAGTAATCGACGCCCTGGAGTGCCTCGGAGTTATAGGTCGAGGTGACGCCGCCGAAGTGAAAGAGCGTCGGCAGGGTCACCCCGTCGATGTAAAAATGCGAATCCCCGGTGGACGACCCGCGAATAACGATCTGGCCGGAGAGGATCGACGCCCGCGCGACGCCCGGCAGCGATTCGATGACCTTGACCGCGTCGCCGCCGAAACCGGGAATGGTCCGCACCTCGGTCTGCGTCAGCGTCCGCTCGGAAACTTCCTCCACGTCATCCTTCTGGCCCTTAACGACGATGTTGTAATCGCCGAAGGAAACCCGTTCCAGGCGGTAGGTGACCTCCAGGGCCTTTCCCGGCCTGATGGTGTGATACTCACGGAAAACCTCGCAGCCGGGAGCGGCGACGCTGACCATCATTTTCCCTATGGGAAGCGATTTGAATGAGAAATAGCCCAGCGAATCCGTCATGGCGGCCACATCGGTTCCCTCCAGATGCTGGCCCGGCAGCGATCCGATTGTGCGCAGGTAAACGCTCCAGGGGACCTTGATCGTGGAGTCCGCCGTCGAATCGAAGAGGGAGACGAACACCATGGCGCCGGGGACCGGGGCGCGCGACCCGCGTTCGACCACTCTCCCCGAGAAATTAACGACCGTGTCGATGGTGCGGATCCCGTCGGCGAGGGTAATATGGTAATTGTAGGTGATGAGCACCGGCACCGGTTTGCCTCCCGCCATTGCCGGGGAAAACACAAATGCCGCCGCGGCCCTTGCCACGGCGGAATCGAGCGACGGCGCCAGGCCCTTCGTCACCACGACGCTGTCGATGGTGCCGCGTTCGTTGACGAGCAGGTCGAGCGTCACGGTTCCGGTAATGGCCTGTTTCAGCAGCTCGGGCGGATAGGCCGCTTTCACGAAGCCGGTAAGTACCGGATCCTTTTCGAGCGGCGGGGCGGCGGTGTCGGCGGTGGTGGTTGCTGCGGCTCCGGGGGCCGGCGCGGGTGAAGGGTTCTGGCCGAAGCAGAGTGCACCCAGGAGAGCGATGACCCATGCCGATTTAATCATGAAACCCATAGATGTATCCCGTCGGTAGTATATCAGCTTAATTCGTCATTTCAAAAGAGAATGAAATTTGAATCCACACCGCGACCGGCTCATTGTTCCGCGTTGCCGGATCGAACAGCAGTTTCAGGCATGCCTCATACACTTTTTCCTTTGACCCGTAGCCGAGGTCGTTCAGCACGATTGCCTTCTTTACCTTGCCGTCGATATCCACGAGAACGTTTGCCCGGACGACGCCCTCTATGCCGCGATCCCGCATCTCTCGGGTATACTCCGGCTGGACCTGTGTCTTCATGACCGGATACTTCTGCACCGTCGTCACCGGCGCGACGGTGCCCTTCAGCTCCTCTTTTTTGGGGACGAAGGTATCGATCGGCGCGTTCAGGGTATTGCCGAGCTTGCCGATCACCGCGTCCGAAGCTTCGCCACCCTCGCCGAAGCCGGTGGAGTACACCTTGCGCAGCCCGTACACCCGGCGGACCGGTGCTGCCGTGGGGGGAGGTGGCTCTGGCTTGACGTCGTCGATCTTCTGGGCCGGGACGGGATGGTTCGTCAGATCGATCGGCTCCGCCTTTTTCGGTTCCACCTTTACCGGTTCCGGCTTTGGAGTCTCCACTTTGGGAGGCGCCTTTTGCACCACGACCGGCGCAATTTTCTTTTCCTCGATGATGAAGGAGACCTGGCGAGGCTTACCGGCCTGCTCTTCGATCGTCTGCTCGGGCGGGTTGTGCCGGTGCAGGTAGAAACCGAAGAGACCGAATGCCGCGAACGTGCAGGCCACGATGATGCGGAACAGCCGTTCGCCCGGACCGATTTCCGCTTCACTCTCCTGTTCGTAGACGGCAAGAAGCCGGTCGCGGGGCGTGGTCACTACTCCTCCTGGATCACGAGAACGGAAAAGTCGGTGAATTTCGCCTTGCTGCACGTATACATGACCTTTTTCACAATGGCGTAAGGAACCTCTTTGTCGCACTGGATGAGCGCCTTCGAGGTCGTGTCGTCGCGGAGCCGGCGCATGGTCTGGAGCCATTTGAAAAGTTCGGGCAAAAGGAGCGAGTCGCGCTTTGCATACCCTGCGGTCGACGAGATGAAGGCGCCCTCCGACATGACGGCGCTCCGGGAGATTTCGATGCTCCAGCGCGGCGTCGGTTTCTTTTCCGAGGTCGAGACCGGCAGTTCGAGATCGGAGGAGGGGGTGATGATATTCCCTTCGGTCGAAAAGGTCTTGATGAGAAAGATGAGGATGATCGCCATGACATCGACGAGCGAGGTCAGCTGCGGCCGGAAGGTGCCGGTATCGGCGTTGCCGAACCCGTAGCGGGGCTTTTTCCGGGAAAGCATCATTTCCCGCTCTCGGGGTTTACCGTGGCGCTTGACAGACCCACCTTGCCGAACCCGGCATCGCGGCAGAGGTCCATGACCCGCACGATCTGCTTGAAGGCGATTTCGTCGCGCGAGGCGATGACGATCTCATCCTGCTCATCCGCCTTTGCCCGACGTTCCTTCAGCCGCGCACCGAAGGCGTCGAAGGGAAACCTGCCGTTTTCAAGGGGCAGCGAGTCGAGCAGCTTTTCCCCGAGCACGATGCCCATGAAGTCCGACCCGAGTCGTACCGTCAGGCGCAGTTTCGGCTTGCCCTGCGACTGGTCGAGCCCCTTGTTGACATTCGGCGGCAGGGTGAACTGCAGGATGGCGATATGGGTAAACACGGTCATGGAGATGAGGAAGGTGACGAGGATGATGAACATGTTCATCACCGGCGCAACGTCGATCTCGTTGTCCTCGGCACTTTCCGAGACGGGCTTATTCCGCTGAAACAGTGAGAGTTGCATTGGGCTCGGCCCGGCCTCAGGGACGCTTCTTCCTGAGGTAGTTCATGAGTTTGACCACCGACTCGTCGAGGTCGCGCGTCAGGCGGGTCTGCTTGTTGTGCAGCATGGTGTAGGCGACCATGCTCGGGATGGCGACCATGAGGCCGAACGCGGTACAGACCATGAGCTCCGAGATGCCGGTCGCGAGCATGGTCGCCTTCTTCGATGCCTCGACCGACCCGAGCGACGAGAAGGCGAGCTGCAACCCGGTGATGGTGCCGAGGAGCCCGAGGAGGGTCGCAATATTGGCGAAGAGCACCAGGTAGTTCAGCCGGTTGCTGTAGCGGGGGAGCTCCTTGATGGCGGCCTCCTCGATGCCCTCCTGGATCTCGGTGACGTTCATCCCGGCATTGAACCGCTCGACGGCGGTACGGACGAGCACCGTGACCGGCGATGCGCCGGAAGCGAGCTGCAGGGCCTTTTCGGCCTCCCCGTTATTGAGGCTCTTCGCCACGCCGGCCACGAGCAGGGTGCCCCGTCCTCGGCAGATGAGGTAGTAGAAGATGACGCGCTCGATGACGACCGCCGCCGCGAAGGCGAGAACCGCCAGGATGGCCCACATGAACGGGCCGCCGCCGGTGAACCACTTTGCTATGAACGGAATCATGCGAAAATCTCCTTTTTGCCTGTAGCGGGATTCTATAAACAATTATGGTAATACAACATTTTCGTCCGGACAGGGCCATTATTGTCAATTCGGCCCATATTTTTCATGGGGTTGGACGGTGGCCGAAGGCCGGGATTTTGTCAGATTAGACATCGTGGGGAGGGGGAACGTGACGGGATGCTCGATTAATCCCCTTGGATGGCGTTTCGCAAAGCACGCCACGTTATTCAGCCTCATTCCGGCGATTCATTCTATCGACAATAAGGCGTGATGGCGGAGGCAAGCGGCCTACAGCCTGATGCCTATCGGTGCCGTCAGGCTGAAAGTATCGTCATTGGTGAGCTCGTTACCAGGTACGGTAGAGCATCCCGGTCGCCTGATCCAGCGCATAGCAGTTCAGCAGATACTGGTACTGGCTGGTCACATACCCGAGCTTCGCATCGGCACAATCCCGTTCCGCGTCGAGGACGTCGAGGTTCGTGATGACACCCGCGTCGTATTTGATATGGGCCATGCCGAGCGCTCGCTCGGCGAGCTGCACCTGGACCGTCGAGAGATCGAGCTTTGCATAGGCCGCTTCGACATCCGACTTGGCCTGGAGTACCTGGATCCTGATCTGCTGCACCAGGTTTTTGATGCCGGCATCGGCAGCGTCGACGTTCGCCTCGGCCGTCACCCTATGGTACCGCGCCCGTTCTCCGTCGTAGATCGGAATATTGACTTCGACGCCCGCCGTCCAGTTAAACTGCACGCTGTCGATACTGTAGAGGCTTGTCAGCAGGCCGTTTTTATACCCTGCCGTTGCCTGAACGCCGACCGAGGGCATATTCTCAAGTTTTGCCCTCTGCACCTGGAGCCGGTCGGAGAGGGCGGCCGTTTTCGCGGCCGCGTAGTCGCTTCGCTGCTGCAGGGCGCTTGAAATGAGCGAGTCGCCGTCGAGTCGGTGAAGCTCGGGTGCCGGCGTTTCGGCGAGATAAAATTCCCGATCCTGCGTGAAGCCGAGCAGTTCATGCAACTCCGCCTGCAATTTAGCGAAGGTGTTCAGCATATCGATGCGCGAGCTCTTTGCCGCGGCAAGAAGTTCCTCCGACTGCAGCGCATCGAATTCGGTCGCGCTGCCGGTCTCGACCCTTCGTTTCACGACGGCGACGTGCCGTTCCCGGTCCGCAATTTCGGTATCCTTGACGCCGATGCGTTTTTCCTGGAGAATCGCGACATGAAAGAGCTGCACGATCTGGTAGCTCAGCGAAAGCTGAAGGTTGGACAGCTGGTTTACGCCCGAGGTCTCCGCCATCTGCGCTGATGCGACGGCGTTCGTCCGCTTTCCAAAATCAAAGACCGTATAGGAGACGCCGAGATGCACGTCGATGGGAAATTCCGGAGCGAAGTAAAAGCCCGGCATTCCGGCGGCCAGCGAAAGTGCTTTATCCGGGTAGATATTCGCAACCGATCCGGTGCCATCGAGTTGCGGGTAGTAGGCGCTGTTGAGCGACTGCGTATGTGCCCGCGAGGCGGCGAGCGTCGCCTTCGCCTGGGCGATCGAGGGGTTGCGGGCAAGCACGATCCGCACGGCCTGCTCCGCGGTGAGGGAGTCGCTCTGGCCGTGCGCCGTGCCGGCAAGTCCCAGCGAAAGGAATAAGCAAGGAAGTACCCGTTGGAAAAAACGATGTATCGAAAACGTGCACTGCATCATACCGTCTGCCTTTTCTTTTGAGTTTTCAGGATGAGAATCGGGAGTATGCACGCGGCGGTGCATACGCAGGAAAAAAGGAAATCGTCGTTGATCGCCCACACGAACATCTGCTGTGAAAACAGTCCTGAGAAGAGCATGTTCCCCTGTGCCGCCGCATTCTGGATGCTGGAGCCGATATCGTGGACGGCATGGAACCGCATGAGCCGCTGCGACTGCGCAAAGAGGGGAGAGGCGCGGTTGATGCCCTCGCCCGCGGCCGCGGAGTGAAAGATGATCCGCTGGGTCAGGAGCGTCTGCAGGATCGCCACGCCGAAGCTGCCGCCCACCTGACGGATGACGTTCATGAGTCCCGACGCCTGCGCCATGTCCGAGCGCTTGATTTCGGCCACCGACACCGCGGAGAGCGACGAGAAAAGAACGCCCATGGCGATGCCGCGCAGGTACATGGGCATCATGATCTGCGCGTGTTCCGAGTAGATGGTGAGCTGCGTATTCAGGTAGAAGCTGACGGCGAAAAGGATGATCCCGATGCTGATGGGGATCTTCGGGTTGACCTTGTCGGAGAAATACCCGCCGATGGGTCCGCAGACGGCCTGGATGATGCCGACCGGCAGGAGCACCATGCCGGACTGGAGGGCGGTGTAGCCCATGATGTTCTGGAGGTAGAGCGGTATCAGGAAGACGCTGCCGAACATGCCGATGCCGAAGATGAACATGACGAGGTTCGAGAGGCCGAAATTGTAATGGGTCAGCAGCCGCAAATTGACAAGAGGGTTATTGATGTTCAGCTCGGTGAGGAGGAACACGACCAGTCCGATTGCCGACAGGCCGTAGCAGAGCATGAGAAAATCCGAGGTCCAGCCGCCCGTATTCCACTCCGAATTGCCGCTCGAAAGGGCGACCAGGAGAAAACTCAGGAAGGTGGCGAGCGAGAAAAATCCCACATAATCGAACGGTTTGGTCTGCTGCCGCCGGTATTCGCGCTGGATGATCCAGGTGGCGATAAAGCAGATGACGCCGACCGGCACGTTGATGGTGAAGATGATGTGCCAGTCGAAATTGTCGGAGATGTAGCCGCCCAGCACGGGACCGAGCGATACCGAGGCAGCCGCGGCGATCGACCAGAACC
>CAZYYB010000075.1:0-16093 GCA_964651515.1 uncultured Fibrobacteraceae bacterium
TCCGCCAGGGCGCCGGGACGGAAGCCGTCGCCGAGGCTTACCGCCACATCGTTAACCGCCAGGATATCGAGAAGCCGGTCATACTGTTCGTAAAGCGGGTTGTCGCGGCCGTTTTTGTCGATCCATTCCATTATAATGGTGCCGCCCCGGCTCACCGCCCCGGCAAGCCGTTTGACCTCCCTGAACCGCTCGACGGTCCTGCGGTTGACCCCGCAGTGCAAGGTCAGGAAATCGACACCCTGCCGGCAGTGCTCCTCGATGACCTCGAACATCTCATCGGCGGTAAGATCGAGCACCGATTTATTCATGAGGCGGGCTCTGGAAGCCATTTCGTAGAGTGGCACGGTTCCCAGCGGTACCGTGCATTTTTCGATGATGGTCCGACGGATCTCTCCGAGGTCGCCGGCGGTAGAGAGGTCCATGACGGCGTCCGCCCCGTGATGAATCGCCACGCGCATCTTTTCGAGTTCTTCGCTTATATCGGATTTCGCCGAGGAGGTACCGATATTCGCGTTAATCTTGATGCGGGTCCCACGGCCGATGGCCATGGGATCGATCGAGCGCAGCCCGTTCCGGACCAGCGCAATGGTGCCGTCCGCAACACCGGCGCATATTTTATCGGGCGTTACCCCCTCGCGGAGAGCGGCCTTCTTCATCTCATCGGTTATCCTGCCGGCTTTCGCCAGTTCCATGCGGGTCATTGGGCAACTCCGGAATTAAGAATGGTATAATTCTGATTATACCGAATGGGATCACTGCGCAACCATTTCGCAGACCGGAATTGTTGCGCGTGCGTACAGGGAGCGAGGCTCCGCCCGGCTGTCGGCTCATCCATGTATCTCAAGGCATTTCCATGGAATGCACTCCAAAAATAGATCAGGTCTTGCGGGGCGACCACGGAGTTTTATCCGGAACTTGCGGGGATCGTGCGTGGTCCGCCGGGAGCCTTGCATCGGGCGCGTTTTTTGCGTTCCAGATGGGCATGAATAGTTGCCCCCCTTTATCCGTAATGTTGTATATATAGAAGATAATTTTTCACTTTTGCCGCAAAATGGTGGCGCATTATTGATTTTCCGGTAAGAGAAGTGAAATAAAAAATATCCTCTTTTTAACCGTTTCTGAAGCCTGGTGTCGGAAAACGGAGGCGCTATGAATTCAAAGCCGGCGAGCAGGAAGCTTACCAAGAAGCAACTGGAGCATTTCAAGGAAAAACTTCAGTTGGAAAAAAACAAGGTGCTTGAGGAGATGAACGACCTGCAGCATGATAACCTGAAGCAGTCGATTTCCGATGCCTCGGGTGAAAACTCCCGGTATACCTACCATCTTGGCGATGTCGCTTCGCTCTCCTACGGACGTGAGTTTTCCATGGGTCTCGCCGAGCGCCAGCAGAAATACCTCGAGGAGATCGATGAGGCTATCGAACGGATAGAGCAGGGAACCTACGGTATCTGCAAGGTTACCGGAGAACCTATCTCCGTCGAACGCCTCGAAGAGGTGCCCGTTGCAAAATATTCGGTTAAGGGGAAAGAGCTGCTCGAACGCAGGAGACGTCAGGGAGGCGGTTGATTTTTTTTGTCGGACCAGGGGAGGTGCGTCCTATTCGCATCCTCGTTTTCTTTTGCCTCTCTCATGTTTTAATCAGTGTTTCGTGTTTTTCCGCCGAAGCATCCGATCCGCGGTTTGAAATAGCCGATAGCGGGTTAATTTCGTTTCAATGCCCATCTTCGGTCCTGTCCCGTGAAAGTTTCGGCCGCTACCTCGTTCTTCATCGCGGCCGCGAAATTTATCACTTTGTCCATAACTATCTCGATTCGCTCGGTTTTTTCGATTCCCGGGCCGATTCCCTCGCTCCGCATCGCTCCATGTTCTTCCCGGGAAAACGCGCCTGCATCGGCGCCGAATCGGCGCCCCGTATCGATACGCAGAGCATCGATTCCCTCCCTCCGTTTCCCTGCCCTCGACCCTACGATGCAGGGGAGGTGAGCGGCCGGGTCGCATCGATCGGTCGGCGGCTTGCGGAAAAAGGCTTTCCCTTTGCCACGGTTGCGGTGAAACTCTCCCGGGCGAGGCCGGGACCGCCCGGTGCATGCGGGGCGGGAGACACGGTGCTTCTGGGATACCATATCCTTACCGATCGGAAATGTCTCTTCGGCGATCCGCTTCTTATCGGCGCAAAATCGACCCGTCACAGCCTCCTCCTGCATGATGCGGCCATGCGATGCGGGGACCCGTTTGACATCAGAAAAGTGGAGGAAACGCTGGATGCGCTGAGCCGGCGGCCGTACATTACCGATGCAACCATGGGAAAAATTGCTATCCAGCCCTCCGTATCGGCCGGTTTGCGTGACTCTCTCAAGGCGCGCAACGATGAGTTCGTCGCCGTTCCCCTGTACCTTCAGGACCGGACCGGCCTGGGGATCGACGGCGCGATCGGCCTGAGCACGACCCAGGGAAGTTCCTCGGTTCTGCAGGGCGATATGACACTCTCATTTTTCAATCTCTTTCATGCGGGTGAGGACGCCTCGTTACTGTACGAGGGCGACAAAACCCATCAGAAGTTCAATATCGAGGGTGCAAAACCATGGCTCTTCGGGTACCCGATGAGCGCATCCGCTTCATTCGGGCTTGAGGTGCAGAATAACGAATATGGGTATCTTGCCGCACAGGCAACCGATCTTCTCGATATGCAGAACGGATGGCATACCGGCTTCTGCCTGAAAGCCACGGAAACAACGCTCGATTCGGTTCTCGGTACCGGCGACACGCTGACGGGAACGTACCAATACTATGGAATCGATTTCCTGCTCGGCAAGACTCCCGTTCCCCTGCGGGACGGCGTCTTTTCGAGCGAGCTGTCGCTGGCGGTCGGGGGAGGGGTCGCCGAGCGTGGGCGAAGTTACAGCCGGTCGAATGTGGAGTTCATGACCGGCGTCCATGTGCCGCTCTGGAGCCACCAGGCCATGCACCTGCGTCTCGTGACCGAATACCTCAATACGGCGGAATCGACGCTTGTTGCAGCCGAAGAGTATCGGGTCGGCGGATATGGGTCGGTTCGCGGGTATCTCGACAACGAGTTCGCCTTCCGGACAGTTGCCTATGACCAGCTGGAATACCTATTTTACTTCAGTTCAATAGGTTCCGCATATGTGTTTTGCGACAATGGGGTAGGGTTCGCCCAATCGCTCAATGCGGTTCACTGGGGCGAAGAGACCGGATTTGTCGGGTACGGCATCGGGGTACGTATTCCGGCGAAATTCGGCGTCGTTACGCTCGAATGGGCGAGAAATAAGGATGACGGGAGCAGTCTGGGGAGGTTGAATGTGGGTGCGGGGAATGAGTAACTAAGAGAAAAACTTTCAATCAAGGGGAGTGGCAGAGAAAGGGTGGGGTTTGTTTTTGAAAATTGTTTTCCCGTGTTTTTTCTACCTGACGATGGTGTTGCGGAAGTGCCGGGGCCCCGCCGGCGGCGGGGTTAGCCCGGCACTTCCGCTGAACGGGGTGTGCCGGAGACGCGCTTCGCCGCTCCGACCAGGGGGAAACACGGAGTGTTTTGCCCACCTCGGTGGCTTCTTTTTTCTTGTGCTATTAACCCCGCTTGCCCTCGCCGCCTGCCCCGCCGACTCCCTGCGCTCCCTGCCCGATTCGGTCAAAGCCGCGCGCCTGATCGACGGCATCCGGCCGTCGTCGATCGGGGGGGATTGCCTTGCTCAGATAGTCGATGCCCTCGACCGGGGGCACGGCACCCGGTCGGCGGCCGCGGTATTACGGCTCATCGGGAAGTGGAGCGATAAAAACCAATTTTCTTTTGACCTGCTCTACCGGTGCACCGGGGCAAAGGGCGACCGGATCTACCCCGGCCTGCCGGGGCGTATCGTTTCTCTCTGGGAGGAGAAAAACGGGCCGGTGAGGGCGGCGATCGCGGGCCAGGAAGCCTGCGGTGGGTTCGCGAGGGAGGATTCGCTCTTTACGGTACTCGACCGGGCCGCGGTGCTTTCCGCCGATGAGCTTCTTCAGTGGGCGCATGTGCAGGAGGTGGTCGACGGCTATGATCGGCCGCCCGTTTTATACGGTCGTGCGCTCGCCGGGGATCCCGCTAAATTAGATGTGGTTTGTTGGAAATTATTTCTCTGGCTGGAGAATGCTCCTGCCGATTCGATAACCCACTCCCTGTCCATTTTTCAGAAGAGCGCGCTTCACGAACGGAAAGTGGATACGATCGGCCTTCAGAACCGTCTCGCCGATTTTTACGGTCGCCATGACCTTTACGACGCCGAAACGGAGGTACTCACCTGCATCCCGGAAACCCGATCCCGCCTCGCCGGGCGACTGTGCGACCTGGCGGGGCATGCGCTTTCGCGCGGATTCTATGCCGCCGCCGTTGCACCCGCGGGTGTGGCCTATGCATTGGGTGACAAAGCGGTACGATCGGCGGCGGCTGAAATCGTCTGCCGGGCCTATGAAGGAGTGCATATGCCGGATTCGGCGCTCGTCTGGCTCGATCGCGGCGGGGTCGCCACCGAGAGCAGCAGGATCGAAGCGATCACCCTCGATCAGGTTACCGGGCGACTCGCTGCTGCGGCCGCATTGATCGGTGCGCTTCAGCCGACCCTGGCGCGGGATACGCTCAGGCTGCGGCAACGGCTTTTTGAAGGGGATATCGCCGGAGCCGCCGATGCCGTGAATAAAGGAGTCGCATGGGCGCAGACACCCAATGAAACGACGCTCTGGACGGCCCGGACTTTGCTTTTCCGTGGTGACATCGATCGCCTCTCCGCACTGCTGGACAGCGTGCTTCCCGAGCCCTCCTGGAGAGGGGCGCAGGAGATCCTGCGCGATCGGCTGCTTGTTGCGCAGCTGAGAAATTCAAACGCTGCCCTTGCAGCCTGGTCGCGATTGGAATACAATCTCTTTATCGATAAGCCGGAGGTTGCCGCGGCTCAGATTCCGGGTGCGGAAGCGGAATACCGTATCCCCCTGCTGCTCAGGATAGTAAAGGAGCAGCTGGAACGGGGGAGAATCGGGATGGCTGAAGCGCTCTTTGAGAAGCAGGGGGATACGGTCGATTCTCCCGAGTATCTCTATCTTCGGGCGGCAACCCTGCTGCGGCTTCACGCCGTCGAAAACCGGGAACGGGCGCTGGCGCTGCTCCGGCGAATTATCCGGGATTTCCCGGACGACGTTTTTTCCGAGAGGGCGCGCGTACTTCTATCGGGTGCGGCGTCCGGAAAGTAATCGCCGGAACCGCGCCTATGCACGGCGCGCGACGCATAAGCGCGAAGGGGATTAATTTATACCTTGAAACAATAAAGGACAAGACTGCATGTCGAAAAAATACGTCATCATTCACGGTCACTTTTATCAGCCGCCCCGTGAAAACCCCTGGATCGGGCTCATCGAAACGCAAAAATCGGCTGCGCCGTACCACGACTGGAACGAGAGGGTCTATGCGGAGTGCTACCGCCCGAATGCGCACTCGCGCCTGCTTGACCAGCACGGGGCCATCCTCGATATCCACAACAACTACGCGATGATGAGCTATAACTTCGGGCCGACCCTTTTCTCATGGCTCGAACGGTACCACAGCCGGACCGCGCGAAATATCATCGAGGCGGACCGGGCCAGCTGTGCAAGGCTCGAAGGCCATGGGAACGCGATAGCGCAGGTCTTCAACCATATCATCATGCCCCTCGCCTCCCACCGGGACCAGATCACCCAGATCCGCTGGGCACGTGCCTTCTTCCGGGAGCGATTCAACCGCGAACCCGAAGGGATCTGGCTGGCCGAAACCGCGATCAATATGGAAACGGTTCGCTGCCTCATCGAGGAAAACATCAAATTCGTCGTTCTTTCCCCTGCCCAGATCGAGGCGATTCGACCTCTCGAAGGCAACGGCGCCTGGACCACGGCCCAGCACGGTGTCGATACGCGCCATGCCTACCGCATCCACGGCACCGACCGCGACGGTAAGGCAACGGGCGGATTTGTCGATGCGTTTTTTTTCGACCAGGGCCTTTCCCGGGAAGCGAGCTTCGGGGACCTCCTGAAGGATGCGCAGACCTTCGGTCAGCGGATAAACGGGGCGTTCGCGCATCATGCTTCGGGCGATCAGGCGGTGATCCTGGCGTCCGACGGGGAAACCTTCGGCCACCATAAGGCGTTCGGCGATATGTGTCTCGCCTATTTCTTCAGGAAAATCGCCCCGAAGCTCGACATTATACCGGTGAATTTCGGGTACTTCCTGGCGCATAACCCGCCGCGCCAGGAGGTGCAGCTCAAAGATGCCTTCGGCGAGGGAACCGCCTGGAGCTGCGCTCACGGGGTCGGAAGATGGACGCGGAATTGCGGATGCAAAACAGGCGGCGACGCCTCGTGGCAGCAGACCTGGCGCTCCCCTCTCCGTCGCGCCATGCAGACGTTGCAAGCCAGGGTGGATGCCGGCTTCGAGGCGGCGTTTTCCGCGGCGGGGCTCGACCCCTGGAAGTTGCGGAATGAATATATTCGCGTGATGGACAACCCGTCGATGCAGGCATTCCTCGATTTTCTGGGAACAAAGCCCGGGGGCGCACCCTTTTCCCGTGACGAGGTTTTCACTTTTCGGAAACTTCTGGAGGCCCAGAAGTTCATGCTCTACGCATTTACATCTTGTGCCTGGTTTTTTTCCGATATCGGCGGCATCGAGGCGATGCAGAACCTCGCTTATGCCGCTCGATCCTTGCAGATGGGGATACCCCCCGCGCAGCGGGTTCAGGCATCGGAAGAGTTCCTGGCGATCCTGGAACAGGCCGCTGGCAATGTCGGCGGCGCTACCGGCCGGTCGCTGTTCGAAAAGAATATTGAGCCGTTTATCAATCACGAGGCGATTCTGTCCTTCACCGCAGCCGTTGAACGGTCGATCAACCTTGCGAGGTCCGACCGGCAGCGGCTCTTCGGCTACGATATCCTCATGCGTTCGAGCTTCTCGGCGAAAAAAGGACTGCTCTCGTACCACGGCTATGCTGTTTCGATTGAAAACGCGGTTACCGGTGAACAGTGCCGGAGTGCGGTTCTTATTTCTCACCGTAACAAGGCCGAGGTGCAGGGATGGGTTATTCCCGAAACGGGCCACCCTGCCGACGGAGCGGATGCTCTTTCGGTGGAAGAAAATCCCGAGGCATGGATCAACCACCCCCTGGCAAGCACGTTTACCCTGACCGACATCTTCAAAACGTCCCGCGAAAACATGGCGGAATATGTACACCGAAACATTTTCGAGGACACCTTTGAAAAATATTCCGCATGGATGCATAGGAACGAGCGGGAACTCGATCTGCTTTCGCGGCTTGATTTCCCTCTGCCGCTCTATTGTTTGGCGCCGCTTGATTTCGTCTATAACCAGCAATGGAATCATTATATCCGGCGGCTTGAACGCCGGGGCGGCGAAGAGGAAATTGCGGCCGGGATCCGGGACCTTTGCGTGCAACTCGATCGGTTCAAGATCGTTCCGGATCTTAAGGAATCCGCAGCGCTTATCGAGCGGATCATCACCCGGGAGCTGGCCGTTCTCGCTGCAACCCCGGCGTCTGCTATCTGCAAACGTATCGGCCTGCTGCTCGATATCGTCGACCGATACAAAATGCCCGTCTCGAAGCACACGCTGGAGGACTCTTTCGCGCCGATCATGGCGGGCCCGGTAAAAAGCCTGAATGACGAAGTGGAAAAACTGTGGTCGAAAACGAGTCTTTCCGTGCAGGAGCGGAAAAGCTTCGAGGAGAAAAAAACGCTTCTTGGTTCGCTGATCGAATTCGCGGCGAGGATGAACTTCAATACCGATTTATTTCAAGGGCGAGGAGGGCAATAAAAGTTTGCTTTTCACCTAATCCATAGATATATTTCTTGGTGGATATGAGTTCGGCGCGCCGTGCCGGGGAGCACGGTAAGGAGCCGGACTTCGCTAAGAGAGGCAGGATTACCGATGAGTGCACTACATCCGATCGCATGGTTTATTGAGATCTGCATTTTCCTCCTGGGGGTGGGAATGGGCCACAGCCTGTTACTTCTCAAAATCCATCGGGAGGAAAACAGGAAAAAGGAGCTGGAATTAACGCTCCTCGCGAAAAGGTCGGATCTCTTATCGCAAAGTAAAATGATCGCGCACGATCTGGAAGAGGCCCTTTATAATGCCAAAGTACGGCAGGAGATCGATGATATCCTTCGAAAGAGCTGAATCGTCGCGTGCGGACCGATGGGCGGATGGAGCGAAGCAGTTCCTCGCTGGTGACTCGCTAAAGTGGTGCATATAATCGTAATCCGTTGGGCTAAGAGAATGGGTGAGGGGTTCTGCGCTGGCAGTGGCAGCGCAAAAAAACGTAATATATCTTTGCTGTGATCTCTGAGAGTGAAGGGGGAAAGATGGCTGGAAAAAAAACTATTGACTACGATTCAGAAAATCATTATTATTTGATCCCGAGGGCGTTTAGCAAACCAGCGGTGATCGCATACGGAGGTGATGTGAAATGATTCTCGATGAACAATTTGATGCGGATGAAATCCTTCGCGATGTCGATGAGCGATACAGCGAGGAGAACGAAGTCGAAGAAGAGGAGATGCGTGAGCTGAACTTCGGCAACGTTCACGATGAGAACGCACATTTCAGCGATATGGCGAGCGATCTCGATAATACCGATGATATGTGGGAGTAATGGCGCGCGCGGCGGGTTAGTCGGGTAGTTCTACTCCTGAAGTGTGGGGCGGGCATTCGTGTCCGCCCTTTTTGTTGCCACGATGCATGAATGCCGGATCCATGCATCCGGAGGGGTGCGGATGCAGGCGGAAGAGGTCTCCACGGACGGTAAAATTTACATAGTTTCAGATGCCCATATTGGTGCCCCGTTTCCGGATGCTTCACTCTGGGAGCGGGAGCTCATAGCCTTCATCGACTCGATTCCCGATAGCGCCGGGGCGCTCTACATTCTTGGCGATCTGTTCGATTTCTGGGTCGAATACGGTCGAGCCATCCGATCCGACTATTTCAATGTACTTCACTCACTCAGAAATCTTGCCGAGCGGGGCGTCGAGGTTCATTACTTCGCAGGAAATCACGATTTTGCCTTCGGACCCTTCATTACAAAAACGCTGGGCATGATCGTGCACCCCGGTTCCGTGACCGTCGAGCTTCAGGGAAAACGGGTCCATCTGTATCACGGTGACGGGCTGATTCGCCGGGATATTCTCTACCGCATATTAAAACGCCTGCTTCGCAACCCGATCAATCAGGCGGTGTATAAGCTCATTCCGGCCGAAGTTGGGATCTCCCTGGCTTCGCTGTTTTCCGCATCGAGCCGCAAGGCGGGCGAGCGTTTCATGAGTGAAAAAATAGTCGATGAATACCGGCAACACGCTCTCGCCCTTCTTCAAAAGGGGAGCGATATCGTTTTTTTCGGCCATTCGCACCATGCCGAACTCTCCCGATGGGGTGCAAAGGTATACTGCAATACGGGAGCCTGGATGCGGCACTACAATTATGCTACGCTCGCGGGAGGAGAGGTCCGGCTCTGGCGATTCCGGCAGGGGGAGATACCCGTGGAGATTCAGGCCAGGGAACGAAACACCGGCAGTAATGCATCGTAGGTCGAACCGAGGTCTTGCGAGATTACCTTGGTATCGCCCACGACCGACATGAAATTGGTATCCCCGTTCCACCGCGGAACGATATGTGCATGCAGGTGCGTATCGATCCCCGCCCCGGCAGTCCGTCCGAGATTTATCCCGATATTGAATCCATCCGGATGGAATGCCTCCCGCAAAGCCTTCTGGGCCCGACAGAGCAGTTTCCACAGCTCGCCCGAGGTTTCGCCGTCGATTGCGCCTAACTCGGCGACATGGGCGTAGGGAATCACCATCAGGTGACCGTTATTGTAAGGAAAAAGATTGAGGATAACGAAGCAGCTCTTTCCACGGTGGAGGATGAGGTTTTCCCGGTCCTTCGTCTCCGAAACCTTTGCGCAGAATACGCACCCCGCATCGGTCTTATCGATACCGGCGATATAGGTCATTCGCCACGGCGCCCATAGTTGGTTCATAGGTCTCTTTCAGGTTTTAAAAATCGAGCGCGATGCCGCTGTTGATGAGAATGCCGTTTGATTTAAGCGCCGGAACATTCGGATCGAGCGGTCCGAAGGGGATCAGGTATTTCCCATCGACGTAGATGCCCACCGGCATGAAGGGCGCCTTGAGCATGACGCCGAGGTCGAGATGCCCGCCCCAGTGCGGGGTGAAAAGCTCATTTAAAAACTCTTTGGCGATCTCCGTTTCTACCGTCGGGCTTCCAAATGCATTGGTGTTTAAATCCCCAAGGGTGTTAACGGTGGATAAGGTGTTGCCGACTGCCTTTTCAATCAGGTTCGCACTGAGGAGCGGCGTGGCAAAGTACAGGCTTACCCCGGCGCCGCCGTAGAACCGGAGCGTAGTGGCCACCGGCGGCAGCTTGAGGAGGTACTTGCGGACCGTCAGGTCGAATTGCAACTTGGCAAAGGGCGTGTTCTGGATGAATGGATTCGAAAGCCCGAGTTTATTCATGGTGATATTGGCGGTGTCATATTGAATAGTTGCACCAGGCAGGCCGGGGTAGGGATTCGAAGAGCTGGATACATTCGCTGCACTTTGAGCATCCGGTGAAGAAAAACTTATGGATTTAGGGTAAATGATGCTCCCCTGGTACTCCCACATGCCGTAATTGGTCGACAGCTCTAAAGCGTCGATGAGTGGGATGCAGTCGACATACACCTTAGCGCCGACATCGAACCAGTTGCGCGTCCATGAGGTGCGATTTATGTAGATCGGCAGGTCTTTTCCCGAAATTGTCGCGAGATTGGTGGGCGCGTTTGGCAGATTCAGGGTAAGGTCGGTGAAATCTGCCTGTTCCCCGCTTTCATTCGGCATGGAGAGCGACAGGTCGTACCCGTATTGAATACCGAATCCGGCGGTGGGAAAGGCGGGGAGGGCGGTGGTCAGAATTGCGGCCATGATTCCAATCAGGCCTCTTAGATTGGTATGGTTCATTGAACGGCTCCTTAGGGTGGTAGAGAGGGACCAGCCGGGTTATGAACCATAATATACAAAAAAGCCTTGCAGAATGCTTCTCTGTCGGAGCGGGAGGAGCGGAAAGGGTGATGCGGGAACTGCGCCGGCAGGATTATCTATCCTACCTCGACGGCGTCCCCGGTTTTAAGTCCGAAAA
Organism: uncultured Fibrobacteraceae bacterium; assembly: GCA_964651515.1. Lineage (GTDB taxonomy): Bacteria > Fibrobacterota > Chitinivibrionia > Chitinivibrionales > Chitinispirillaceae > BOG-1184. Next base: position 11,216 of record CAZYYB010000075.1, read on the forward strand.
TCTTTGCGGCACTCCCCCGGTTGACCGCCACTTCGAGAAAACCGCTTGCCCCCATGTAGGCGAGACCCTTCCCGGGCTCTACTTCCTGGTAGTATTTGCATAGAGGAAATCTGGATCCGCGGAGAAAAACCTCCGGTGCCGTGTCGGAGAGGAGCGAGAGGGCGGCACGGGTGATGGTGGTGACGGCATTGCCGAATCGATCGATATAGACAATCGATCCGATAATCCTGTCGTTATCGAGTTTCGGTTCGAGACGGGGCAGTCGGATGTAATCGGGCTCTTCCGGACCTATGGTATCGAGGTCGCCGACCATTGAGAGGTAGGCGGCAATGGGAGCGAAAATATCGCGACCGTGAAAGGTCGGACTTACCTGCTTCCTGAGAAGATTGGGGTTTTCGATCCGGCGGAGCGAATAAGCGGCTTCCTGCTGGATCGCCAGGGAGAGAACGCCATTGTCCGGACCGGTGAAAAAATAGGCCCCGCCCGATCCGGCGAGCGCCTTCCGCGACGACCCGACACCCGGATCGACCACGACGCAGAACACCGTGCCCTGCGGGAAGGTGCGGTAGCTCGAAAGGAGCGAGAAAGCCGCTCCCGCAATATCGCCGAAATCCAATTCATGCGATATATCGACGATAACGGCATGGGGGTCGATCGACAGGATGGCGCCCTTCATTTCGCTGGCGTACCAGTCGCGCGTGCCGAAGTCGGTGATAAGAGCGATGATACCCATGGATGAGCACTCCTTCACGAAAAATATAGTATTGCGGCCGACGGCAGGGTAAGGAGTAACAGGAATACCGCGGTAACCCGAAGATATTTTATAGAAATGGATTCCATCGAGGAGGAAGAAGGGCGCATCCTGAACGATGCCGAAATAGCCCGGGTCATCAACGATCGTGACGATATCTTCCTCGCTTACAAGAATCGCCGGTTATCCATTATCGTTGCACTGTTCCTTCTGGTGGATATTCTCACCTGCCTGTGGCTGAGTACCGCTCCTCCGGCAAGGGTCGCCCCGGAACTTTATGCTCGCACGATAACGGTAAGGACCGCAAAACTCCTGAACGTGCCGGCGGCACTCCCGCAAAATCCTTCTGAAGAGTCAGTCAATTGGAGCCGCGACCGGAGGACCATTGTCGACCTCAGGAGCTATGCGGCTATCTCCGGCGTGGTTCCCGACCATCCGGGAGCCCTGAAGCCGGCGGAACGCAGAAACGCCGCTTCTGTCGCCGGATTGCGGGTAGCCCCGATCACTCCACCGCAAAGTGTCGCTCCCCCGGTGCCGGAGGTCTCTTCTGCGCCGGTTGCGGCCGATGTCGGGATTCCCGGCGGCGTCCGGGACAGCGGCAACGCAGGGGGCGGTGTACCACCGCCGTCGTCTGACCCGGGAGCCGAAGACAGCGGCCTTATTTTTTCGGCGAACGCCGATAAACGGCAGGGAAACTACGCGCCCGCCTTCGCGGCATACGGTCGAGTGCTTAAGAATAACCCCCGCGACACGCTGGCGCTTGCCGGTGTCGGCGACCTGTTCCTCTACAGCGGACTGCTTGATTCGGCACTGGCCTTTTATAAATCAGCGCTCGCGGTGAACCCGCGGATGGTTTCCGCCCACAAGGGACTCGGCACCACGCGCTACTATCTGACGACCTTTGCCGCAAACCCGCTCTATGCAAAGCGATTGAATATCGCCGATCCGGCGCGCTACATCCAATCGCAGTACGACAGCGCCATGGCCGAATACTCCACGGCGCTCTCCATCGACAGCTCCTATGTCAGCGCCCTGACCGACCGGGGCGTTCTCCGCGACTTCCGGAAGGATTACGACGGCGCCATCGGGGACTATACCCGGGCGATAAGGATCAATCCGTCGTTCGCCGATGCCTACAGCAAGCGGGCCATGACCTACCGGACGCTCGGCAACTATAAGCTGGCCCTCGCGGACTATACAACAGCGATCCGGCTCGGCACCGGTTCCTACGCCTACGATCCGAACCTTTTTTTCGCAAACGTATACTTCGGCCGCGGCGTCGTTTATCGTAAGATGGGAGAATTCGGCAAGGCGGTCGCGGATTTCGACACCACCCTGGCGCTCTCGCCCCGGCACTCGCTGGCGGTCCTCAATAAGGCGATCGCCCTGAGCGATGCAAAAAAGTACGACAGCGCCATCGCTTCGTTTACGCTGGCGATTGCCTGGTTTGCGCCCGGAGAGTATGACGGCGCCCGGTTTCGCGCCTACCTGAACCGGGGGGATGCGTTCACGGCGCTGGGCAGGTACGATCAGGCCATCGAAGATTATAAAAACGCGCTCGCACTTCCCGCTCTGGCGGCCAAGGCCTGCTGGCGGATAGCGGAGTGCTATGCCCTCAAGCGCGACCGGGACACTGCCCTTGCCTGGCTCGGGAAATCCATCGGCGCAGGTTTCAACGATTTTAAAGCCTGGGAAAAGGACCCGACCCTGTCATTCATCCGGCGCGACAAGGAATTTCGCGGAATGATCAACGCGACGCGATAGTATTTTTAAAGCTCATTTCACAAACCCACAAGGAGGAACCGTTATGACCGCTCAGTGCATCGCCTGCGGAATGCCCATGGAAAAGGATGAGGATTTTGCCGCGAGCAACCGTTCAAAAAACTACTGCCGCTACTGCGCCCGGCCCGACGGCTCGATGCAGAATTACGATGAAAAACTGGCGAGCATGACCGGGTTCATCGTCCGGACGCAGGGCATTTCCGAAACGGCGGCGCGGGAGTCGGCGCGCGCCATGATGGCGGCGCTTCCGGCCTGGTCGGGTAAATAACATCCGGTACTCCGGATGGATCGATTAACTCTCGAAAGGATACCCCCATGGAGATAATCAGTTCGGCGCAGGCGCCGGCCGCCGTCGGCCCATATTCGCAGGCGATTAAAAGCAACGGACTCCTGTTCTGCTCGGGTCAGCTCGGCATCGATCCCGCCACCGGCAAGCTTGCGTCCGGGGAGGTCGCCGGTCAGGCGGCGCAGGTATTCCGGAACGTGCGAGCGGTTCTCGCCGCGGCCTCGCTCGACCTGTCGGCCGTAGTCAAGGTCACGGTGTTCCTGGTTTCGCTCGACGATTTCACGGTCGTGAATGAGCTCTATGCCGCCGAGTTCGGCGGCCACAAACCGGCGCGTTCAACGGTCGGCGTCGCCGCCCTGCCGCTGGGCGCGCTCGTGGAAATCGAGTGCATCGCCGCCGGTGCCGGAGACAAACCGCCTATGTGACCAGGCGGTTGAAGTAGTCGTCCGTCTTGACGAAATTGACGAGCTTTTCCAGTTTTCCTTTTTCCGAAAGAACCGTATAGTAATTCTCCTTGATACTCGGTGCGTGCCGGATCGCCTTGATGAAGTCCTCCCTGTTCAGCGGATTTTTAGTGACATAGTCGATAAATCCGGTGATTTCGAGGACTTCCTTTATAATGGCGTGCTCCTTGTTCTCCTGGAGCCAGCTGATGGCGAACGTGGCGACGCCCACCTGCAGGCCGTGCAGGGAGGGTCTGGCGGCGACCTGGTCGTAGGCATGGGAGATCAGGTGCTCGCTCCCGCTGGCCGGACGGCTTGACCGGCTCACCTCCATGGCCACCCCGGACATGACCAGGCAGCCGCAGATGAGCCGCAGGAATTCGAGGTCCGCAATGTTCTTATTCTTGTAATTCACCATGTTTTCGACCGCGTTGGTCGAAATCAGGACCGCGAAATCGTTGACATACTCGCGGGTGGCGTCGTAGGATAACTTCCAGTCGTAAATGGCGGTGTAGTTCGATATCAGGTCGCCGATGCCGGAAAAGGTATAGCGTTCCGGCGAATTTTTTATGACCTCGGTGTCGATGATGACTCCGTAGGGGATGTTCGCCTTCATTGATTTGCGTTTGCCGTTGACGACGAGCGATGCGCCGGGCGATGCGAACCCGTCGTTTGAGATCGAGGTCGGTACCGAGATGATCGGCAGTTGCAGGATGAAAGCGGCATACTTCGAAAAGTCGATGACCTTGCCGCCGCCGATGGCCACGATCGCCTGGACCGTGCCGGGGATCGACATGGTTTGCCTGAAGATGTTGTCGATATCGTTCGAAACGACGATCTCCTCCTGGATGACCGTGATTTCGGAAGAGTCGAACGATATGGTAATATGTTCGCTGAAAAGCTCCTTCAGCCCTTCGCCGTAGAACAGGGCGACGCGCGTAAATCCCTCCTTGCGGAGGTATTTTCCGATTTTATGGATGGCATTTGGCTTGATGCGCAGCAGGGTCGGTGTCGAAATTTCCATGGTTCCTCTATCGGGTAAGTAACGGTTCAACGTACCGGGTTATCCGCCGGGGGGCGGGGAGTTATTGATTAAAGGTTATGCCGACCGCAGGGCCTTCCAATCGATATCCGCGACCGTGCCGAAAACATAGTCGGGCTTATACGGAAACTCTTTCAGGGTTTCCGTCGTGCTGACCCCGGAAAGGACCAGGCAGGTTTTCATGCCCGCTTCGAGCCCGCACACGATGTCGGTGTCCATCCGGTCGCCGATCATCAGGGTCTCCGCGGCCAGGACATCGAGCTGCTTGACAGCGATGGTCATCATGAGAGAGTTCGGTTTGCCGATGATGTAGGGTTTCTTGCCGGTCGCGATCTCTATGGAGGCCAGGATGCTGCCGCAGGCCGGTTCAAAGCCGTTTTCGCTGGGATCGATGACGTCCGGGTTGGTGCCGATGAACTTCGCGCCGTTCATGATGAGCGATATGGACTTCTTCAGCATATCGAAGTTGAGCGACTTGGTCTTGCCCACGACCACGTAGTCGGGATTGCTCTCCGAAAGCGAGAATCCGCACTTGTAGAGTTCGTTGATCAGTCCGCCGCCGCCCACGACATAG
>CAZYYB010000076.1:0-15975 GCA_964651515.1 uncultured Fibrobacteraceae bacterium
CATCTGCTGGATGGCGGCGATCGAGAAAAAACTGCTGATCACCACGCCAAGAACGCCGAGGCCGCCCATTTTCAGCAGCAGCGGCAGAAGTTTCTTCGGACGCCGGGCATCGGATTCAACGATCCGCAGGAGTGCATAGGCCAGAAGGAACATCCCTTCGGTATACATATAAAAAGGCTGGAAAGCGGTAATGAGACCGGTCGCAAGGGGGAAAAGTCGCCAGTCATTGTCCTGGAACAGCTTTTCGAATGAGTACAACAGCAGGGCGATGAACACCGCTTCGGTCGAAAAGGTCTGCCATGCGCCGGCAAGGATGATGAAACCGGAAAAAGCGTAGGAGAGCGCCCCGATGAGCGCGGCAATGCCGGAAACCGCCAACTTTCGCAGGAGCGAATAAAAGAGGAGGCCGGCAAGGAATATCTTGAGGATCTCGATGCCGGCTATGCCGCCCGCGACATTGTGCTTGCCGAGGATAGAGAGCAGGTCGGAGAACGGGTCCGAAAGAGTCAAGGGAAAGATGTTCTGCCCGAGTCCCTGTCTGAAGGACCAGCGGGGAATCCCATCGGTCCGCAGGTAATCGGCAAGGTGATAGGCGCCGGGGTAATTGATGGTAATCGAATCGCTCCCGATATCCCGGAAGAGGTAAAATTTTTGCAGGAGAATAAAATCCTTGAAGACGACCAGCGCCAGGATGATCATGAGCGCGATGAGGAGTGCATGGCCCCTTCTATTAACAAAGCCCTCGATACCGCCCGGTCCGTCGGATGTTTCTATCGTCGGAGGAACGGGAGAACTTTTTGAATTGAATGCATGGAGTTCCCGGGTGGATACTTTTTTTTTCGGCATGGGTCGGGGCTGCGTTGGTGGTTGGATCCGGTCTCCGGACAAGCAATAAATATAAATAACGGATCGGGCGTAAAACGACGCGGGTTCTTTCCCCTGCCGGGGCGGCCATCGTTTCGCGCTCGTGCCTGCCCGTTGGGGAGAAACCATATATTTTTTCATACCATGCCGAAAACAAAGCACGCCTCCCGCATCCCGGCGCAGGTCCGTCATAAAAACGGACCGATTGCCGCCGTGCCCGCAATCGGTCCGGACTCTTCGGCGCTCGGCATTTTTTTCAATAAAAGAGGGCACTATGTTGTCGTGGTCCTGATGACGATTTTAGCGGTTGTCATATTCAGGGATTTCCTGACCTTCCAGAAATTCTATCTCTTCCGCGATATCGCGAGCGATACGATAACCAACAATTATCCAAGCACCTATCACATTGCCGATTACCTGCGAACCGATGGAATTCCGCGATGGTCCTTCGCGCAGGGACTGGGGCAGAATATCTTTCCGCTGAGTCTCAGCGATCCCTTTACCGACCTGCTGTATCTGCTCGGCAAGGAGCATATTGCCGGCGGCATCGTTTATGCCGAGATCCTGAAGATCTTCTGCGCCGGGTTCCTCTGTTTTTTATTCCTGCGAAAAATCGGTAGTGCCGCCATTGCGGCGGTGCTGGGAGCGCTGTCCTGCGCATTCTCCGGATTTATGATGGTTGCCGGTGCCTGGCAGGTGTTTTCGACCGAAGCGGTATTTATCGTCTTTATGCTGTACGCCTTCGAAAAGCTTTTCCAGGATAACGATTGGCGTTTGTTCCCGCTGTCGATAGGCCTCATCACCGCTTTCCAGCCGTTCTGCATGTTTACCGAGAGCATTTTCCTGGCGATCTATGTCGTTTTTCGGATCATCGAAACCGGCGCGGTGAGGGCAAAAACGCTCGTTCCTCTCGGCGTGAAAGTGATGGGACTGGGCATCATCGGCATCGTCTGCAGCAGTTTTTTTTCCATCGGCACGCTGCAGCAGATGCTGGACAGCCCCCGGGTGAGCGGCGATTCCTCATTTTTCAAGACGCTGCTTTCCCGGCCGATCTTCGGCTTCCAGGAGGAGTGGCTGAATGTCACGGCCGTCATGCGGCTGTTTTCAAACGATCTGGCGGGAACCGGGTCTCTCTTCACCGGATGGGGAAATTATCTCGAAGCCCCGCTGTTCTATTGCGGCCTGGTCAACCTCCTCCTGGTGCCCCAGCTGTTCACGGCGCCCGGCAAAAGACGGAAAATCGGCTGTGCGTTCCTTCTTGGGGCTCTTATCATCCCGGTCATATTTCCTTTTTTCCGGAATGCCTTCTGGGCCTTTTCCGTCGATTATTATCGGATTTACGGATTTCTGGCCGCGATCGTCCTGATCGTTTGCAGTGCACAATATTTTTCCGTCCTGGCGGGAAACGGCCGTCCGAACCTGCGGCTTCTGGCAGGGACCCTGGCCGTTCTTCTGGCGGCCCTCTATTTTCCCTACCCGCTCTATAAACATAAGACCTTTTTCACCGTCGACGAGCCGCTGCGGACGACCGTTGCGGCGATGCTCGCCGGCTATGCCGGCCTGATTGCGCTGATGCGGTTTACAAGAATCAAGGGTATGGCGGCAGTCGTCCTGGTGGCGGCAACCTGCGGCGAACTGGGGTATTTTGCATGGCTATCCGTCGATACCCGGCCGGTCATCACCGATGAACTGGTGAAGCAGAAGACCTGGTATAACGACGGCACCGTCGATGCGGTAACGCACCTGCACGCGATCGACCCCGCCTTTTACAGGGTTTACAAAGATTATAGCTCGGGCATGGCGCTGCAATACAGCATCAACGATGCCAAGGTGCAGGATTTTTACGGACTCTCGTCCTACCACTCCTTCAACCAGAAGTATTTCATCCGGTTCGTCACCGAGATGGGGCTTATCGACGCCAGAGATGAATGGCAGACCCGGTGGGTGAGGGCGGTTCTGTCCAACGACCGCCGGCTGCATTCGATTGTCAGCCTTAAGTATCAACTGACGAACAAGTCCGACCTGCCGTGGAAGAACCTGCAATACGATTCGATCGCCAGGGTCGGAAACATCACCATCTTGAAGAACCGCCTGTTTCTTCCGCTCGGGTTTACTTATGACTCATGCATCCGTTATAAAAAATTCCATACGCTTTCGAACGAGCAGAAAATAATCATGCTGCAAAGGGCGGTCGTCGTCGACAGCGGGATTCCGGCGGCGGCGTTTCTCCCGACGGCGGCGGTCGACACGGCGCCGCAGTACCCGCTGGACCGTTATGCCGCGGATGTCGCCCGGCGGAAACAGGATACCCTGGTCGTGAGCCGGTTCGGTCAGAATGCCCTGCGGGGTACGATAGCCGTTGCGAAAAACAAGATCCTGTTTTTTTCGATACCCTACGATAAAGGATGGCGGGCGACGGTGGATGGAAGAACGGTTTCACCGATCGTCGCGAATATCGGGTTCCTCGGGATACCCCTCGAAAAGGGATCGCATACCGTAGAGCTCGGGTTCACCCCGCCGCTTTTTTTCCCGAGCCTTTTCGCCGGTATGGCGGGAATAGTGCTGTATATCCTGACCCTGCTGATAAAATCGTCCCGTGACCGAAAACGCGCGACGCCCCGAGAGGCTCGTGCATCGTTTATGGCGCCGCCGCCGGTGTAACCAGCTTCCCCTGCTCCCTGCAGAAACACTCCGTTCTTTCGACCGCAAAGTCGGAAAACCTGCTTCCCGGGAATAACGATTCGAGAAGCTCTGAGGGCTTGCACGTTTTGCCCGGTTCAAGCGAGAGCAGCGCCTCGATGCCGGAGATTTCACCCGGGTTTTTGCCCGGCCCGACCGTGAGATCGAGGATGAGCGGCCGCAGTTCCTTGATCTTTGCCGCGCCGTCCCGCACAATTTTCACCGGCAGTGAAGCCGAAGCGGCCGCCGTGTCCACCGCACTACGCATGGTGGCGATATCCGGGGCATCGCCGAGCACCTCGATCCGGTAGGCAGCGGCGACAATCGAGGAGGACAGGGAGGGGGCGTGTTCGGCAATGGGGCGGCAGGAGAGCACCAGAAGATCGGGGGGGAGCATGGTATTCAGGATCAGCGGATCGCCCTTGAGCGGCGCCGTCGTCAGCATGTCGAATGCCTCGGCCTTTCCGGTGACGCCGAAGGGCAGCGGAGGCCCGAAGGCGATGCGCGGATGGGGCTGAAACCCTTGCGAATAGAGCAGTGGAAAGCCCCGTGCCGTCGCCGCCCGATGGACGGCCGCGGCCATATCGATATGGCCGAGGAAGCGGACGGTCGGGCCCTTGCGGTAGATAAACCGGTAACGGTACTGGCGGCCGTTCGGCGAAGCCGTCGGCTTTGCCGTTTCGGCATCGGGAACCTCCGATTCTTCCGAACTGTTACCCTGCGTCGTTCGCTCGTACGGGTTGCAGGCGCCGCAGAGGCTGCACGCTTCGCGACGACAATCCGGCGTGACGGTTTCGGTGCGGGAAAGGTCGCGTTCGCGTCGGAGGAATTCGAGCGAAACGCCGGTTTCGACGGTCGACCAGGGGAGCGGCTGTTCAACCGGCAGCTCGCGGCAGTAGTCCGCAAAATCGAGTGCCGTCGCGGTCGCGGCGCGTTCCCATCGGCTGAAATCGAACTTCTCATCCCAGCCGTCGAACCGGCAGCCGTTTTTCCACGCCGCGTGAATCAGGTCGCCGACCCTCCGGTCCCCGCGCGCCACGACGGTTTCCAGAAGCGTCACCTCGACCTTCCGGCACGAAACCTTCACGTTTTTAAAATGTCGCAGGGCGCCCTTGATCGCCGTGTTTTTCGCATTGAGGGAGGAGAGCGCCTCCATCGCCTCCCACTGGAACGGCGTCTGTGATTTCGGTGAAAACGGCGAAATTGAAACATTGATCTGCCGCCGCTGCGAGGCGCTCCGGGCCATACCGGCAATTTTGGACACCATGCCGATGATGCCCTGAATGTCATCATCCCGTTCGGTGGGCAGGCCGATCATGAAGTACAGTTTGATGGTCTGGACGTTGCGGTCAAGCAGGGTCCGCACCGTGGCGAAAATCACCTCATCGGAAAAGTCCTTGTTGATGACGCGCCGTAACCGGTTGCTCCCCGCTTCCGGCGCTATGGTGAGGGATGAAACCGGCGTTACCGAGGTGAGCAGGGCGAACTGGTCTTCCGTCAATGCGTCGATGCGGGTCGAGGGGAGCGCAATGCCGGCGCGATAGCGCTCTTTCAGGGACCTCGCCGATTCGAGCAGCGTGCCCAGATGCGAATAATCCGCCGTGGAGAGGCTGAGCAGGCCGATATCACGCCACCCGGTGGTGGCGATACACCCTTCTATCTCTTTGAGGAGGGCCGAAGGCTTCCGTTCGCGAACGGGGCGGTAGTAGGTTCCGGCCGAACAGAACCGGCACCCGCGGGTGCACCCGCGCATGACCTCAACGCCGAGCCGGTGGTGCACGATATCGATGATCGGCACCAGGGGTTTTTCAGGGTAGTTACCGCTTTGCAATTCACCGATTTTTGCCGCCTTCACCGGTCGGCAGCCTCCGGGCTCCGGGACGGTGAACCCTCCCACCCGAACGGTTTTGCACAGTGAGGGAACGTAGACGCCTTCGATGGAGGCCAGCGCCGCCAGGGTTTCGCTTCGCGGGGTTCCGGTCCGCTTATGGCGTTCCAGCAAACGGCAGATCGAAACGATCGCCTCCTCGCCGTCCCCGATCACGCAGGCATCGACAAAATCGGCGATCGGCTCCGGGTTGCCCATGCAGGGTCCGCCGACGATCACGATCGGGTCGCCCGCTCCCCGTTCGCGGGAATAGACGGGGAGGCCGGCAAGGTCGAGCATGTTCAGCATGTTGGTGCAGTGCAGTTCGTACTGGATCGAAAATCCCAGCCAGTCGGCCTCCCGGACGGGCAGACGATATTCGAGGCAGTACAGCGGAATCCCCAGGGCGCGCATGCGCTCCTCGGCATCGGTCCAGGGATGGAAGCAGCGGGAGGCCGCCCAGGCAGGGTGTTTGTTGACAATGTGGTACAGGATCTGGAGCCCGAGATGGGACATCCCGATATCGTACAGGTCGGGAAAGCAGAGCACTCCGCGCAGGTTCACCGCCGACGGGTCCTTGGTAACGATATTCAACTCGGCACCGACATAGCGAAGCGGTTTTTCGACGAAAGGGAGAAAATCACGGTCCAGAATGGTTTTTAAAGGGGTCATAAGGGTAAAAAATAGGTTCCGGGCCGTCCGGTAATAGAATCCGCATCCGGAAGGTGCCTGCCGTCGTCGCGCGGGAGTGTGTTCCAACTTCGAGTGATTTCGGCAAAGGCGATGGGCCTTCCGCGGCGCGGCGCGCCATTTTTCCACGGTTATCGGGCTCGGGTTTACCGGGGGTGTGTTCTGGAAGAACACGAAAAATGTGCGGCAGTGTTGACAGCACCTTCCGCCGGCGTTAAATTATCAGGTAAGGGAGGCCGATGCCATGGTCAATATTTTCGGGTTTACCGACTACCGCGAATACCTGAAAGCGTATTTCGTGGATCGCAAAAAGTACGATTACGCTTTTTCCCATCGCTGGCTGGCCCGCAGGCTTGACCTCGCCACCTCAAACTTTATTCTGCTTGTCATGCAGGGAAAGCGCAATCTTACCCAGTACCTCTGCCACCGGATTGCCGATGTGTTCAAACTCTCCCGCGCCGAATCGGACTATTTCGAATGCATGGTCAATTTTTCCCAGGCAAAGAGCAGCTCCGAAAAAAACCTGCATTTCGGCCGCATGGCGACGGCGCGAAAAGACAGCAGCGTCAATAAGATCGAGGAACACCAGTATGAATACTACAGCAACTGGTACAATCCGGTCATCCGCGAGCTCGTCACCAGCAGGGAATTCGACGGAAATCCGAAAACACTCGCCCGGATGCTCGTTCCGCCGATTACGGCCGCCAAGGCGAAGCGTTCGATCGAGCTCCTGCTCAAGCTCGGGATGATCCGGCCCGACGGCAATCGCTACGTTCAAACGGCGTCGCTCATTGCCACCGACCGGGAGGTCAATTCCCTCGCCGTCCTGAATTTTCATCGTTCGATGGGAACCCTTGCCCTGGAATCTTTCGATCGCATTGCAAAGAATGAACGAAATATTACTGCGTCAACAATTTATATTAATGAAGATCAGTTCGACGTTATCCGGGTTAAAATCGATGCATTGCGAAAAGAAATACTCTCCCTCGCCGAAAATGCCGCGGGTGAGCGGGTGTATCAGATAAATTTCCAGCTTTTTCCGCTCACGAAAAGCGCCCCCAACACGGAGCGAGAGGTATGAATTTCAAGCGGACAGTTCCCTGGGTTTTCGCTGCGGCATCGGCAATTATCCTTGCCTGCGTCTCCCCGAACGGCAATGGCGGCACCGATACCGGTAATGCCCGCGTCACGGGAATTGTTTATAACGCCGACGGTTCCCGTGCCGGCGGCGCCGCGATCAGTTTCATTCCCGCTTCGCAGGATCCCACCTCAAGCGGCGGCAATCCCCTCTTTGCCGCCACGACCGATGACACCGGCGGCTACCGTTTCGATTCACTGCCGGCGGATACCTATAATGCCCTCGGGAGCGGGCAGGGCAATTACTCCTTTATCGGCGCCATTAAAATCGGCGCTGCGCGCATCTCGGTGCCGGCCTGTACGCTTCTGGCGCCGGGAAGCGTCAGCGGCGTCATCCGGCTCCAGCCGGGGGACGATCCCCGAACGGTTCTGCTGCTCTTCATCGGTACCTCGATATGGGCGGTGCCGACCGACCTTTCCGGCAATTTCAGCGTGCAAAACCTGGCACAGGGCACCTATCGTGTCCGGATCCTTACCACGCTCAACCGTTATATACCCATGGACACATCGTTTACCATCCGATCCGGGGTCGATACGGTGCTCCCCAAACCCCTCCAGCTGAGCGTCTTGTATTCGATCATCCCGGTGCCGTTCGGGTTGCAGGCAACCTACGATACCCTGCATCAGACGGTGAGCCTGTCCTGGAACCGGATCAATTCTCCGGCCGTGCCGGGATACTGCATCTACCGGAAAAACGTGGATCTCAATACGATTCTCGCCCCGCTTACCACAACGCTCATCACGGACACGTTTTACCGCGATACCACCTGTGCGTCCGGTTATACCTTCGAGTACAAGCTCTGCTGTGTGGACACGAGCGATGTCCAGGGAGGGCTGAGCAGCGGCATCAGCATCATGGCGGCCCCTCGCTACCTGGTCACCACCTACCTGCAGATGAGCGAGATCGGTACCGTGAACGATACCACGTCGATTTTAGACTCGATCAGGGTAATCGCCGGATACCAGAATGTTACAAAGTGCATAAATAAGCTTGTCTGGCTGGAAGACACCTCGTCGACACCCCTCCGCACCGTTTCCCCGGCCGATTCCGTCGGCAGCGATACGCTTCACCTGGTATGGCCCGCCGCGGGAACCCATGTTGTCAAAGTTGCGGCAACCGATGCTTCGGGGGTGGTCTGGCGGGACAGCATCGCCGTCGTCATTATCCAGGATCTGCCGATCCCCTTTGCGGGAAAAGACAGCGCGGTCTTCATGGATTCCCTTTTCGCGCTGCATGGGAAAGCGACATCCCGGTTCGGTCATATCGTAAAATGGGAGTGGAATATCGGCAACTCGGGGTTCCGCACCACGGCAACCGGCGATACGGTCATCGTGACGCCCGATTCCCTGGTGAACGCCTGGCCGTGCATCCTGCGGGTGACCGATAACCATGGCAACGTTGCATCGGACACCATGGTACTGCAGGTCGGGAGATGGGTACCGCTCGGGGGAGCGGGGTTCACCGCGGGCCAGATCAACTACCCCTCCTTCGCCGTATCGAACGATACTCCCTACCTGGCGTTCCAGGATATCGCCAATAACTCCGCAGCGACGGTTATGCGGTTCGTAAACCGGCAGTGGGCGCCGCTCGGCCCCGCGGGCTTCACCCTGGGACCGGTATACGGAACGGCCCTTGCCGTTGCGGGTGGCACGCCCTGCATGGCCTACAATCTCAACGGCAGCCAAATAGCGGTGGTGCAATTTTCCGCCTCCCAGTGGCAGACGCTGCCGCCCATCGATTCATCGGGGACCGCAAGTTATGCGGCGATTTCCGCCGGGTCCCTTTGTGCGGCCGGCGGCATGCCCTATCTGGGGCTCTACTCCGGCCAGGCGCTGTCCGTCGGTTATTATGTCAATAACGGCTGGATTAAAACCGGGGCATTGTCCGCCGGTTCCGCGGTTCCGGGGACGGTGGCGGTATGGAACGGCATACCCTATGTCAGTTACTACGCCGATACCACGCTCAAGGTTCTCCAATACGGCAACGGGCAATGGGATACCCTCGGGATAATCGGCAACACGGTCACCTCCACGCACTCCTTTGCGCTGGGCAACGGCATCCCGTACCTGGCGTACAGCGATGCCGCCGCCGGGAACATGGCCACGGTATTGTACTACACGGGAACGCAATGGAACGTGGTCGGCAACCGGGGATTCTCCGGCGCCGCCATATCGTCGCTGTCGCTTGCGCTGTGGAACGGCACGCCCTATGTCGCCTTTTCGGACGGAGGGAGTACCACGGTCATGAGCTTCAACGGGTCGCAGTGGCGGGCCGTGGGAGCGCGGCAGTTCTCCGGGCTTGCCATCAAGCAGCAGCTGGCGATCTCCAGCGGCCATCTCTATGTCGCATTCATCGATGTTTCCAACGGCAACCGGGCGACGGTGATGCGGTTGCAATAGCGGTGCGGTCCACGAAAGTGCCGTCCCGGCCGACCATTATCGGCGAGCCCCCCCCTTCCGCCTGTTTCATCCCATTGCCGCTTCGGGCTCTTGCTATTTTTATCCCCTCGCGCGCCTATTGTATGGCGGAATAAGCTAAGGCTGCATGCATCGTTTCAACCGATCCCCAGGGAGATTTTCATGAGAATAGTGATTATCGGCAACGGCGTCGCCGGAGTGAGCGTTGCCGAGACGATCAGGAAAGAGGATAAAGAGTCCGGGATAACCATCCTTTCCGATGAGAACTACCCTTTTTACTCCCGCCCGCGTCTCATCGAGGTGCTGGCAGGCAAATCATCGGCCGGGCAGATTGTCATCCACAGCGGGAGCTGGTATGAAAAAAACGGGATCGACCTGCGGCTTGGGAGCCAGGTAACCGGGATAGACACCGCCCGGGGAAAAGTCATCGACCAATCGGGGGGATCGGTGTTCTACGATACGCTGGTCATCGCCGCGGGCGCTTCGTGCCGGGTGCCGCCGGTGCCGGGCATCGACGGCGACCGGGTGTTCACCCTCCGGAGCATCGCCGATGCCGAAAAGATTCGCGCCTTTGCCGCGACCCGGAAAAATGCGGTGATCATCGGGGGCGGCTTATCGGGAATCGAGTCCGCTTTCGCGCTGGTCTCCCTCGGCCTCACTGTTACGGTCGTCGAGGTGTTTGACCGGCTCCTGCCGCACCAGCTCGACCACGAAGGCTCGGCGCTGCTTCGCGGCCTGCTGGAGGCGAGGGGACTCTCATTTGTAACCGGCGCCCGGGTAAAATCCATTTCGCGGAATGCCGATGGCGTTGCGGTTGCGACCGGGAACGCCGCACCGCTGACGTCGGATTTCGTGGTGGTTGCGGCCGGGATCAAGCCGCATACCTCGATAGTGAAGGATACCGCCATTGCCCACAATCGGGCGATCATCGTGGACGAGGGGATGCGTACCTCGTGTCCCGGGATCTACGCGTGCGGCGACGGCGCCGAGTGCGGAGGGACGATCTACGGTCTCTGGCAGCCTGCGCGGGAGCAGGGGATCGTCTGCGGAAACAGGATCCTCGGGCATGAGACCGCCTTTGCGGGATCGGTTCCTTCGGCCCGCCTGAAGGTAGCCGGGATCGAATTCGCCTCGGTCGGCTCGATCGTCGGCGACGAGGGGGTGGTGCAGGTCAGGGACAAGGACGATGCGGCCGGAACCTACAGGAATCTTTTTATAAGGGACAAAAAGCTGGTCGGCGCGATATTGATCGGGAATGTGAAGGAGACGACGGCGTTGCAGAGTAAGATACGGACGGGGGAGGAATATAATGAGTGATGTTTGATGTGAAATTAATTATAAATGTTACTGCTCTGGTGGGGACACCGCTACGCGGTGTCCCCACCAGAGGCCTTTGACTTCCTTCTCAGTTTACTAAGCTCGCGCCGTCCGCAATCCGGGCAAAATGAACCGTCGTATTCCTTCCGGTGCGCTTCTTATACTCCTGCTTGATCGTTTCGCCGAACTTGTCCTTCACCTCGGTTTTAAGCACGGTCAGCGTTGCTCCGCCGAATCCGCCGCCGGTGAGCCGTGCGCCATAGACGCCGTCGATCGATTTTGCGATGTCGACCAGGATATCGAGCTCACGGCAGGAGTTTTCAAAGTTATTGATTGAGCTGTCGTGCGACTGGTAAAGGAGGGCGCCGAACTCCTTCATCGAACCCTTCTTTATGAGCTCCATTGCCGAAAATACCCGTTCATCCTCACCGACCACATGCATCGCCCGCTTGAAATACTGCGGATTGAGCTCCGCCTTGGCGCTCTGAAGCTGCGTCATGCTGACATCGCGGAGCATCTTGACGGTCTGGTTTTTCGCGCAGAAGAATTTGGCCGCTTCGTAGCATTCGCGGCGACGGCTGTTGTACTCCCCGGCGACCAGAGAGTGCGTGACGCCGGACAGGGTAATGGCGAGCGTGACATCGCTGCCGGCCATGGGGATTGCATCGTGGTGCAGCGAGCGAAAGTCGCTGAACAGCAGATGGCCCGCCCTGCCGAACATGGAAGAAAATTGATCGAGGAGACCGCAGTTGGCGCCAACGAATTTGTTTTCCGCCGCCTGGCAGATTTTTGCCAGTTCGGTGGGATCGATCCGGAAGCCGAAGAGTCCGCAAAAAGCTAACGCGGTCGCCACCTCAATGGCCGCCGACGAAGAAACCCCGGCTCCCAGCGGCACGGTGCTGTGAATAGCCAGATTGAAGGGTGAAACGGGATACCCGCGATCCAGAAGCATCCGATACACGCCGAGAGGGTAGTTCACCCAGGTGTTTTTCCCCTTGAACGGCTCGATTTCTTTGACGATAACCGATTCCGGAAAAAGGCACGAGGTTAAACCGCACTCGCGCGCGGATGATTTTGAAACGGCAACCCACACCTCCCGGTCGATAGCGGCGGAAAGAACGACACCTTCGTTGTAATCGGTATGATTTCCAAGGACTTCGACCCGACCGGGTGCCCGCGAAAGTACGGTGGGGGAGGTCTTGAAAATATTCTGGAAATGCTTGGTTACAATATCTACGTGGGAATCCATTGTTACTGCCATGAACCAGATCCTTTCTTCGCTTCAATTAATTGAGGTACCATACACGACGAAGGAATAAAATATAAATTTCAAGGCAAAAAAGCAATGGTTCTTTTCATCGACAGCCTCTATTTACCGAAATATTCTTTATCGGAGACCGGTCCGATAAAAAACTGCGCAACTCTCCGCTCTTCGACCCCTCAAACTCTCCAATTTCCGAACACGCCAACTCTCGAACCCATAAACTCTCCTGCGCTTTTCCGCTCTTCGCGGCATGTATTTTTGAATGCTCCATCAGGGTACCGGCATCGTTTCGTCCCTGCCGGCCGGTTAAACCGCATCGACCAGTGCTCATCCAATGATAATTCATGACGCCGGAATGAAGCCTAATTTCCCAAGCTTTGATGCGTATATCAGGATGTTTCCCTCTGCCTGGCTTTTCGACCATTTCCTTGAGCCGGGGAGGGATACCCGCAAGATTCTCTCCTCCAATGCTTTAGCGGACCGTGTCGCCGCATTTTCGGAACCCGCCGGTCTTCAGAGGCGCTTTATGGAGCTCACGGAAGCGGAGAAACGGCTCTGCGCCCTCGCCTACCTTTTCGGCGAAAGCGGTCTCCCGGTGCCGGAAAAGAGCGACTACCTGAGCGATCCTGCCATACTCTCGTTTCTGGTCTATGCGGCGCGCGATAGCGCCGGGGCGGTGCGCTATTTCGGGTTTGCCGAATTCGAACCCTCGCTGCGACCGCTCATGGCGCAAACGCTTCTCGATGCCGAACCGCCCCGTGAGGTTGTCGAAGCGACCGCATCGTCCCGGCCGGAGCACTGCCTGATCGATATCACCGCGGTCATGGTTCTTGCACTCCAGGGGGTGCTCGACAAGAAAAAACAGGGCGGCCTGACCAAAAATTCGCTTCTTAAAATCGGGAGACTGACCCATGACACGTTTCCCGGCTTCAGCGTTCAGGATCGCGCCGATTGCATGACCCGCTATGCCCAATCCAGCGGCATGATCGTTGAGAACGAAACCGGATTCCGGTGCCGGGGAGGCGTCGTCGAGGAGTGGCTCAGCCGGTCGCCCGAGAGCCGGATCGGTGAACTATCCCGGTTCATTGTCGGCTATGCGGGGGGGTGGAGCATGGAGCTGCTCGCCGCTATCTGCCGTGCCGGAGAGCGCTGGCTCCCCCTCGCGCTTTTTCCGGAGCAGGCCCGGCAAGAGGCGCTTAAAACGCTGCTCACCCTGCAATGGGCGGGTATCGTCGATTGTGCCGGGGCCGGCGACGAGATTTTTTTCGGTGCACAACGCTGCGGCGAGGCGGCGCTCCCGCACCCCGGAGAGAGTGAGTCGGGGCGGCCCGCCGCGCAGACCGGGGCTCCGGCGATCGTGGTCATGCCCGATTTTGCCGCCGTTCTTCCGCAGGAGATCTCCTCCGAGGAGCTCTTTCACTTCGGCCGCGTCGGCATCCTCCACTCGCTCGACCGGGTATACAAGGGGGCCATCGATCGATCCACCCTGAACGACAGCCTGGCCCGGGGTCTCGACGGGGGAACGATCCTCGCCTGGCTTGCCGGGTGGAATACACCGGCGAATGTCGTGGAGACGCTGCGCGAATGGATCCGGGAGTATTACCGTCTCTACATCGCCGACGACCCGATGCTCATCACCTGCGACGAGAAGGTGACCTACGAAATTGCCTCGTACGAGCCGCTCGCCGGGCTCGTCGAACGCGTACCGGCCGTTGCGGTGTTCCGGATAAAGCCGGGCGCCGGAGAGTCGGTCAGGAAGGTGTTGACGGGAATGGGGTACGACTTCCGCATGCCGACGCCCGAACCGCCTGCACAGGGCCTCCCTGAAGCTCCCTCTCCTTCCGCACGGGCGATCGACCCCATCGTTTCCGCAACCGGACGGCCATCCGATACCATGGTACTCAAGGGAAAAAAATACGGCAGCGGGCTCAAGGCGCTCGACCTCAATGAAACCATGCATATTGTGGACTATGCGATCCTGACTACGCAGGAGGTGACCATCGATTATTCCGGCAGCCCGCTCATGAAAAAAGGTCTGTATACCTTTCTGCCGGTGGCGGTTTCCGGGGGGGCTGAACCGCTGCTCGACGGGAGCGAGTCCGGCGGGAAAAAACGGCAGTTCTTCATCAGAAAAATCGTGCGCATCGGAGTGGGCAGGCCATGAAAAAAGAACCGGCATTCGTTCATCTGCATAACCATACCGAATACAGTTTCCTGGACGGGGCGATCCGGATTGACGATCTGGTCGCCCGTGCAAAATCGTACGGCATGCCCGCGCTCGCCATTACCGATCACGGGGGGCTGTTCGGCGCGGTTGAATTTTTTGAAGCGTGCATGGATGCCGGCATCAAGCCGATTCTCGGTTTTGAGGCCTATGTCGCGCCGGGTTCCCGCTTCGACAAACAGTCGAGCCGGGAAGAGCGCTCCAACCACCACCTCATCCTGCTCGCCCGGGATAACGAGGGTTGGAAAAATCTCATGCGCCTCAGTTCCATCGGCTATTCGGAGGGGTTTTACTACAAGCCGCGCATCGATATGGAGGTATTGCGGAAATACTCCGGCGGAATCATCGCCACCACCGCCTGCATCGCCGGGGCGATCCCGCAACTTCTTTTACGCGGAAACCGTGAGGAGGCGAAAACCCTTGCGCTCGAATACCTTTCGATTTTCGGCGAAAGGAATTTCTATTTCGAGCTGCAGAACCACGGTATCAGCGAGGAGATCGCCGTTCTTCCCGAAATACTGAGCCTGGGCCGTGAGCTCGGGATCCCCTTCATCGTCGCCAATGACGCCCACTACCTCAACCGGGAGGACTCCCCGTCGCACGAGGTGCTGCTCTGCATCCAGACGCAGACCACGATGAGCGACCCGAAACGCTACCGCTTCTCCTCAGACCAGATCTACTTCAAATCGCCCGCCGAGATGCAGGCGCTCTTTCCCGACCTGCCCGAGGCCTTCGCCAACACGCTCGATATCGCCGAGCGGTGCAATGCCTCCATCAAGATGAAGCCGCAACTGCCGACGCCGCCGTTCCCCCAGACCTACCCATCGGCCGAGGAGTACCTCCGGGCGATCGCGCACCAGGGGCTCGCCGCAAAGTACGCGCAGGTGACGCCGGGCCTCGTGGAACGGCTCGACTATGAGCTGAAGATCATCTGCTCCATGGGATTCACCGGCTACTTTCTCATTGTCCGCGACTTCGTGCAGGAGGCGGAGCGGCTCGGCATCATGGTGGGTGCGCGCGGGTCGGTGGCGGGCAGCCTCGTCGCGCACGTCATCGGCATCACGGCGGTCGATCCGATCAAGTTCGACCTCATCTTCGAACGCTTCCTCAATCCCGAGCGCATCTCCATGCCCGACGCCGACATCGATTTCGCGGACAAGGATCGCGGCCGGGTGATCGAGTATGTCATCAAGCGGTACGGGCGCGACGCGGTAAGCCAGATCATCAACTTTATCCGCATGAAGGCGAAGATGGTGGTGAAGGATGTCGCGCGGGCAATGGATATCCCCTTGTCCGAAGCGAACCGGCTTTCGGCAATGGTCAACGAGAAGAACCTGAAGGAATCGATCGAGAAAAACGGCGAGCTCAGCCGCGCGATCAAATCCAACCCGCAGTTCGGGGAGCTTTTCCGGCATGCAGGGGTGCTCGAAGGGCTCGCGCGGCAGGCGGGAATGCACGCGGGCGGGGTCATCATCGCGCCCGGCGAAGTCGTGAACTGGGCGCCGCTCTTCAAGC
>CAZYYB010000077.1:0-15747 GCA_964651515.1 uncultured Fibrobacteraceae bacterium
CGAGAAGTCTGCATGTTCCAATAATGGTGAGGAGGATGCCCATTCTGTGCGCAGCAAGTAAACAACTTCCGGCAGGGGAATATGCGGAGGATCGATGAACTGCGCCAGAAGAAGATGGAAGGGGTTTTTGATAAGGTGAACGTGTATCTCAAGGAGTACGGAAAAAAGCACCATTACGGCATCATTGTCGGCACCGTCTCCGACGGCAGCATCGTTTACGGGGATGAGGGGCGGTACGATAGTACGGAGGAGATCACGCAAACGCCACCTGGAGCCGCTTATTCAATGCAATCCCGATTTTTTCGAGCGTCTTTATCGTCGGGTTGCATTTCCTCGGATTTTCAAGCTTCTGGTACGCCTGCGGCGTGATCCCGAGCCTGGCGGCAATTTCTTTTTGTGAAAGCTCGTTCCTTAACCTGCGGAGCATATACGCTATCTCGATATGCGGCGCGACCTCGATCCGGTACTTATTCCTGCCTTTCATCGCCTTCGGTTCGGGCAGTGTATAGCCGCGATCGAAATCGGCCTCAAGCGAGCCGTTTAATGCCTCGGCGGCATTTTTCAAGGCTTCCTCAAGCGTATCGCCGTACGTGTTGATATTTTCAAGGTCGGGAAAAGAAACCAGGTATGCCCCACCCGCTTTCGTAATTTTTGCATAGTAGTTCATGAAATAACCTCCAATGGCGCTATACTTTTATCCCGGCCTGCCGGCATATGGCATCGACCAACCCTTTCGGCAAATCCTTTTTTCCATGGACCGGAACCGGCACGGAACGCCTGCCCGCCTTGACCATGATGTGGTGACTGCCGGCGACCCGATCCTCCGTCCACCCGTTTTTCCTGAGCAGTTTAACGAGTTCGCTGCCGGTCATACCATGAATATACAACTTATAGGCTGTCATTGCAAGCGATTGCCGGAAGGAACCGGGTAAATATATATTTGTAAAGACCATGATGAACTACGACATCGCCGTCATCGGCGCGGGACCTGCGGGCATGACGGCCGCCGGACGGGCGGCCGCGACCGGCGCTCGCGTCATCCTCCTCGAAAAGAACACCCGGCCGGGGATCAAACTGCTCCTGACCGGCGGCGGACGCTGCAACCTCACCAATGTCTCCTTTCCGGCGCGGGTAATGGCCGGGCAGTACGGCCGGAACGGCCGTTTTTTCATCTCCTCCCTCACCCGGTTCGATGCGGACGACGCAATCGCCTTTTTCAATGACCGGGGCGTTGCGACCAAGGTCGAAGAGCGCGGACGGGTTTTCCCGGAAAGCGACCGCGGCCGGGAGGTCCTGGATGCGCTCGTCGGCTGGATGAAGGGTGAGGGGGTCGAACTCAGGACCGATGCGGCAGTCTCCGCGATCATCAAGCAAAATACCCGGATCGAAAAGCTTATCCTCGCAACGGGCGAGGAGGTTTTTGCCGGCCACTATGTCCTTGCCACCGGCGGGAAATCGTATCCCGGAACCGGTTCGACCGGGGACGCCTACCGGTGGCTCGAAAGCCTCGGCCACACGGTCGTCACGCCGATTCCGGCCCTGTGCGCCATCACGACGAGAGGCCCGACCGCCGGCCGTTTGCAGGGCCTGAGCCTGCGGGATCTCCCGCTGACGGCATTCAAGAACGATAAAAAAATCGCGGCCGCTACCGGCGACGTTTTGTTTACCCGCACCGGCCTGAGCGGTCCCGCCGTTCTGGACCTGAGCAAAGCGGTCGGGAAAAATCTTCCCGGCGCGGTAACTATCTGCCTGGATTTTTTTCCGGAAAAGGACCATGCCGAAGCGGATGCACTCCTGGTGGAATTGTTTTCGAAAAACAGCAACAAGCTCCTGAAAACCGTTGCGGGCATGCTCCTCCCCGATAAACTGGTGCCAATCGTCATCGCCCTTTCCAGAATTGACGCAGGGAAAGCCGCCAATGCCGTCACCCGGGAGGAGCGGGGAAGGGTCGTCGATCTCCTGAAGCGGTTCCGTTTCGAGGTCGAAAGCGTTGCTGATTTTGACAAGGCGACCGTCACGGCGGGCGGCGTCAGCCTGGAAGAGGTGGATTCGAAAACCATGCGGTCGAAAATCGTCGAAAACCTTTTTCTTGCCGGGGAGATACTCGACCTCGACGGTCCGACCGGCGGCTATAATTTACAGGTTTGCTGGAGCACCGGCATGGCGGCGGGAGAGGGTGCGGGCTTATAATCGGCTCTTTTTGTCGGCACTCGAACCCACGCCGGTATTAATAAGCCTCTTTGCGATCTTTCACGGTTGCCACGAACACGATGGTATTGTCGGCATCGATAGTGTAGAACAGCCTGAATGAGCCGAGGCGATACCGGTAAAACGCGGAAAATTCGCCCCTGAGCTTTTTAATATTCTGGCCAAAAAAGGGGTTATGCCGGAGCTGCGGGTAGACGTAATCGACAATTTTGGGATAGAGCGGTGCAAACTGCGGCTTTCGCATTATCTTTTGAAACTGTACGCATTCCGCAATCCTGAATTCAGCCGACAAGGCGATACTTCCCCTCTTTCATTTCCTTTGCCCCCTGCCGTAATTCCCGCAGCAGATCTTTATCGCCCATGATGTCCTTCATTTCAGCATCGGAAACATAGGTTTCCTGCGACAGATAGGCGATAGCTGCAACTTCCAGAAAATTTGAAATGGTCCGTTTCGCGCCGTCGGCCGCTTTTTTAATCATCCGATACTCATCGTCGCCGACGCGCAGGGTTATTGTTTTAGACATAAAGGCACCTCCCGTATATTCAAATATATTCAATCGTATTCAAGGATGCAAATCTACCGATTTTTAAACCGCGAATATGCCTCTTCCCACGCATCGACGTCGTGCGGTTCGTAAGTCGTCACCTCGAATGAGCCGCGCACGCACTCCCTCCCCTCCCCTATCGAACCGATTTTGCCCAGAGCGATCGCCTGCATGATCACATTGCCGATGGCCGTGGCCTCGACCGGACCGGCGACGACCGTCCGGCCCGTCGCATTCGCCGCAAAGGCGCAGAGGAGCCTGTTCCGCGACCCTCCGCCGACCAGATGGATCGGGTCGAGCCGCTTGCCGAGAATGCCCTCCAGCCGTTCGAGTCCGCGGCGATAGCTGAGCGCCAGACTTTCCAGGATGCACCTGACCAGCGCACCCTTGCCTTCGGGAACGAGTTGGCCGGTTTTCGAACAGAAGGCCCTCACGCGCTCCGGCATGTTCCCCGGAGCGGCGAACCCCGGATCGTCGGGATTGATGAACGAAACGAGCCCGGCCGACGATGCGGCGATTTCGGAAAGGCGCGAATAGGTGAGTTCCTCTTCGCTCCTGCTCCAGTCGCGCCGGCACTCCTGCAGGATCCAGAGACCGGTAAGATTCCGCAGGAAGCGGAACGTGCCGGCCACCCCCCCCTCGTTGGTAAAGTCTGCGGCCAGGCTCTCATCGGTAATGCACGGCTTGTCGAGTTCGGCGCCGATGATCGACCACGTGCCGCAACTGATATAGGCGAATTCCGGCCCGGACGCGGGAACCGCCGCTATGGCGAGCGCCGTGTCGTGGCATCCCGGTGCAATCACCGGGATGCCACGCGCGAGCCCGAGTTCGCCGGCCAGCTCCGGACGCAGGGGTGCAAGAACGGTACCCGGAGCGACGATCGGACCGAAGAGGCGGGCGGGCAGGCCGAATTTTTCGATCAGCGGCCATGCCCAGTCGCCGACCAGCGGATTGAAACACTGGGAGGTGGTGGCAATGGTGAACTCGTTCGCCATCCGTCCGCAGAGCCAGTAGTTGAAAAGGTCCGGCGTCATCAAGAGCCGCTCCGCCGTGTCAAGGAGCGGCGAGGAGCGGAGCCTGAGGGCGTAGAGCTGGTAGAGGGTATTGATCGGCATGAACTGCAAACCGGTCTGCGAGAAGATTTCCCGTCGCGGAACGCGGGCAAATGCCTTGTCGAGAATACCGTCGGTCAGGCTGTCGCGGTAGTGGTAGGGGTTGGCAAGCAGGCCGCCCAGGCGGTCGAGCAGCGCGAAGTCGACCCCCCAGGTATCGATGCCGATGCCGGAAACGGCATCGCCCCGGCAACCGAGCGCGATGCCGGCCTTGAGTTCGGTCCAGATGCGGAGCGCATCGGTGTGCAGGCCGTCGGGCAGCCGCACCGGGGCGCTCGCGAAGCGATGCTCCTCGGTGAGGGTTAGCCGGTTGCCGTCGAAACGGCCGAGCATGACCCGGCCGCTCTCGGCGCCAAGATCCAGGGCGCAGAAATTCAGCGTTTGCGCCATGACCGCGGATTACTCCAGGCCGTAGAGCGGCCCGTAGTTGGCGCAGGCCCGGAAGTCGGCTCCCTCGAGGTCGGACGTGCCGAAGGAGTTCCACGCCGCGGGGCGGAAGATCCGCTCTTCAGGCACGTTGTGCATGTATACCGGAATCCGCAGCATGGAGGCGAGCGTGATGAGGTCGGCGCCGATATGACCGAAGCTGACGGCGCCGTGGTTCGCCCCCCAGCTGTTCATGACCGAATACACCTCCCGGAAAGCACCCTTTCCGGTAAGGCGCGGCGCAAACCAGGTCGTCGGCCAGGTGGGGTTGGTACGGTCCATGATTTTGGCACCGATTGTCGCGGGAAGGTCGACGGTCCGCCCTTCGGCAATCTGGAGCACCGGGCCGAGCCCCTTGACCCAATTGACACGAGACATCGTCACCGGCATGCCGCCGGTCGTCTCGAATGTCGTCGAAAAACCGCCTCCCCGGAAATAACCGTAATCCGCCGGGCAGAACCGGGCCATCCTGAGACAGGCGTCGACATCGCCGGGAGTGATCTCCCAGAACGGCTTCATGACCGGCTTGCCGTCTCTGGACTGCCCTCCGGTCCCGTCGAGGCAGGTGGCGCCGGAATTGATGAGGTGAATGACGCCGTCCTGCGCGTCGCCGGAGAGGGCAATGCCGCTCACGCGCTTCACCGCCTCCGGACTCCAGCAGGTCCGCACATCGGAGAAGATCTGCGCCGTGCCGGTCAGGAGATGCCCCCAAAGCATGGCGATCCCGTTAAGAAAGTCATTTTCCGTGGCCACGATGAAGGGCTGCCTGATGCCGTTCCAGTCGAAGGAGGTCGTGAGCATGGTTTCGAGGAAATCGCCGTTAGGAAAGTGGTCGGTCCACTGCCGCTGCCCCTGGAACCCGGCGGCGATGGCATTGTGGCCGAGTGCCTCTTCCCCGAACCCGAGCATTTCAAGCGCGGGATTGCCGATCATGAGGTCGCGGCCGATCATCGCCATCTTGACGATGAACTCCCAGTCCTTCTCCTTTTTATCCTTCGAGAGCGGCGTCGCGTTATAATCCGCCCCCTCGATGCAGGACTTTTTCACCCATGCGAGCGCACGGGCGTATTCTTCCTTATCGTAAATACCCTCCTCGATCCGGCGGATGAACTCCGACATATCGATGCCTTCGTAGCTCATGCCGAGATGACTTTCCAGGAAGTCGGGATTCACGATGGAGCCGGCGATCCCCATAGAGACGCCGCCCATGCCGAGATAGGACTTACCGCGCATGGCGGCGACGGCGACGGCCGCCCGGCCGAACTGGAGAAGCTTGGCCCGCACATCGGGCGGGATCGAGGTATCGTCGGCATCCTGCACATCGCGACCGTAAATGCCGAAGGCGGGAAGCCCTTTCTGGGCATGCCCGGCGAGGCTGGCCGCCAGATAGACGGCGCCCGGCCGCTCGGTGCCGTTGAATCCCCATACCGCCTTGGGACGGAGCGGGTCCATGTCCATGGTTTCGGAACCGTAACACCAGCACGGGGTCACCGTGAGGGAGGCCATTGCCCCTTCACGGGAGAATTTTTCCGCCGCGCGGGCCGATTCGGCAAAGCCGCCGATACAGGTGTCGGCAATGACACACTCCACCTTTTCCCCGCTTATGTGCCGGAGATTTTCCGACAGGAGACGTGCCGCCGAGCGCGCCATTTCCATGGTACGGGCTTCGAGCGATTCCCGGACTCCTTTTCTCCTGCCATCGATAACCGGACGGATGCCGATTTTCGGCAGCGCGCCCTGAAGACGGTTTCCCGACATTATTTCCCCCATGATGCCGACTCTCCCCTGCCGTTACGTACCGTGATAGTCGTGTAATGAAAATGAGCCGATGGAGCACCGTACGAAGGCGCCTTACTCGACCACGACACCCTTTTTCAGGATGATGTTCGCGTAGAGCGAGGTCTCGCTCGTAGCGACCACGGCAAACGCCTTCTTTGCCCGTTCGTAAAAAGCGAACCGTTCGACCGATTCGAAATCCGTGAAAAACTCCTGCTTCTTGCAGATGGAACGGTAGGTGTCCCATATTTCCGGCTTGTAGGTGTCGCCGGGGACCAGGGCCATGAGCGCGACCGGCTTCGGCACATATTTATCGAGCGGGAAAAATTTCAGCACCGCTTCGAGCATTTCGGGCACCATGTTGCCGTCGCTTCGGACGAGCCGCTGCGCGATGGTTGCGGCCGGAAAGTTACCGTCGGCTATGACGAGCTCGTCGCCATGCCCCATCTCCATGAGGATCTTGAGCAGGTCGGGCGAGATGATCGGGGGGATTCCTTTAAGCATGCGAATATCCTTTCAATGGTGTATTTCCCTGCGTTCAACTACGCGGCATCCGCCGCTTCAAGCTTCTGCCACGACATGCCGTAGAGCCCGATGGCGATAAAGCAGACGAGCGGGACGATAAAACCGATCCGCATCGATGCGACATCCGCGATTTTTCCCATGATCATGGGCATGATGGCGCCGCCCACGATAGCCATGACGATGAATGACGATGCCTGCTTGGTATGCTCGCCGAGACCGCGGATACCGAGGGCGAAGATGGTCGGATACATGATGGACATGAAGAAAAAACTCATAAGCACCGCTCCGGCGCCGATTTTACCGTGGAACATGAGAATGAGAACCATGAGGATGGCGTCCGCGGCGGAAAAGGTCGCCAGCATGATATGCGCCTTCAGGCGACGCATAAGCCAGCTGCCGAAGAGCCGTCCGGCAAGGAAGAGGCCGAACCCGACGGTCAGCCATTTCGAGGCCACCCGATCGGAAACACCGGAATTTTCGACGAAATAATTGATGAAGAAACTGAAAATGCCGGTCTGCGCCGCAACATACAGAAACTGGGCGAGAATCGCCATCGTAAAATGCTTGCGCTTCCAGATCGACCGCGATACGCCGGTTGCTTTCTCGGATTTCGACTCCTCTTCCGCATGGATTTCCGGGATTTTCGAAAAAATGAAGGCAAGGGCGAGCACGATGACCAGCGCGCCGATCATCATGTAGGGCTTGGCAAGCGATGCATTGCTGGTATTGACCTCCCTGGTCGCCGAAAGGATGATCTGCCCGCCGACCAGCGGACCGAAGATCCATCCCACCCCGTTGCAGGACTGCGCCAGGTTGATGCGGGCCGGACCCATCTCGGCGGGACCAAGAATCGTGGTGTAGGGATTGGCCACCGTTTCGAGGCAGGTCATGCCGGTTGCGATGATGAATAGACCCAGGAGGAAGGCGGGAAACGTGTTGATGCCGGTTGCCGGAATAAACCACAGCGCGCCGGCCGCGATGAGCAGCAACCCGAGAATGATGACCGCTTTGTAGCCGAATCGCCTGGCCAGGATTCCCGCCGGGAGCGCCATGAGAAAGTATCCCATGTAATTTGAAAACTGCACGAACGCCGATTGGGCCTTTGAAATATGGAGCGTATTCTGGAAATGCTTGTTCAGCACGTCGATCATCCCGTTGCAGAGCGCCCACAGGAAAAACAGCGAGCAGACAAGCGTGAAGGTAAAGACATAGTTCCGGCCGTCATCGGTCTTGAACATTGATTTCATCGGAGGAAGGCTCCTATCGTCGAAAAAAGATGTACCTGCAGGTACCGGCGGTATCGCGTCAGGAGGCGATCACCCCATCGAGGTCCCACAAATCCTCCCAGGTCTGTCCGGCTTTCCACAGAAATACCTGGCCCTTCACCAGCCGGCAGTTTTTATCGATCCGGGAAACGGCAAGCATTTCGTCATCGGTAAGCGGCTCCGAAACGGTCGCCTTTAAATTGGCAAGGTACTTGCTCCGCGTCACCGAGAGCGGAATCGGCACCTGCCCGCGCTGGACGGCCCATTTGACGCATACCACCGCCGGGTGAACGCCGAGACGGTTCGCGATTTTCACGATAACCGGATCTTCGGTATCCACCGTGTCGGTTGCCGTACGGTCGCGCTCGGGCCGGCACGGTGAACCGATGGGCGAAAAACCGATCGGGACTATTCCGCTGTCGACAAGGAAATCGAAGAGTTCCCGCTGCTGAAAATGCGGATGCAGTTCGAGCTCATTGGTAACGGGTCTGATTTCGGCATCGCGCAGCAGAAGCTTCATCTTCGGGATCGTCATATTCGAGGTCCCGATATGCCGGACCAGTCCCCGCTTTACCAGTTCCTCGAGTTGCCGCCACGTCTTCATGTAATTATCGTGGATATAGGGCTTGGCGTTGGGGTCTCGCGAGGTGACATCGACGCCGGTCGCATGAAAATTGGGAAACGGCCAGTGGATAAGGTAGAGATCGAGATAATCGAGCCCGAGATCGTGAAGCGATTTCTCACAGGAGGGAATCACGTCCCGCTCCGCATGCCGGTCATTCCATAGTTTGGAGGTTATCCACAGCTCCTCACGGGCAAGGCCTTCCCGCATGACGCTTTGCAGGGCGCCGCCGATCGCGGCCTCGTTCCCATATACCGAAGCGCAATCGATATGCCGGTACCCGAGGCCGATGGCGTCTTTCACCGCCTCGGCGATCCGCTCACCGTCGTAACGATCGTTGCCGAACGTCCCGAGGCCGATCACCGGCAGGCGCGCGCCCGTGGGAAGGATCTTTACGGGCACCGTCGCGGGATCCACGCCGTCGGGGGCGGACCGGAACGCCCCGCCGTGGATGCCGGTGCGTAACGCAACGGTGCCGCCCTGCAGTGCCGCATTCATATCGTTCTCCTGTTATTTAACTCTTCGTCGAAAACCACCGCGACCTTGCCGCACTTGCCTTGTGCCATGAGCGCGTAAGCGTCCGACACCTTATCGAGGGCAAAACGGTGCGTTACAAGATCTTCGGGGTGAATACCCCACCGCACAATCCGCTCCACGAGTTCTTCCATGAGCCAGATGCTCGTCACCCATGATCCGTAAATGGTTTTCTGGTCGTGAATTATGTCCGGGCTCGGGTTGAACGCAACGCTGCCGCCCTCGCCGACAAAGGCGATTTTGCCCCATTTGCGAGTTGCCTGTATGGCGATTTTCCTGCCGTCCGCGTGTCCCGAAGCATCGATAGCCCGCTCGACGCCATTGCCGCCGGTCAGGCTCATAATCCGGCCCAGGGTATCGGGCGAAGCGGTGAACACCTCGTGTGCAAGTTCCTTTTCCGCCGCAATGTCGCACCGTTCCTTCACGACATCGACGCCGATGAGCTTCTGCGCCCCCATGGCTTTTGCGAGCATGAGCGTGGCGAGTCCGACCGGCCCGAGTCCCACGACCAGCACGGCATCGTTGCCGGAGATACCGATTTTCTGGAGACCCTCGTAGACCGTGCCGAAACCGCAGGCGATCTGCGCGCCGTCGGTGTAGGTCAGCGAATCGGGAAGCAGCACGCAATCCTTTTCATCGGCAAGAAGGTAGGGCGCCATGCCGCCATCCCGCTGCCAGCCATAGGCCGCACGCAAAGGGCTGGTGCAGCTTATCATGTAACCACGCCGGCAATCGTTGCACAGTCCGCACCCGGAAATGTGGTACACCACCACCCGGTCGCCTTCCTTGAACCGACGCATGCCCGGTCCGCACTGTACGATTTGGCCGGCAGGTTCATGGCCGGCGATCTTATTCTGGTATCCTTCGGGTCCCTTCCCCAGGTGCTCGCGGTAGATGGCCCTGATGTCGCTCCCGCAGATGGTTGAAGATTTAGTTCTGATCAGCACCTCGCCATGCCGGGGCGTCGGTATATCGACCTCCTTGAGAACGGCGGTGCTGTTACCGGGGAGAAAGGCAGCCTTCATGGTTTTTTCCATGTATTACTCCTTAATATTTTATAGTCATCCGGCGGAGGCGACTGCCTCCGCCGGATGACGGTGACGATGCAACTGACATGGCGCACTAGTACACCTGAACGTACCCACGCCCCTCCATCTCTTCATGTCGCCCCTCAGGTCATCCGTTCGATAAGCCTGGTGGGGATGGTGATGACCCGTTCCTTCAGGTCACTTCCTTTTTGCAAATCAGCGATAACCGAAATGGCACGCATGCCGATAAGCTTCAACTGCTGGTCGATGGTGGTCAGCGGAATATAGGACGTTACCGAATCGATCATGTTGCCGAAGCCGATAAGCACCACATCTTTACCGACAAGCACCCGTTTTTCCAGAAATGCGCCGATGGCACCCATCGCCTCATAGTCGTTTGCGCAGATCACCGCATCCCATCGCTTCGGAACGGAAAACTGCTCTTTCACCGTTTCATAGGCCGAAATGGCGTCGAAGTCCGTATCGAGGTACAGAATGGTTTTACCTTCAACCAGCCTGAATGTCTGAGCAGCCTCCTGCATGCCGATAAGCCGTTCACGGGCATTGTACTGCTTCTCCCGACCCTTCAGGACAATGACCGATTTCGCCTTCCGCCGGGTGAGACAATACTCGACCATCTCAAAGCCGGCCCTCCGGTAATCATTGACAATATTGATAGAGTTTTCGAGCAGCCATTCGATGGTAACGAAGGGGACTTTCTTCGCCGTTTTGAGACACTCGCTCCGCATCCCGCCGAACGCCTCTTCGATGAAAATGACGCTGCACCGGTCTCGTCGGGCGGTCCGCAGAAGCTCCGCGGTCTGCTCATTCCATGCCAGTTTGTCGGTTGAAAGACTGTAGAGCTGGATATTAAGGTCGTTATTGCGGTTGGCTTCGAACATACCGTCGAGAATATAGGTAAAAAAGGTCAGTCGGCTGCTCGGAAGAAATACGAAAACATTATTCGAAAGGGGCGATTGCCGGGTAACGAAATAGCCCGCCCCGGCCCTGGAGAAAATGACCCTCTCCTGCTTGAGCTCAAGATAGGCTTTCTGCACCGTCGCCGGAGAAACGCCGGCGCTGCGCGATATATCCCGGACCGATTCGATGTTTTGGTTTTCCCGCCACTCGCCGCTTTCGATTAAATCCATGATCCGGTTTTTAATCTGACGGAATGGGGGAGTCGATGATTCACGATCGATGAATATTTCCATGGTGCTGCCACGCGCTCCTGGGGAAGTTGTTCAGGTGTTCAGCAATATAAATAATTGCCGCTCGCTGTACCCGAACAGCGTTCCCCGCTACGAGAGCGTCCGATAAAAAGGTGCTTCAAAATTCAGGCGCATGAATGACAAAGAACAAGACGGCAACCGGCAATCGGCCGTTCGGGAAAAAAACCGATAACCCGGCATCTCCTCAGGCCGACTTTGCCGGGGGCGTGGCCTTGCGCAGCATTTTCCGTCTCCGGAGCGACCGCGCCTTGAACCAGAGGGGAGGCAGCATGGCGACGCCGGTGCCCGAACCGCAGCCGCAACCGCTCTTCTTTGCCGCGGGGGACTGCGGATTTGCCGAGACCGCACAAATATTATCGATTTTCAGGGTACCCGGTGCACTCGTCACGGTGGTGACACCGGCCTTGTTATTGATATCGAAATTAACCGACACCAAACCCTCCTGCTGCGTCCTGACCGATGCGGGGATCGGCAGTGATGCGCGAGCCCATGCGGCGGATGCGGGAAGAATGCCGATCGAGTCGTACGTCTGATTACCGCACCCATCGGTAAAAACGAAAAAGGCGGTCAGCGTATGCGTACTCAGGGGACCTTGATAATAGAATATCAGGGAGTCGGCCCCGGCAAGCGAAAAGGTCGTCAGGAGATCGTTCAGGACAATGCCCTGTTCCCACTGAACCGAAATACCGGTCGTCGTTCCCTGAGTCAACGTGTAATTGTAGTTGAAATACGGGGCGGCGCTGCCCGTGAAGAGCGTGCCCGAATCGGCCCGCGGAACCGTGTCGCCGGTGGCGGAGGTCAAGTCTATCGCCTGAATAGTGGGGATCGAGTCGTTGGGATACAGCCACGTGGTATCCGGAACCGCCGAGGCAAGGCCGGCCAGGCAGCCGATACAGCATGCTACGGCGGCAATTGAAAGACTCACCTTCTTCATTATCCTTCTCCTTCTCACCATGGGTTGGGTTTAAGAATATAGGCCGAGATGAGCCTTCTCCCCACCTTTGCGGCAGGGAGAAGGCCGGTGAAAAAAATAAATGTCCGGCAATAAAAGCGCTACTTCTGCCTTACGATGCATGCCTGGTTGGCAAACGATCCGGGCAACGTCGCCGCGCCATCCTGCTGGTAGAGCTTTTTTCCATCCATGCTGAAAAAAGTGACCGATCTGCCGGAGGAAAAACCGGTCATGCCGGCGGGATAGAGACCGTTCCTGCCGACCGACAGGTACATGCCGGTGCGCGGAGCGGGTTTCAGCTCTCCGCTCGGGAGCGGCGTCAGCGCGGGCCGTTTCACCCCCGTCGTCGCCAGCGGCCAATCGGAATACCCGAAATCGACCTGGCTGATTTCAACCTTGGTATTGCCGATGGTCGATGTCGCCGTCAGACGCATATACCGTGCATTGACCGGAGCAAACAGGGCTAATTTCATCGCCGTGTTGCTCGCCCATTTCCCGGTGTACCCGCTGTCGAGCGTCACCGGCGTAAAAGTCGCGTCATCGGTACTGTAGGAGATCGTGTAGCCGGTAATTGAACCCAGCGAGTCGCGTTTCGTGGTATCCGTGCGGGAGATCTGCACCGGTACCTGCTGGCACATATCGATATTGTTATACACGGCGCCGAGGTCGACCGTCACATACTGCGGCAGCGCACCGCTGGAGGTCCAGATCGACTCGGTGTAGTAGTCGGCAAAACCGCCGTCGCTCACGCCGTCGATCGCATAGTCCGGGTAGCTTGTCCCGAATACGTTGGTCCCGGTACTGGATGCCGCCGCACTTACCGCGGTAATGACATACTCCATGTGCGCAGGTTGCGTGGGCAGCTCCTTACGATTTGCCTTGAGATATTTGCCCGTTGCAATGGTGTCCCCGAACTGCGCGAGCCAGGTAACGTACTCCGGCTGCATGAGGCCCTGATCGTTGGGATCGATGCAGGGCGTCGTGTTGCACCATACGGAATCGAACGGTTTCACCCAGTTGTTGCAGAGCGAGGTAACCGTGACGCCCGGGGCCTTGCCGGAATCGGCGGGTACCCAGAACCAGTAGTTGCCGTGACCGCCCTTGTTGCTTAACCAGGAGGCGTAGATGTTGGTGACCGGCGGAATGACTCCCTTGGAGTTTTCATAATACACGATGTCTTCCTGCCAGGGAAAGAACAGGCCCTCGTGATCGCTGAAGATGGTATTCGGCGAATATTTATACATGGTGTCGCGGAAATTCTGGTAGGGAATGACGGTTTTGCCCATGGACCATGCCCAGCCGTCGGTGATGAAGAATGGAATATATGCTCCATCGGCAAGTCCGTATTCGAGAAGTTCGCGTTCCTGCGTAAAAGTGTACTCGGAGTATATTGCCGGCAGCCGGCCGGGGATGCCGGAACCGGTTACCGTGGCGTTTTCCATGGGAGACGTGGTAGTAAGGTTGAGGTTTCCCCCCTTCCAGCTGCGGTCCTGGACGGACAGATAGAGACAGGGAACCATGCCGCTGTCGATACAGGCCTGGACAAAAAGAGCGACAACGTCCTTGCGGGCGGAGTCGTTGATGGCGCTGTTCGTGCAGTTGTACGTGGTGGTCGAGGTGGCCCAGTTGCAGAATCCGTCCTGATGCTTGCACACGAGCACCATGTATTTGAACCCGCCCGCCTTTGAAGCGGATACCCACTGTGCCGGATTGATCTTGGTCGGTTTGTACATCGTTATCGGCTCGTTCGCAATATCGTCGCCGGTGCCGTTGAAGGTGTTCATGCCGAAGTGCATGAACTGACCCAGGCGATAGTCGGCAAATGCGCGTCGCAACGTATCGAGGTGCGTTTCCGCGCCCGCCGGCAGACCCATCGATAAAACGATTGCAACAACCGGCAGTAAAAAAATACCGCCGCAAAAAAATGGAAAACGTTTGCCCCGAACATTCATAGTGCATCCCTCCCTAACAGTAAAAAAGTTATGAATCCCGCATTGAAAATGGCCCCGCGCGCCGGTAAACCGTGATAGTGTGCTATGACGGTTTGCCATTATTGTCATGTCTTTTTATAATATAATGATTTTTTTACACACTTCCAACATTTTTTTAAACTTTTTTAAAGGAATCCAAATCTCCGTGAATATTCTCCGCTCCGTGCCCCCCCTCTGTCCCGGAAGCAGCGCAAAACCCGCGTCGGCCGAGGGGAAGAGCGGAGCATGCGCAAGGTTATAGAATGCGTTGAATGTTGAATATAAGAGGAATAGCAACTACGACCGCAGCAACTACCCCGGTATGAGTCGGGCGGATTTTATAGCACGAAGGAGCAGGATTTATCGGGGGTGAGCCGAATCCGGGGCTTTCAATCCGGCGAGTCCGGGATCGAACATACGCATGGTATACTCGTAGGCGGTGAAAGTGATCTTCGGCATGTCGGGATTCCGGATCCATTTCATCGCTACCTTGTCCCCGCCGATGATGAGCGTTTTCACCGCGCCGTTCGAAAGCGTGGCGGTCAGTTCGAGCGACGGCCTTGCAAGTCCCATGGCGCTATCCGTGAGGGTCATATTTCCCTCCCACGAAACGGTTTTGAACTTTGCCATCGCATTAAGGACAAATGCCACTTTATCTGCCGCCGCGGGACCATGAATCGGCGAGGTAATCATCCACCGCCCCTTTTTACCGCTGTCTCCCGGAGCACTGCCGACGTTAGCCAGTTCGATAGTGCCGCTGTCGGCACTCGCTATTTTCAGCGCGGTGACCGCGGCTGGATCGAAGGTGAGGATGCTTCTATCGAGCCAACGACCGCGTTTCGCCGACAGGGCGAATCGCACGCCGCCGGGCACCGAATAAACATTAGTGGTCCCCAGGGGCCTCACATAATAGGAATCATAAATCTCACCGGTTTTGCCGATATACGCCCCCCCGAGCGACGCCCCGTTACTGTCCAGGCATTGCACGAATAGGGCAGATCCGGTATCGACCTCGAATTCGGCCTGTCTGGCCGGATTACTGGAAACGAGGTCCTGGCGCTGCATTGTCTCGATCATGCTGAGAGCCTTTGCCACCTGGGCGGTATCGGCCGGATATTCCATTTCGGTAATACGGACATGGCCGGTCGGATTGGGCGCAGGCTGCTGGAGCGGCAGAACGTTCCAGACGGCCCCCCGGCGTACAAGCGATGCGGTGTCGAACCGGTCGATGAAGTTAATCCGGGTACATGCGGACCGGGAAAACCGAGGAAAAACAAGGAGCGATTTCACCGTGGGTTTTCGGCTATGCAGATAATTCACCGCGAAGATCAGGGCGACGACGACGACCAATACGCCGGCAAGAATCCGTTTCATTCCGCAATCCTTTACAAGTAAGGACAACCGCCGCGATTCATTTGGACTGAGACCGATTTACCGGGATAAATATATTATATTGGAAGACCGGTTTGATTTTATCAATGGTTATAACAGGAGAGGAAAAAGCGGGAGACGGGAGTTGAACCCGCAACCTTAACCTTGGGAAGGTTACACT
>CAZYYB010000078.1:0-15606 GCA_964651515.1 uncultured Fibrobacteraceae bacterium
TCTCCGCAAGGGAGCGGTAGGAGCGGTGCCAGTGGCCAAGTTCGAGCCGCTTGAGGTCATCGCGGTAGGTTTTGTAGCGCTGCGCCTTCTCGACATGGCGGGCGAGCATGCGCACCTGCCGGTCGGCCTCCTGCACCTTATCGTTGATGCGGAGGAGATCCTGCCGGGTTTTGTCGAGCTGCCGCAGACTCTCCTTACGGCGCTGCTTGTACTTACCGATGCCCGACGCCTCCTCGAACAGGATCCGGCGTTCTTCGGCCTTGTCGCTCAGGATCGAGTCGATCATGCCGCGCTCGATCGTGGTGTAGGCGCTGCTCCCGACGCCCGTGTCGAGGAAGAGATCGTGGATGTCGCGCAACCGGCAGGGCACCTTATTGAGGCGGTATTCGCTCTCCCCGCTGCGGAAGATGCGCCTCGAAATGGCGACTTCACCGTACTCGACCGGGAGGATACCCTTGTTGTTTTCTATCGTCAGGGTCACCTCGGCCATGTTCAGCGGCTGCCGGTTCTGGGTGCCGGAAAAGATCACGTCCGACATGCTTGCGCTGCGAAGCACGGTCACCTTCTGCTCGCCGAGAACCCAGCGTATGGCGTCGACGACGTTGCTCTTGCCGCAGCCGTTGGGCCCGATGACCGCGGTCATGCCGGTGCCGAATTCGAGCTCGGTTTTTTCGGCGAATGATTTGAACCCGAATATTGAGAGCCTGCGTAGAATCATGGGGTTCCCTCGATGCAGAAAGGGGTGAGGCAATACTACGGTTTGATGTATCAGGAGTATCAAAATACTATATATGGTAGGCGAGATCAAGAAAGAATATTGGGTTTTTTGCTACGGCTGCACAGGTGGGGGAACCACTCCGTGTTTACCCATTTTGCCCCAAATGGCTTTTTATCCTGCATTTGGTTGCTTTTCAAGTTCATGATTTTTCCACGATCTTTATTTCCACCTCGGTCTGACCGTACAGCTCATAGACCGGTTTATCGATTTGCCGGTCGGTGAAATCGATCCGGCGTGCGAGCATGGTCTTTTCCTGGTCGTCGGTAGCGAAGGCGGGCTTTTTATTGAGGTCGAGCATCATTGCGGCTTTCATCACGACTCCCCATAAACCAGATCCGCCAGGGCACTCCTGACCTCGTTGATGGCGCTCCGGTCGCCCCTCCTCTTCGGGAAGGTGTGGTTGGCCAGGAACACCATGCCCGTATCCCGGCCGGGATCGACGACTATCGCGCAGCCGGTAAACCCGGTCTTGCCGAAGGTAGTCGGCGTCGAGGTCGTCCCCATGAAAGCGGGCTGGTTGAGCTCCCAGCCGGGAGCGGCGACCGTACCGAGAGCGGGCGGCAGGACATTCGTCTGCATGAGCGCGATCGTCTCGGGTGCGAAGTATCGCCGGCCGTCGAGCTCTCCTTTACAAAGAAGCATTTTGGTGAACCGCAGGAGGTCCGGAGCGGTCGAGAAAAGTCCGGCCGAACCGGCCACCACCGCCGGACGCAGCGCCCAGGCGCTCTCATCGTGCACCTCGCCGCAGATGACCCGCCCCCGCCAGGGGTCGTCCTCGGTCGGGGCAACGGCCGCGCCGGAGAGCGTCTCCGGAAAAAAAGTGGTCGCCCGCATGCAAAGGGGCGCAAAGAAGTGCCGGTCCGCCGCCTCGTCGAGCCGCATGGAGCAGGCGCGTTCCACGGCGAGGCCGAGCAGGATGCTCGTGGCATTTGCATAGGAGAAGCAGGTGCCGGGCGGAGCGGAAAGCGGGGCGTCGAGAATGTCCCGCAGGATCGCCGCTCCGGGCAGGTGTTTCCTCGCCGAGAGCCGGAAATCGAAGGCGAGCGTCTGCGTCAGGAGATGCCGAATGGTAATCTCGCCGCGGAAAGCGCCCGTGAATTCGGGAACGAAATCGATGAGTCTCGTTTCGGGCGACCAGATTTTTTCATCGCAGAGCATGAGGGCCAGGCCCGACGTCGGGATCGACTTGGTGACCGAAGCGACGTCGTAGACCGTTTGTCCGGTCACCGGCGGCGAATCCGGATCATAGGTCAACCTCCCGGCGGCGATGACCTCCTTTTCGCCCCCCCGCACCATCCCGAGAACGCAGCCGGGGAAGAGGCGCCGTTCGATACCGGCATTGAGATAGGACAGGATTTTTTTCGAGCGGCCGGGCATTATGCGCATGTTCCCCTCAGCATTCTTAAATCTATGTACTACTCGGGTGGGGGAACCACCGTAAGGTGGTTCCCCCTGGTCGGAGCCGCGAAACGCGTTTGCCGACACGCCCCTTTCAGCGGAAGGGGGCGGCGATGCTTGCGTTCAGCAAGCGATCTTCCCCTCCCGCAACGCCCGTCTCTATGGTGGAAAAAACACTGGAAAAGATCACATGACAAGACCATTTCCATTATAAAAACGTGGCCATCCTGACTTAATGTTACGGTTAGCTGTTTTTCGCAGAGGTCGCGGGGGTCCCCGCCAACGGGTGCCGGTTATGAAGCACTCCTCCCTCGCGCGGCTGGTTCAACCGAACCTATAATAATCCGTCCATTTTGCCTTTCGGGCAAAATGGGTTGACCCGGCTCGGCCATCCAAAAAAGAATTTTGGATTTTTTAAAAACCCACCAAAGTAGTAACTTCTTTTAAAACCTATTCTTCTGGAAAATATATTTTGCATGGTTGTCTCCTTTCTCATAAGGAAGCCTCACATGATGGAAGGGCTCAAGCCCGCCTATAACCGGCTGCTCCTGCCGATCGCCCGGCTGTTTATAAGACTGCGCATCCGCCCAAACCACCTGACCATGGCCGGTCTGCTCCTGTTCTGCGCCGCCGGATGGTTCGTTTTCCGCGGCCGCTGGATGGGGGCCGCGGCGTTCGTCGTCGCGGGTTCAGCCTGCGACGGCCTCGACGGCCTCTGTGCCCGGCTGGCAAACACAAAAACGGCCTTCGGCGCGATCCTCGATTCGACCTTCGACCGCCTCACCGAAATCGTCCTGCTCCTCGGCCTGCTCGGTTTTTACCTCGTCCGCAGCCCGATTCGGCTGCACGGTCCGGGGATCGTTCTCTGCTACACGGCGGTCACCCTGTCGCTCATGGTAAGTTATGTCAGGGCGCGCTGCGAAGGCATGGGGGTCGCCTGCCCCGGGGGAGTCCTGCAACGCCCGGAACGGCTCATTGCGCTGGGGCTCGGCCTTCTCGCCGGACCGGTTGTCATGGTGTGGATCCTCGGAGGTCTTTCGGCGCTCGCGGGATTTACCGTCGGGCAACGGTGCCTGCAGGCGTTCCGCAACGCCCGCGACTGATCCCCTCGCCGATTGCCGGAACGGAGGTCCTCACGGCCTGCGAACGCAGCGGAATCCGAGCGCCCCGGAGCGGGAGGCGGGGCTAAGGCTGCCGCGGAAGGCGGATCTGAGGTCGGTGGTGTTCAAATCGCTCGACCAGCCGCCGCGATACACACGCACGCCGGTGGCGGCCGACGGACCGGTC
This sequence comes from uncultured Fibrobacteraceae bacterium, assembly GCA_964651515.1. Classification (GTDB taxonomy): domain Bacteria; phylum Fibrobacterota; class Chitinivibrionia; order Chitinivibrionales; family Chitinispirillaceae; genus BOG-1184. Next base: position 3,464 of record CAZYYB010000078.1, read on the forward strand.
GGATCGTCGGGCGGGCTCATGCCGTAATAGGAGTTGCTGTACCAGTCGTTGCACCACTCCCCGACATTCCCGCTCATATCGTACAGGCCGAAATTATTGGGTTTCTTGCTCGCCACCGCCGAATCGTCGCCGCTGGGCGAATCATGGAACCAGACCGCATTGCTGTCGAATACCGCGGTGTCGGCGTGGCTGAGGGGTGGAAAGCCCCGGCCCCAGTAGTACTCGGCGGTGTCCCCGGCGCGGCAGGCGTACTCCCACTCTGCCTCGGTCGGCAGGCGATACCCCTTCCTGGTCGGGTCGATGGTTAAATTCACCAGATTGGTACAGCCGTTGCCGGGCGCACCGACAATACCCGTATAACTATACACGGTATCGGTATCCAGCCCCTCCCTCCGGCTTCGTGCATTACAGTAGAGTACGGCGTCGAACCAGGTCACGTTTTCAACCGGCAGCATGCTGTCGCCGTTTATCTCCCGGGAGGGATTAACGACCATGAGGGATACATAATCGGCCTGGGTCACTTCGGTCGTGTCGATATGAAACGAATCGAGCGTCACCGTATGGAGGGGCTCTTCGTCCGCGCTGGCGCCGAAGCCGCCGATATCGGCGCTGCCGCTGCCCATCCGGAAAGTCCCGGAGGGCAGCAGGCGCATCTGGTACGGCCAGGAAAACGTGGCGGTCAATGATTTACCATTGCACGCTATAAACGCCGTACCGAACGCCGCGAGCATGCAGGAGACGACGGCTTTCATCGATTGAAATCTCGTCCCGGAAACCATCATATCCCCGCGAGCACCAGGTCGTGCAGCCGCAGAATACCCACGACCCTGTTTTCCGCGTCAACGACCGGCAGCACCGAAATCTGCGACGGCCTGTTTTCCATAAGGGCAAGCGCCTCCACCGCCAGGCGATCTTCGCGGATCGAAACCGGACCGGAGGTCATGACCTCGTCGACCTTTATAGCAAAAATATCCCGGCGCTCCCGGATCGTGCGTTTCAGGTCGCCGTCGGTATAGATGCCGCGGAGCACCCGCGACGCATCGGTAACGATCACGGCGCCCATGGCCTTGGACGTCAGGATATACAGGGTTTCCGCCATGGGCGTGCCCATGGCGACATGCGGTAAATTGTCGCCGCCGTGCATGAGCTCCCCGACGCGCAGCAGAAGTTTTTTCCCGAGCGACCCCGAAGGATGCAGCCGGCTGTAATCTTCTTCCGTGAATCCCCGGCGACGAATGAGACAGGCGGCGAGGGCGTCCCCGAGCGCAAGCGCCACGATGACGCTCGATGTCGGCGCGAGGTTGAGCGGACAGGCCTCCTCTTTGACACTTGCATCGAGCCGGCAGTCGGCGAATTCGCCGAGCGAGCAGCCTTTCCGGCCGACGACCGCGATGGTTTTCAGCCCGAGCCGCTTGAACGCCTGGAAAACATCGAGGACCTCCCTGGTCTCACCGCTGTTGGAAAAAAGCAGGCCGATGTCGTTCTTCTGCACGACCCCGATATCGCCGTGCATCGCCTCGACCGGGTGGAGGAAGATCGCCGGGGTTCCGGTACTCGAGAAGGTCGCCGCGACTTTACCGGCAACGATACCCGACTTGCCGAGCCCGGAGGTGACCACCTTGCCGGCCGCGGCCAGGATCAGGTCGACGGCGGTGTCGAAGGCGGGCCCGAGCCCCTTCATCAGGTCTTCGAGGGCGACGATCTCCTTTTTCAGGGTCTCGCGTGCGAAATCGATACTGCTCACGGTCAAATCCTCCCGGAAATAAAGCGAGCGGTCGCCGACGGGTTCGCCGCCGCGGGGGCTCTCACTGTTGTACCTTACTGTCCGATCTTTACAACCTGCTGGACATACCCGCGGGTCCCGACGGTCAACTTGCCGTAGTAGAGCCCCTGCGGGCACGACCCGGTCGAAACGGAGAGTTCCGCTCCCCCCCCGAAATGCCACTCCCGCACGAGCCGTCCCTCCAGGTTGTACAGCATGAACCGGGCGCCGCCCGGGGCGCGGGTCAACCCGTCCGGCGTGGTGAAGGAAATCCGGTCGCCGCGCTGCACCATGCGGAATGCCGCCGCGGCGGCCGCGGCCCCGCCGGTGCCGCTCCTGACGCCCGTCGCCGCGCCGGTGGGCGGAATGACGGTCCCGGCCGAGGCGCTGCCGGACTGAAGCGGGGGTGCCGAAGCGGAAACGGTAATGGTGCCGGGGAGGCTGTCCTCGGTCTGGACGTAGCATTCGGCGATCCCGCCGATTGCGGCGGGAGAGATGCCGTCCGGGGTGATGAGCTTGCCCGGCCCGCTCACCGAAAAAGTCACCGCATTGGTCGCCGTCGGTATCACGGTGCCGTTGCTGTCGACGATCGCGGCGTAGACGATCGCGATGTCGGAACCGTCCGCCTTCAGCGGCATCCCCGCGGTATCGAGCGTGACGACGATTTTCGTTGCCGTCAGCGGGGTCCTGACCGTATCGGCGGCCACGACCTTGCCGCCGATAATGCCGTCAGCCACCAGCGTCCCGGGCTGATAGGTCCCGACCGCAAAGGTAAAGGGCGGGTGTTCGAGGTGGACGGTGTGCCCGCCGACGTTGGGCTTCTGCGTAGCAACGAGCGTGCCGTTCAGGGAGAGCGATACCGTGTCGCAGTTACTGAAGACCGTGACCGAGGTCGGCGATCCGGATCGCCACTGGTTCGCGATGAACACCATGGGGCCGGAACCGACGCCCGGCAGTATGACGTTCGGGTCGCGCTGGCTCTGGAACATGTACCAAGAGTACTTCGGGTAGCGGTAGGGGTCGACGATGCCGCCCGAACATATCCCGTTGACATACCCGCCGGTGGGGGCGTTGTTCCCCATGCCGAAGTAATCGTTGTAAACCCACAGCGCATCGAAGGAAACCCCCACCAGACCCCTGTCGAGGGAGAGCGCGGAGTCGTGGTTATACGCCTGGCGGAGCATGCCGGTATCGAGGTTCGCCCTCGTCTGCATGCTGGTGCTGATGAATCCGTTGCCGCCGGGGCCGTACTCCCAGTGGCCGTACTCCGAAACGCCGTAGGGGGTCGTGACGCCGCCGGGGCTTCGTCCGCACTGCTGCACCGCCGCCTGGTAGACATCGAGGATATTCGGCGACGTTCCGCAGCTGCCGGCCTGCTGACCGACCGTATACGCCTGGCCCGCGCCGGGAATTTCCGTATGCACGATCGCCTGCGCCGTATCCAGCCAGGCGGTAGTCGGCGAGCTCTCGTTCATCGCGCTCTCCCAGATGACGACCGAGGGGTGGTTGCGCTCGTAATGAATCAGGGTGCGCAGGTCGCGCTTCAGGTTGGCAGTAAAGGTGGCATTGCCGTACCCGGCGATATCTTGCCAGCCAACGAGCGCCGCTTCGACCATGATGCCGAGCTTGTCGCATGCGTCGAGGAACGCGTGGTTCTGCAGGTAGTGCGAGCAACGGACCCAGTTGAAACCGGCCGCTTTCAGGCGCAGCGCATCGCGGTACTGGCCCGAGGCGGGAACCGCGTTGCCGATCCCGCCGTAGTCCTGGTGGTGATTCGCGCCCCGGGGGATGAAACCGGAGTCGTTCAGCGAGAAGCCTCCCGCGGTTCCAGGCTTGCCGGTAAAGGAAACGGACCGGATGCCGATGGTGGTCGTCAGGGAATCGGCCGGCGTCGTACCGCCGCCGTTGTATACCCGGGAGACAAGGGTGTACAGGTTCGGATGGTTGGGGGCCCACAATCGCGGAGGCTGGACAACGAAGCTCTGGCCGATGGCGGAGTCCTTGCCCGATGCGATCGTGGTCAACGGCGAGGTCGACGTCAAGAGCACGGTGCCGTTCGAGTCGACGAGCGACGTCTTGACCACGCAACTCACCGCGCCGGCGTGCTCGTTGAGGACATCGGTTTTGACCCGCACCGTCGCGGAGGTCTTCGACACGAGCGTATCGGTCACGAATATGCCGCCCCCGGCAACCTTGTTCGCATAGACCGCATCGGTGATGTGCAGCGAGTCCATGACGTGAATATTGACATCGCGGTACAATCCGCCGTAGTAAAAGAAATCGACATCGAGCAGGCCGGGCGACACGCTGGCGCTCGCGTTGTTGTTGAGGCAGACGGCGATCACGTTCGTCTGGCCGTACTTAAGCGCGCCCGTAATATCGATGGTAAAGGGGTTGTAGCCGCCGAGGTAGGTGAGCATCAGGTTGCCGTTCAACCAGACGGAATCGCTCTGCATTGCCCCCTCAAACTCGAGAAAAACCTTTTTCCCCTGCCAGGAAGGGTCCGGAACGAACGATTTGCGGTACTCGCAGAAGCCGACATAGTAATCGTAGCTGGGATTGCTTATGGCCGATTGCACCGTATCGGTATGCGGCAGGCAGACCATGGTCCACGGCCCGTCGTTGAAGGTGGTCGCCTGGGCGCCGCTAACATATCCCTTATTAAATTTCCAGTCGGCGGAAAAACGGATATCCTGCCGCGGAAAGGTCTGGGCGCCGGCGAACCATGCGAACAGCATAACGAGAAGCCCCCCCGTTGCGGCGGCAATTTTGCCCCTCCCCGACCGATTAGAAAAATTCATGGCGACCTCTTTCTATATAGTTGTGGTTGCAGTTCAGGTGAGGGAACCTCGCTTCGCGGGCTCCCCCCAGAGGCTCCTTATGAAGCACTCCCCCATCGCGGGGGTGACCCGGCCCGGCCATCCGGAAAAAGAATTTGACCTTTTATAAAAACCTCCCCGATCCCCGCATTTTTTGCACAGTCCAAATTTAAATAAATTCAGCAGGGGGATGCACCATTTTAATCGATCCGCGAAATTTCGGTTCCGGCGAAGTATGCCTTGAGGATCCGATCGAAGGTTTGCCCGCTTCGCGCCCGCCCGACCGCGCCCATCTGGCACATTCCCACCCCGTGACCATACCCCCTGCCGCGCAGGGTGAACCGATCGGGCCCATTTTCGATGATGGAGAAGTTCGAGCTTCTCAGGAGGGCTCCCGAGCCGGCGTTCCGCCGCAGGATGAAACGGACATTATCGCCGCCGCTCTCGATGTTTCCGCCCTTCCCTTCGAGCCTGCAACCCCTGACACGGCCGGAGGGGAATCGGTCGACCACCCGTATCCGGCGAAGTGTACCGGAGAAATGTTCCCCCGGCTGCATTTTCCCGATATTCCTGCCGATGATCGCCGTGAGTTCGTCCGCGCTCCAGCTCTCCTGCCAGTCGAAGAGCGGAGAAAATGCGCAGTAGGGTTTGCCATCCGGATCGAGATCGCTCTGCGATTGCAGGTAGGGGCAGGCCGGTTTGTTCCAGGCCTCGTCGAATGCGGCGGTATGGCCGCCGCAGGTCGAATGGTAGTAGATATCGGCGAGCGAATCCCCGTAGCGGACGACCATCCCCCTGGTCGACCCTATTGCCGAATCGGCCTCGGCATTTTCCGCATCCGCTCCCCCGTAGACCTGGTCGGCGATGGTGCCGTAAACATCGAACGGCTGCCCTCGCCTCGCCGCCCGGTGCTTGCAGGCGTAGGTCCGCGACGCGACCGCCTGCGCCTTGAGCGCTTCGAGCTCCTGCCACGAGCGCCTGCCCATTTCGAGCGGGACCACGCCCCGGAGATAATCTTCCATCGCCACGCAGTTGAGGAGCAGCATGCTCCCGGTTCCGGTGAGAACCATGGAGCCGCGGTAACGATGCCCGTTGAAGGCGATCGCCGCGGTTTCGCGCCGGGAAAGGAGGGTGCAGGGAAGCGCGGCATCGAATCCGGAAGCGGCGCCGGCGCGGACGAGGGCCGCTCCGGGACGCCTCAGGGTGATGACGATCCGCCCCGAAAGGGCAGCGGCGGCGCCGGCCGAAGCCGCGCGCAGGATAACCGTATCTGCGGACGTGAGGACGATATGCCTGGTCGACCGGGCGAGGGCTATCCGGAGAGTCGCCCCGGTTCCGAAGGGGGCGGTCAGCGGGGAGGGATTTGCGGGAGGCGGATTGGTATCGCACGCCCCCGGATCGTCGCCGACAAGCGGCGGCTCCCCCGTTTTCGGGACGGGCGGACGGGTCGCGAGGGTCAGGGCACTATCCGGGCCACCGGTCCGGCTTCGGTGGGCAATCGGGGGATTTGGAACGAGAAACGGGGCGCAGAAGACCACGGCGCCGATACAGAGTGCCGGAAGGTACCTCAGCGCCGGCCTATTTTTCGTCTCCACCGGTTTTTGCCAGTTTTCGGAGCCTGCCGCTTATGAGCCGGCGCTGCATGGGTGAGAGCCGGTCGATAAAGAGAATGCCGTTCAGGTGGTCGACCTCATGCTGGATCGCACGGGCGAGCCGGCCGTCGGCATTTTCAATCGTATACTCTTTCCCCTCGATATCGCGCGCCTTCGCGGAGACGCGCAGGTGACGCTTCACCGGCTGCCAGATCGTCGGGACGCTGAGGCACCCCTCGTCCTCGGTCAGGGTCTCCGGGGACGCCCAGGTGATTTCCGGGTTGATGAGAATGTAGGGCTCCGCCTCGCCGCCGGTCGGGTCGATGATGGCGATCTTCCGCGTATCGCCGACCTGCGTCGCGGCCAGCCCGACGCCGTTCTCCTTGCGCATGGTGACGATCATCCCGGCGGTCAGCGCCCGCACCCCGTCATCGATGTCGGTTATCGGGGTCGCCGTGATACGCAGGATCGAATCCCCGTAGTAATGCATTTCCAGCACGACTAGCTCGCCTTTTCTTCCTTATCCGGGGTCTTCTCGGAGCCGTCGGAGTTCAGGATCGCGGTAACGGCGCTCTTGGAGAATTCGACCTTGGTGTTATCGGAGATTTTCAGCACGACCGTCGTGTCTTTAACATTGTCCACGGTCGCGAAGATGCCCGCCGAGGTCATGACGCGGTCTCCCCGCTTGATGGCGGCAAGCAGACGCTGCCGTTCCTTCGCCTTCTTCTGCTCCGGACGGATCATGAAGAAGAAGATAACCACGAACATGACCAGGAGCATGGGCAGCATGCCGCCGAGACCCGACATCGGCGATTTTCCCGCCGCCTGGGCGAAGAGCGGGGTTGCCAGAAGCATCACGGGCGTGAGTCCGATTAAAAAACGAAGGAGAAGCTGACGCATGGTAAGTCCTTTCGATGGGTGGGTGTGCCGGATATATTCCTTTTATAGTTCCCGATTCCGACAGGGTTTCGTTAAAAATACGTCACGACAGGGGATTTGTGCCTGCACGCCTATTAAAGATTTCGCTGGGGAACCTCGCAAGCCATCCTTACCTCACCGCCGAAACGGCGACCCCTCTCCTGAAGCGAGAGGGGAAAATCGCTTCGCTCAGAAACCGGCTCGGCCATCCTTAAGAATTTGAATTTTTAAAAGCTACTTGAGCAGCAACGATTATATTTACGACTTCAACGGCAACATGATCTTCGACCGGTCCAAGCAGATGAGCGTTCAATACGACTGGCGGAATATGCCGGTGAAGTTTTCGTTTTACGATCTGTCGGCCTATTCCGGAACCGTCGGCTGTCCCGCCGATGTCGGAACCCTCGAAAATACGAGCGGGGCATCGCTGACCGATATCAATATGACCTAACGACGCCTCGGGTAACAGGGTGAAAAAAGAGACCGTGGATTTCAGTGCGCTCGCGACGAGCCAATCGACCGGTACCGGGAGCGGTTCCGGCAGTACGACCGGTGCAACTCTTACCATCGGCACCGGTTCAAGCACGGCGATCACCGTTACCAGCAGCGGCGAGGTTGCAAGTGGCACGACCATTGTGTCGGGAACATCCCTGAGCGCTCCCCAGTCCGGATCGCTCGTTATCACCTATACGCCGTCGGGCTCAATGATCGCGACTACCGAAGCGGTTTTCAGCGCAAGTGGCCAGGCACGTTTTTCTTCAACGATAATGCAGCAGTCGACACTAACCACGGCTTCGGGCTCCTTTTCCATGCTGTACGAAGATCAATTGGGCAATACCGGCTCCGGCGTGGTTATGGATGAAATCGATAACAGCGTGCTTATGGGCGGCACGCTGATCCAGTCGCTCTTCACCTCGGGTGTCGCCTATGTCGATAACAACTATATCCTGACCGCCGGCTCCAACCTGACTCCCTATACCCTCTCCTATGCGCTCGTCGGCGGGGAGGGGCGGGAAGACTTTTCGACGACCGGTTCCACTCCGGTCTTCTACTACTACCTGAAAGACCATCTGGGATCGACACGGGCGGTGTGGTCGCCGAGCCTGGGCCAGCTTACCGAGGCGACGGGATATTTGCCGTTTGGGACGCAGGTTTCGATAATCTCGACGGCGGGGGAAAATACGCGGGAGAAGTTTACGGGGAAGGAGCTGGATAATGATGGGGCGGGGGCGATAGATGCGGCGGACCCGAGTAATGCGGTTACGGGGATGCAGCTCAGCTATTTTGGGGGGAGATATCTGGATGGGCTTGTGGGGAAGTGGATAAGTACGGATCCGGCGGGGCAGTTTTTTGATGAGTACAGTTATGGAGGTAATAATCCCATAAATGGAACTGATCCGAATGGGCTGCTTACAATTCTTAATGCAGATGGGTCGGTAGCATTTCATGTAGATGAGCCAGATGGGAGCGCGGGAGAAGTATGGGCAAGTAACGGGCAATTCCGGACCCTTCTTCCACTAAATGAAGATGACTTCAATGAGTTTGCCGCCGTCGTATATGGCGAGGGGACCAATAATATAGATGAGTTGTCGGGAATCGCAAGTGTTATTGAAAACAGATCTAATCTTAGCGGCAGATGGGAATGGGACATTATTGAAAGCACCGGCTTTGATGCTTATGATGGCACAAAATACAATTCTGTTGTAAATAACTTTGATAATAGTAATGCATACTTTTCTAATGCAAGAGGCGCGGTTATTAATACGCTTATTGGAGGCCAAGATTATAGCAATAGTTCATACTTTTTTTCTGCAACATCAAATCTAAGTAACCCCAATTATTCTTATAATTTAACCAGCGATGGAGGCATTCGCATTTATAGCATCACTGTAAATATCGGCGGAACCACCTTTCTGAATTACAATTCTGTCAACCCAACTTATGGCAACCATATTTGGCCTTAAAAAGCACTTAAAGGAAATTTCTAAATGGCGTATAAACTTTTAAGCTTAATGTTATTTGTTGGTTTAAGGGTGGCGTTTGCGGAAGATTATGGTCTCCTGCCCAAAGTTGAGTGCAACAAGTTGTCACGTAATGCATGCAAGGTGATAAATGTTGAAAACGATAGTATTGAGTTTTGTGTTGGTTGGCATTTAAACAAATTAAATATGGATTTGATCTGCTTTGATGATTCCTATATTGATGGTTTTGTCGCGCTCATTAATACCGGCAATGGGGAAGTGCAAGTGGCTGACGACATCCCTGGGTTTGGTGAAATTAAAAAGGCAGATATTTTCCAATGTGACAAAGGGATTTTTTTATGGCTGCAATACCATCCAGTTCTCGGATCGAATATTTCGTCTGAAAACATAGAAATTATAAAAATAGATCAAGGGAAAATAATAAGTACTTTTAAAGAAGCAACAAATGAAAGTGTTTCGATACCCTTAAATAATTATGAATATCATTCAGTATTGGGCCAATTTGAAATACAAAAATCAAAACTTAGTTTAAGCTATAATCAATATAATTATTTGGTAAGCAATATAACTGAAGATACTATACTTACATTTAATACATGCAAAAGATTAAGTTTTTATGGCCCGATTAATAAGTTTATTGAATGCCTTTTAATAGTCAACAAAGATATTACCGCATATGATAAAATATATAACATAAAAAAGGGGGATACTCTTGGGGTTAAATACGAAATTTCATTTGATGGTGAAATATGGGTTTCTATTAATAGTGTGGCTAACGCCACTATGATTCCATTAAATAGATTTGATATTGAACTCTCAGCAGCTAAATTTGAATTGGTCAGTTGGCCACCAAAATAGCCAAATGAACGGAATTATATCTTTGACATAGATTTTGAACTTTTGGTACTTTTGCGGTTTCCTTGAATTTTGTTTGGACATAAATTATATTCAAAAAGAATTTACTTTTTGAATATAAACGAAAAAGGTTTTTTCATGTCAAAACCTCATATTATAAGGCTTCTTAAAATAAACAATAACGAACTTTTCAGCACTGAACTACGGGATTACGCTGCAAAACGTACAGCAGAAGAAAATATAGAAATAAAGCCCTTCGACAACAGTAATGACCTTACCATCGGTGCGGATACCCGAGAAGAAGCCATAGAAGTTGCAAATGCTATGCTTCGTGAATTTTCGAAAGAACTCAAGAAATACCCCTTGACTCCTTAATTTTCTTCGTGCCATTTGCGAATTAATTCTTCGTCTTTTTCGCTATGCTCTCTATATCCAAAAAAGTCAACGAGGTCAATATCTTCTGTATTTATCCAGGCGTCTAATTGGTAAGCGTCCTCAGGATCTGTTTTTGAGCCGAAAGCAACACACATAATGCCAATTCTTGAAAAATCTTTTCGATCCCTTAGTCTTTCTACCCCGCAGCGATAACTCGCATACTTTTCAAAAAAAACATCCGTTAATTTTTTGAGTTCCCTGAGACTTTTTACTGTTTTAGTTTCCGAAAATGACATACCTAACTCCTTTTGTTAAAAGATGGATTGTTGTTCCTCACTTATTTCTTCTTCGTCTTTTTCGGAACTTTTTGGGTAGTCCGCTCGACCCGTGTTGTCGTAAGCGGTCGATAACTTAACCGCTTTCCCCATGCTCCTCGTATGGCGTTCTCGGTTCTTTCCCCATCCGTTGTCTTCCGATTATTCCACCGGAAAGAAAATTCGTCACAGTATCTTTGAAGGTGCGTTTTGGAAACGTGATGAAAGGTTCCGTGAACGCCTCTTTTCAAGAGAGCGAAGTACGATTCGTTCGTATTGCAATTCACCCCGCGCCGAGAATACTCCCCAGCGGAGTGATTGACGCTCTTGTGAACGTATTCGGCATCAATGGCATTATACGAAGGTAATTCATCTGTCATGATCGTTGCCTTCTGTTTCACGTGTTCCGTTATCGCCGCTTTCAAATTGTTAGCGTTTACGTGGTCGTAAAATACGCGGGCAACCATATTCCCTTTCCCGCGCGGTATCAAAGCGACGACCGGAACCTTGCGAGTACCCTTTCCACGTTTGTTGATTATCAAGTTCCCTGCCGAATCGCGGGCACCTTTGCGCGGCTTACCACCAACATACGTCTCATCGACTTCGACAACCCCGGTCAATTTCGGCGCGACCCCGCAGACCAACCCGCCCCGGCTCATGGCTAATCTTATCCGGTGACAGAGAAACCAGGCGCTTTTGTACGTGTGTAACCCCAAATTGCGCTGAAGCTGCAAGGCGCTTACGCCCTTCTTGGAAGCGCACATAGCGTGAAAAGCCTGTACCCATTGCCGCAACGTAATGTGGGAATCCTCCATGATCGTTCCCACGGTAACAGTGAATTGCTTCCCGCACGAATTGCACTGTATCAAACCGGCCCGTGTATTCACGGATTTTGGGATGACGTGGTGTATTGCACCGGACCCGCATCGCGTACATTCAATGCCTTTCGGCCACCTTAGCTTTTCCAGAATCTTTCGGGCTTGCTCTTCAGACAATCGGCCAACATCAATATATGCCATCCTCTTCAAGACTCGAAATTTCGGTGGTTCGTATCCCCTGGAACCTTCAGACTTTTCGGCTTTCTTGGTTTTCTCTTTTCTCTCGTTTCTCATAATTGGCTCCGTTTCTGGTTGAATGCCAACTATAAGAAAAATACCATTTTACACTCCCTATTATCAAGATTCAGCGGTCTAACAACTATAGCAATATAAAGCACTTAGAGAGGTTTCGTCACTTATTTTCTGCTTCTTTTTTCATAATTAGTTCCCTTCCAATTTGGACCATTTTCCTTTCTATTTTGCCTTTCATTTTAGGCATAATTTATATTTCTTGAACGGTTTTTTTATTGCTAATTCCCTAAGAATAAATTCACGCTTCAATAAGGATAAACGCTTTCCATTACCTGAAAGTCGGAGGTTTGTAATATCATGCTTGATCCCATTGATACCGACGAGGATATCATTGATAATAAGTTACTACTCAGGTACTCCGCCCCACAATGGGTTGGGGAAGGAATACCTGAGATA
>CAZYYB010000079.1:0-15415 GCA_964651515.1 uncultured Fibrobacteraceae bacterium
CCAGGTATTCCTGCCCCAACCCATTGTGGGGCGGAGTACCTGAGTAGTAACAAAATATTTTGACATGTTTTATTCGGAATATTGCTTTCCCGTGTTTTTTCTACCTTACCGTTCGCCCTTCCGCGGGGATCGGAGGCGGATCGGCTTAAGAGGAGCAGCAATGTATTTGATTCGCGGTCTTATTATGAGCTCGGTGCTTCTGACGGGTCTTTTTATCCCTTCGTCCGGCCGGCAGTGGACAAAAAATTTGAGTTTCTTTATAGCATACTGAAGGCACTTCAAGATGCAGGAGTTCTGAAGCGGGTCATTCTGATTGGGAGCTGGTGTCAATTCGCGTGAGCTATGCTCGGATCCTTGTTTTTCTTCGCTCCCCTCTCCATTTTATGGAGAGGGAATCTGGGAGGTGAGGCGACGGCGGACGGGACCACGGCTGAGGGCGGCGGCTACTTCCTGAACAGGTCCACGGTGCAGGTCGCAACCGGCTTCGATGCCCCGCTCCCCTTGCTGTAGAGGGCAATGACATAGGCTCCCGCCGGCAGGCCTCTGCCGGCCCCCGGAGGGATCACACCGACCCGGTGGCTGCCCGCGCATGCAGGGGTAGGCGGCCCGGCTCGGTTTGGGAATGACGCGCACCAGGAACCAGACGAGGGAGCCGATGCCGAGGAGCGAAAACACGGCTTTCGGAGCGATACCTTTTCTGCGGATCATGGCGAAGTCCTTCCGGTAAATTTTGGGGAGAACCGCGGCAAAATTTTTACCTCTATCCTGCCTCGAAGCCTTAAAACCTTCTCTTTGCAATATAGTAAACAGGATACACGGCAGGCAAGAAACTTCCGGCGCTTTTCGACAAGCGGGATCGGCGAGAAGGTTCCCGCCGCAGCGGTCATTGGCCGCCCCGGGTATACAATTTGTATACCGTCGTGCTTTTATAGATCCGCCCCGGTTTCAGTACAACGCCCCGCCGGCCGGGCTTGTCGGGAAAATCGGGACCGTGCCCGGGCTCCAGGCAGAAACCGCCGCGACGGCTGTACGGCTTCCCGGACTTGCCGGTGAGCGTTCCGTCGAGAAAATTGCCTGAGGACAGAGCTATCCCGGTCTCGGTCGTCAGGACATCGACGGCACGACCGGAGACATGATCGAAGGCGGTGGCGGCCAGGGTGAGCCCGGTGCCATTGCGGCGATCGATGATCCAGGTATGATCGTACCCGTTGCCGTAGTGCAATTGCGGGTCGTCGTCGCTTATCCGGGCGCCTATCGGCATCGGGGTGCGGAAATCAAACGGCGTCCCGGCGACGTTTTTTACGGCACCGGCGGCGCAGGGTGCGGAGCCGAGGGGAATGAATTTTCCCGCATTCAGGATGACACAGGTGCCCAGGATATCGCCCGAGCCCTCGCCGCCGAGATTGAAAAAGAGGTTATGGGCCAGGGTGCAGGCGGTCGCCGTATCGGTCGCAACGGCATACTCGATCCTGAGCTCGTTTTTATCGGTCAACAAGCAGATGACATCCGCCGTCAGGTTTCCGGGGACGCCGTCTTGCACGGCCCTGCCGACACAGCGTAATGCCACCCCGCCGACATACCTGCCGGGGACCACTTTCGCCTCCCAGACCCGCGTAGCGAACCCCCCGGCATCGCCGGGACGGTTGCCGCAGGTGCCGGTGATCGCGCCCAGGCGGGAATTCGCCTTTTTCATGACCCCGGCCGTATATCCCCCGAGGGTGTTGAAGCCGAGCACGATGTCGCCCGGGAGGCCGTTTTTATCGGGAACGACGAGCGACGTGACGATACCGCCGTAGGTGGTCACCTTCAGCACGATGCCGTTATCGTTTGTCATGGTAAACAAATCGACGGGTATTCCGGTAACCGTGCCGAACGGCGTTTTCTCGATAGTGATCGCCGAGGCGGTCACGACGAAACCGGCCGCCGCAAGCCCCGCCACGGCGATGCTTACCGCTCGTCGTTTACCGTTCACGCAACCTCCCCGGCCCGCACGCTGAAAATGAAAAAGCGCCCCCGAAGTGCGGCGCTTTTTCATATATTCCGGGGACCACGTCCGGCCGGTTTTCTACCATCTCGAAAGCACTAATTTTCCCGTCTGCCGGGAGTGTTTACCTTCGAGGACAAACAGGTGCATCCCCGCCGCAGAGGACGGCATGGCCAGGCTGCTCGGTCCCGGCGGGATCCGCTCATGCAGCAGCAATTTGCCATTCATGGAAAAAATGCTGAGCTGTGCATCTCCGGAACCGCAGTTATCGACGAGAATTTTATTTCCCATGGCTTTGACCGACGACGATTGCATCGCCGCGGCGGCGGAAACATGGTTCCGGACGCCCGTGGTGCCGGCCTGGTTGACGAACGATTCGGGCGGGCCGAGGTAGGACGTCTTGACCCCGCCCGTATTGATGACGATCTTTTCCACGCAGAGCCCGGGATCGACCATCCACAGCTTCAGGGTATGCTGGCCGGTCGTCGGGATGGCGATGGAGGAGCTGCCCATTGCCGTATTGGTCAGCACGTTGTTGCTCCAGTTCTGGCTGACGGTCGCGACGGTCGGGGTTCCGGCGTCGAGTGAAACCGCATAGCGCATGACGGTCGTGTCCCTGAATACGCTCTCATTGGGCAGGGCATAGACCGAAACGGTGGCGGTTCCGGTCGTGAAATCGTAAAAATCGTACTCCGTATGCGGCGAGCTCGTCAAAATGAGCGCCGGGGTGCCGACGGAATCCAGCGTCGGCGGCAGCACCGTGATGGCGTCGCCGATCCGGCCGAGTCCGGGAATGACCCGCCACCCCGAACCGCTATAGTCGGTCTCCCTCGAAAAATGTTCGGCCATGATCGATATATAGCCATTGCTTTCGGCAAATCCCGCGATCTGCAACGGGGTCGGCGTCGCGGGGTTGAACACCGGGACGGTCACCGTTTTCGTGGTTGTTCCGCTGGTAAAGGCTATCGAACCGCTGACCGCGGTGCCGGTCGGGACCGCGGTCCAGTTAATCGTTCCGTAAATACGCTGGTCGCCGCTGAAGGTGCCGGAATCGGCGGTCAGTTGTATCCACGAGGCGGAAGGGGTCGCTTTCCAGGCGACACTTCCCGCACCGGTGCTGTAGAGATCGATGTAGTACTGGTTCTGGTTGTAGACGCTGAAAGAGGGGAGTGTGGTCGCGGAACCCCCTTCGCACCAGACGTTCAGGTTGGCCGCGCCGCTCCCGCTATAGGTGCTGACGACGGGCGGGTTGGACCACGGCTGGCTGCGGGGTTCATAGTCCATCATCAGGTTCCATTTTCCGCCGGACATCTTTGTGTTGTAATAGTTGGTTTCCGACACGATACTGTCGTATGCCTGGGTAGCCCGTGCCCCATAGGCGCTCGCATTCGCGCGTTTCTGGACGCCGTAGGTCGAGCTCTTCTGGGCATAGAGAAACTTCTCGTTTATCAGCATGGCGCCGCGGATCGGGTAAAGGACCATCTGATAGAACGCCGCCTGCAGGCTGGAAGGAAGGCCGTTATAAATCGTCGTCGCCTGCGCATTGAGCGCCGAATAGGCATTGAGCCGCAGTTGCGCCTCGTCGCCGTAGTTATCCGTGGAAAACAGCAGGGAGTCCATGTGCTCGGGTCGGCGGGCGAAGCCGAGCTGATAATAGCTCTGCATGATCGCGGCGATCTGCGGGGCGACCCCGGCACCGAAATCGTTCGCGAGGATCTGCTCCATGCGGCTGGTAACGTTGGTCGCCGAACACTGGGTGATGTCCCATCCCATGTCCAGGAACAGCTCTGCCTCGATCTCGGCCGGCTTGATGTCGCCGACGTTGAGGATCCAGAGTCGCTGCGCCTTGTAGCTCCACGCCTTGTTCATCTCCTCCCAGAGGAGCGACGGGGGGGTAGTGCAGATCCAGAGATAGTCCTGGGGAGAACCCCAGTATTCGCAGTGGATGTAAACGCCCGCGCCGCCGGAGCGGGCTTGCTCGGTCGCATTGGACAGGCCGCGGATATACCCGTAGTTGTCGTCGCACCAGCCCAGCGTAATATTATCCGGCACGACGAGGCCGGCGTAGTAAAGTCCGAGCACCTCCTTGTAGGGAATGAACACCTGCGGCACGCTGTCGACGGTCGGATTGACATACGTCGATATGATCTGTTGCTGGTCGCTGAATATCTCTTCGAGGATGCTGATCTTCTGGGCCGTCGTGCTCCCCTCGGGCATGGGCTCGTCGTCGTTCCCCCGCTTGCCCATCGAGTAGACATTTTCGAACATGCCGTTCTGGACGGCACGTTCCACCCAGAAGTTATAGACGTTGGTCCGGTTCGTTTGATAGTTGAACGCGCCCACGCCTTCGGAGTCCCACTCGGTTCCGGCGGTAACGTCGCGCAGCATGGGTTCGACGTGCGACGAACCCATGACAATGCCGAAAGTATCGGCTATGTATTTATTGATCGGATAATAATTGAAGGGCGTGGCATCCTGGTGCATGGCGGGCCAGATATAGTTCGCCTTCATCCGGAGCAGCAGCTCGAAAACTTTCCGGTAGGTAAGAGGTCCGACGCCGGTCTTCCCGTCCGCTTTATCGTAGGTACCAAGCGACCACGGCCTGATGCACCAGTCCTCATCGTTGATGAAGATGCCGCGGTATTTTACCGATGGCGGTCCCTGGAGGTAGGTGGTCCCGGCGGTCACGTAGAGACCGGTCTGGGTCATCGGCGTGACATCCGCGAACCAGTGCCAGGGAGAAACGCCGATCTTTGCCGACAGATCGTACATGCCGTAGACCGCGCCGCGTCGGTCGCTCCCCACAATGACGAGTCCCGAGGTGACGCCGGAAATCGGATTTGCAACCGTTTGGATGAGATAGGTCTCCCACTGCCCCTTGACCTGGCTGACATTTATGGTGCCGGCGCTGACCAGTCCCTGGATGACCGCCCCGCTGTCGAGGGTACCCGCGATAATCGTAGTGGCGGGAAGTCCGGCAGTGCTCGTCGTTATGACCGGGAGAACGCCGGTGACGCTCTGGATATCGGTGGCAAGGTCCTGCGCGCACCGTTTTACCGCAGGGGGTTCCCGCGGGTCCAGATAGATGGTCGCGGCCACGCCGTTATTCACGAGGTTGAATCCGCCGGCGGTGGTCGTCACGTACCCGCTCACCCCGAGCGCCTGGATGCTGCCGGCAAAAAACAACACCAGCGCCGGACAGAAACGAATCGCCGTTCTGAAGGTCCCCTTCGACAGGATAGGCTCGCCATGGATATTCATTTCACTCTCCCCGCCCAGGTGGGAAAACTCGAATTTCCAATGATAGGTGGAATGAGGCAGCGACTGCACGACCGTGGAGATCATTTTTCGCAGATGCTGTCGTTTGATAATATATGATTATAGCGAATCAAAGGCAAATGGAATTGGTGCTATCCGATAATAAAATGCACACAAAAATGGCGGAAGACGCGGCTCCGACCACGGGGAACCCGCGAAGCGAGGTTCCCCCACCAGGGGCACGTCCGCTGATTATTACCGGTACATCTTCTCCCGCCGGCGGAAAAACCTGACCAGCGAATCGATGTAGTCGGTACCGGTGGATACCGGGATCTCGTCCACCCCGTTCACGGAAAAGCCCTGCGTGATCGCGGCGACGCGCTCATCCATGCGGTCCTTGTAAAGAGCGCGGAATTTCGGGGACGAGGAGTCCACGAGTCGGGTCTCGCCGGTCTCGGCATCGGCGAGCTCGACCAGCCCGATATCGGGCAGCTCCCGTTCGCGGGGATCGCGCAGGGTAATCGCGACGAGGTCGTGGCGGCGTGCGCTGACGCGGAGTGATTTTGCAAAGGGCGGCGCGAAGAAGTCGGAGACGAGGAAGACGACCGCCTTGCGGCGCTGGACGCGGTTCAGGTAGGAGAGTGCGCCGGAGATGTCGGTGCCGTGTTTTTTCGGTTCGAAGTAGAGCATTTCGCGGATGACCCGCAGGACGTGGTTCTTGCCCTTCTGCGGGGGAATGTACCGTTCGACCTCGGAGGTGAAGATGATGAGGCCGACGCGGTCGTTGTTCTTGATGGCGGAGAAGGCGAGGAGGGCGCAGAGTTCCGCTCCCATCTCCCCCTTGAACTTGCCGACGCTGCCGAAGCTGCCCGAAGCCGAGGCATCGACCACGAGCATGACGGTCAGCTCCCGTTCTTCGACGTGCTTCTTGACATAGAGTCCGTTCATCCGCGCGGTGACGTTCCAGTCTATCGAGCGGATGTCGTCGCCCTCGACATAGCCGCGGACTTCGGAAAACTCCATGCCGCGGCCCTTGAACACGCTGTGGTACTCGCCCGAAAGGATCGAGTCCACGACACTCCTGGTCCGGATTTCGATCCTGCGTACCTGTTGCAGTACTTCACGGGGAATCATGGCACCTCGACCCGATCGAAGATCTTCTGCACGATGTCTTCGGGCGTGATGTTTTCGGCCTCCGCCTCGTAGGTGATGATGATGCGGTGACGCAAAACGTCCATGCCGATGGATTTCACGTCCTCCGGGGTTACGTAACCCCGGCCCCGGATGAAGGCGTGCGCGCGGGCGGCGCGGGTCAGGTTGAGGGTGGCGCGCGGCGAGGCTCCCCAGGCGACGAGATCCTTGATTTCGGCAAGTCCGACCGCTACCGGCTCCCGGCTTGCGTAGACGATATTGACGATATAGTCTTCTACCTTCGGGTCCATGTAAATCTCATTCACCACCGATCGCGCGGACAGAATTTTATCGACCGTGATGACCTTCTGCACCGTCGGAACCTCCCCGCCGGCCATGCGTTCGAGAATCTGTTTCTCCTCTTCACGGGTCGGATAAACGATCTTGAGCTTGAGCATGAAACGGTCGACCTGCGCCTCGGGCAGAGGATAGGTCCCCTCCTGTTCGATCGGGTTCTGCGTCGCCAGGACGAGGAAGGGTTCATCGAGGGGGTAGGTGGTGTCGCCGATCGTTACCTGGCGCTCCTGCATCGCTTCGAGGAGGGCGCTCTGCACCTTTGCCGGAGCGCGGTTGATTTCGTCCGCCAGGATGATATTCGAGAAGATCGGCCCTTTTTTAGGAACGAATTCACCGGATTTCTGGTTGAAGATCAGGGTGCCGACGAGGTCGGCGGGCAGAAGGTCCGGGGTGAACTGGAGCCGGTGGAAGCCGGTATCGATCGCCTTTGCCAGGGTCGAAACGGCGAGCGTTTTAGCGAGTCCCGGGACGCCCTCAAGAAGGATATGGCCCCGGCACAGCAATCCAATCAGAAGACGGTCGATCATCCGCGACTGCCCGACAATAACCTTGCCGACCTCACTTTTCAGAAGCGTCACAAAGCTGCTCTCCTCGCGTATGCGGTCGTTCAGCTTTGCAATATCAACACTCATAGTTCCCCTCCGCTTTAGGTAACATGGAATCGTCCCGGGTACCGCGCAACCGTTCGCCGGGACCTTAAAAATCACATTTTATCAGCCATCGCTGCAAATGGGGTCCGGCCGGGCGGGCTGCAACGGGCATCCCGCGGAACAAAACACGATCCGGCACGGTCGCCTTGAAATATTTTTATTACGCTCCGGCAGTAATTTTATTACCCGCCGGGGGGTGCTCTCCTTAAAAATGCTCATGACAAAATTTCTCGAACTGATACTGATAGTACTCATCCTCCGAACCGTGCTTTCCATGGTCTTGCCGCTCCGGAAGCGGAAGGTGGAACCGGTCTCACCGGCGTCGCGGGAGGAGAGCGGTCCATTTTCCGGAAGGGCGGATATCAGCGACGGAGAATTTGAAGAATTGAAGTAGTTGCAGAACCGGCAGGCGGTACGACGGCTTCATGCCGACGAGATGATCCTTCAGTGCTTTCCTTCAACCTTTTCGAAAACAGGACGGGATCGATGGAATTAACCTCTGAAACGATGGGAAAGTTCACGCTTCTCAGGCTTGCCGGTCGTATCGATTGGGAGTGCGCGGGGAGACTCGATGACGAAATAGGACGCCTGATCGATATGGGCAACCGTTTCATCGCTTTCGATCTGGATGGCGTAACCTTCCTTTCGAGCGGCGGCATCGGCGCACTCGCCTTCAACACGAATCTCATCCGGAAGAAGGACGGGGCGGTCCACCTCATCTCATCGAACGAATATGTCAATGAACTGTTCGAAACGCTCAAATTGACCCTTGTTTTTGAAGGGGCATGGCACCGGACGCTCGATGACTTTAAAACCCTCTCGCTGAATACGGCGGCCGGCGGCCCCGTGCAGCCATCTTGAGGGGAGCGTGACGTGCCCGTGAAGATTCCCGCGGAACCGCTCTTTTTTCCACCGATTTATAAGGAAACGCTCTGGGGCGGCACGGCCCTGGCGACCCATCTTCGCCGTCCCCTTCCGGCCGGGAGAAGGATCGGCGAATCGTGGGAGATCAGCGTTTACGGCAACGACCAGTCGACGATCGCCGCAGGCCCCCTTGCAGGCCTGAGCCTTGCACGCATGGCGGCCGAATCTCCCCGCGAGCTTCTCGGCGACATCGAATCATCGAACGCCTTCCCCCTGCTCTGCAAATTCATCGACGCTTCGGAACGGCTCTCCGTACAGGTACATCCCGACGATGTGCAGGCACGGGCGAATGGATGGGGGGAGTTCGGCAAAACCGAGTGCTGGTACATCGTCGATGCAAAAAAGGATGCGCGATGCATCATCGGATTCAAGCGAAACTTGACGGTTGAGGGGTTGAGGTCGGCCGTAGAATCCTGCACGTTGCCCGACGAACTCTCGCTGATACCCATCAGGCGCGGCGATGTGCTCTTCATCCCCGCCGGAACCGTTCACGCCATTCTGGAGGGCTCCCTCATGTACGAGATGCAGGAAACCTCCGATACCACCCTGCGCCTCTACGATTGGGCCCGCTTCGATGCGGGCGGCAAACCCCGCCCCCTCCACATCCGGGAGGCGTGCGCCGTGGTCGATCGCACGGCCTTCGATATTCATCCGCTTCCGCCGATCATACTTGCCGATAACGGCTTCCGCCGGTGCGTCCGCGTCGCCTGCAGGTATTTTGCTATTGAGCAATACGCGTTCAGTGAGGCCGCCGAGGCCGTCATGGAGGCGAAAAGATCCTTCAGAATAGTTACCGTCGTCGGCGGTACGGCAACCCTCCTCTACCCCGGAGGTCGTACCGAACTCTTTCTCGGCGATACGGTGCTCCTGCCGGCGAATTTAAGGGAGGTACGCGTTGCCGGTTCGGCAGGCGCTGATATTCTCGTATCGTGGGTGCCGGATCTTCTTGAGGAAATCGTTCATCCGCTTCGCGCCCGGCACATCCCGGACGAGGCGATAATGGCTCTCGGCGGGTTTGGAACGCGAAACGATCTCGCGCTCTACCTGAGGAACCGAACCCCGGCCGACCGTTTTTTTCATTTATAGTTGACTTCGATCCCATCGCGTATTAATTTCCTTTTTGGCAATGCCGCACATCATTCACCATTCTCCATTCATGCAGGGGGCACCTATGAAGGTCAACACACGCATCTTCAGGCTCGTATGCGCCGGTTTCGCCGGTGCGGTTATCCTCTTGACCGGCTGTGGCGGCGACAAGGCAATTACCGCCCTGGAGACCAGGCTTAAAACGCTGGAAAACCAGGGAACGCCGGACAGCATTCTGTCGAGCGCCCGGGTCGATCTGGATAATGCAAAAGCCGGGAAGGCGCGTGGCGACGGTACCGCCGTCCAGCTCAGTCTCGATTCGCTGAAGGCGCATCTCGATGCGGCGGAAAAGTGGAGCCAGGGTGTCATGCCTGCCAACAAGGTCCGGGCCGATTCCCTCGCCAGGGTACTTTCCGGGCTCAAAGGCGGCCTCACCGGCCTGCAGCTCAAGGAAGCCGACAGTATCTACTCCTCTCTCGATTCGATGCTCAAGAAGGGGTGGTGCCTTCAGGCGAGAACCGTAGCGGACCACCTGGACTCCCTGATGCCCTCACTCCTGAAGGATGAGAATCGGGCACGACAGACCAGCGGCAAAATCGTCGGCACCTGGACAATGGTGAAACAGCATCGGGAAGACGGCGCTAATGAGGTGGAAAAGAACAGGGTCTCCTTTCTGAAGGACGGCACCTTCGAGATGGACGAAGAGATGAAGGGCCAGACCAACGACGAGCTGAAGGAAGACTGGCAGTTTATTTCACATGGAAACTACGGTCTCAAGGGAGATACCATCCTTCTCATGACGCAGAATGAAAAATGCCTGAGGAAGATCTACTGGAACCTGAACGATAAAAACCAGTGGGTGAAGAATGAGAATAAGCCGTACGATTCGGTGATAACCAACGGCAGCAAGGATCGTATGATAGCCTTCAACTATCTCAAGGAAAATTATCGGAAATAGTAACCCCTAACCGGGACGAAACCGAGTCATTACGCAGCAGGTCGCGCCGGGTGCGCGCGTAGGGTAGTCATGGCTACCTTCGGTTTCAGTCCAAATACAAAGGGGGGAGCGGTGCTCCCCCCTTTGTATTATTAAGGCTGACTCGATCCCGCCGAGGCTACGGTCTCCGGGAGGACGGCCGATCAGGCCACGTCGTCGATCATCTCTTCGTCGATATGGTCGTCATCCCCCTCGGCGATGTGCTCCAATTCAAAGTTTTCCCCCTCCTGTTTCATGAGCTCGATAAGGTCGGGCCGGTTGATCAGCTCAAGATGCCGGATCCGCCGGTACTCGTTCCGATGTTCGGGACAGTATTTGGGATAGATATACTGACGGGGATAAATCTTTACCTCGAACTGATGGGTGCATCCCTCGAGAGCGCAGTTCATCACCATGGTTACCACTTCGGTGTAGCTGTGCTTGAAGGTCTGATTCTTTATGTTGACATCCTCAGGCTTCGTCCGTTTTCGGATTCTGTAGCGGTCCTGGCGATGCTCCGGGCAGTATTTAGAAATGTGAATGCCGAAAAAGATCTTGCCGCACCCCGGGTAGAGACACTTTTTTTCGCGAAGTTTCTGTCGACGCCTGGACTTGGGAAGCTGCATTCTAAATGCGTCTCCTCTGGCTTTCGCCTTGAAAGGAAGTGAGAGGGTCGTTCGAATTGGAGGTATGAAGGAACTTTTCCAAATCGGGTATAAATATAGGGCCAAAAGGAAAAAAATGCAACCAATTTGTCGATTTATTTTTAGCCTGGGTTTCATGAAACATTGTAAGTTGCACGTATTATACTAATAATGAACGAGTTATAAAAATGATGCGTCGGCACAAATAAAATGGACGAACGATCAATTGGTTGATAACGAGGGATCCCTTTTCGTCAACATAAGTGTGGTGTGCGGGAAATGCCGGGCAGTTTTTTTCAGTGACCATCCCTTCATGGATTTCCGGTTTTTGTCGCGAGGGGGAAGCGAAAGCTAATTTTCTGTCTCCGCACCACCGTGCGGCTCACCACTACATTCATGGAGGAAGAATCATGGCACAACCTAAAATCACCCTCGACGACCGGCTCCTCGCCGATATCGTGAAACCGGGCGAATTCGACGCCTATGCACCGGCGCTTGCGGCGGCGGAAAAAATGCTCGCCGACGGAAACGGGCCGGGGAACGACTTCCTGGGGTGGCTCGACCTGCCCGGCAAAACACCCGACCGGCTCCTCGTCTCCATCAATGAGAAGGCGCAGGAGCTGCGGGGCAAGGCGGATGTCCTCATCTGCATCGGGATCGGCGGCTCCTACCTCGGCGCACGGGCGGCCATCGATTTCCTCTCACCCTCCTTCGACGACCTGCGAACCCCGCGGGTGCTCTTTGCCGGGCACACCATCAACTCCGACTACCTCGCCGACCTCCTGGCCCTTGTCGAAGACAAGGAGGTGGCGGTCAATGTGATCTCCAAGAGCGGGACCACGACCGAGCCCGGCGTGACCTTCCGCGTCGTGCGGCAGTGGATGGAGAAACGCTACGGTCGCGCCGAAGCGGCGAAGCGGATCGTGGCGACGACCGATGCGAAGTCGGGAGCGCTTCGCAAGCTTGCCGATGAGGAGGGGTATGCGAGCTTCGAAATCCCCGGCGATGTGGGCGGACGTTTTTCGGTGCTCACCCCGGTCGGCCTGGTCCCGATCGCCGTGGCCGGGATCGATATCAAAAAATTGCTTGCCGGCGCGGCGCAGGCGGAGGAGTTCTGCGCCGGGGACGGCGGTAAAGCGACCTTGTCGGGACGGTACGCGGTGCTGCGCAACATCCTGTTCAGGCGTGGCTACGGTATCGAGGTCATGGCCTCGTTCCAGCCGCAGCTTCACTTTGTCGGCGAGTGGTGGAAACAGCTCGCGGGGGAGAGCGAGGGGAAGAACAACGCCGGCATTTTCCCCGCCTCGCTCGATTATACCACGGACCTGCACTCCATGGGTCAATGGATGCAGGAGGGGGTGCGGACGGTTTTCGAGACCTTCCTGCTCGTTAAGAACACCCGCAGTACGCTGACCGTGCCGCAGTTTGCCGACGACAGCGACGAGCTGAACTACCTTGCCGGAAAGAGTTTCGAGGAGATTAACCGGCAGGCGTATGCGGGCACGCTCTTCGCCCACCTCGACGGCGGGGTGCCGGCCTCCACCATCGTGCTCGACGACCGCTCCGAGGAGACGCTCGGCCAGCTCTTCTACTTCTTTGAAAAGGCGATCGGGCTCTCCGGGTATCTCCTGCGAGTCAACCCGTTCGACCAGCCCGGCGTCGAGGCGTACAAGAAGAACATGTTCGCGCTTCTCGGAAAGAAAGGGTTCGAAAAGCAGCAGCAGGCGCTCGCCCGCCGGATGAACGAAGGGGGCATGGCATGACCCGCCGCTTGCCGGCGCCGCCGGGGCGGCCGTGAACTCCTTCCGTAAGGAGCTGACCTTCCGTACCCCACACCGGCGCGATTATATCAACATTACGCCGCAGGTCGAAGCGGCGCTTGCCGAAAGCGGGATCGGCGAGGGTCTCTGCCTGGTCAACGCCATGCATATTACGGCCAGCGTGTATATCAATGACGACGAGCCGGGGCTTATAAAAGATTACGACGACTGGCTCGATCGGCTTGCCCCGCACGAGCCGCTCAGCCGGTACCGGCACAA
This sequence comes from uncultured Fibrobacteraceae bacterium, assembly GCA_964651515.1. Taxonomy (GTDB): domain Bacteria; phylum Fibrobacterota; class Chitinivibrionia; order Chitinivibrionales; family Chitinispirillaceae; genus BOG-1184. The sequence goes on from CAZYYB010000079.1 coordinate 13,050, forward strand.
CGGGAGCGAGGACAACGGCGATGCGCACCTCAAACGGCAGGTCATGGGCCGGGAGGTGGTCGTGGCGGTCACCGGCGGCCGGCTCGACTTCGGGCCCTGGGAACAGATCTTTTACGGCGAATTCGACGGACGCCGATCGAAACGCGTCCTCATAAAAATCATCGGGGAGTAGCACGCTATGACTGCATTGCCTGCCATCGGGATCATCGGATCCGGACGCGCCATTTCACCGGAACAGTCGGCGCTCGCCCGGGAGATCGGCGCACACATCGCCCAGCGAAAGATGCTCCTGGTCTGCGGGGGGCTCGGCGGCATCATGGAGGCCGCGGCCAGGGGGGCGCATGAAAACGGCGGCCTCGTGGTCGGGATCCTGCCGACGGCCGTCAAGGAGGAGGCCAACCCGTACATCGACATCGTCATCCCGAGCGGTCTCGGCGAGGCGCGCAACGTGCTGGTCGTGCGTACCGCCGACGTCCTCATCGCCTTTCCGGGCGCCTTCGGCACGCTGAGCGAGATCGCCATCGCGCTCGATCTCGGTAAGAGCGTGGTCTGCCTGCCGGGGGTCTGGGAACTGAAGAAGGCGGGGAAAATGGAGGGGGCGCGGGTGATCGAGGCGTATGATGCGCGCCAGGCGGTGGGGATGGCGCTGGGGGAACTATCGAAGAAGGGGAGTTAGGTGGGGGAACCGCTTTGCGGGTTACCCATTTTGTCAAAAGGCAAAATGGACGGGATAGTAAGATTTTAAATTGCACCAGCCCCTGGCCGCGCGAAACGCGCGTCCAGGGGCACACCCCCGCAACGCTCCGCTTAGGTAAACTGCAAAGTCAAAAGAATAAATAGAAAAAGAAAAATAGATGGATGGAAAAGCCATGATTGACAACGGTCCGGAGCCGAAGGGAAAGGACAGCCTCGACCTGCTGGACGAGTGCGATGTCCAGACCTTCCGCGCGGGGGGAAAGGGCGGTCAGTACCAGAACAAGACCGAGAGCGCGGTGCGGCTCGTGCACCGGCCGACCGGCATCACGGTGATAAGCCGCGACGAGCGCAGCCAGTACATGAACAAGTCGATCTGCCTCGAACGCCTCGAAGAGAAACTGAGGAAGTTACGGGAGAAGCCGAAACCGCGGTTCTCGACAAAAGTTCCGCGGGTGGAAAGGGCAAAGAGAAAATTGGTGAAGAAAAAGACCGGGATCAAGAAATCGCTGAGGAAAAGGCCGGAGATTGAAGATTAGGGATGAGCGATGGTGATGGGAAAATCAGAATTTTCCGAGTTATCCGCCTCATGTGAGCGTTGGTGGGAGAGCGTCTGCCGAAGGCAGACATCGCCGACCGCTTCCGCAGGAAAGGGTGTGCCTGAAGACGCGCTCTGGCGGCTTCAGGCCAGGGGAAACCGCGTAGCGGTGTCCCCACCTTCATTGGTTTCTGTTCTTATCTTGCAATGTCCACGATAAATATCGACTTCCATTTTTTCCCGGTCAGATAAAACTTCCCGGTCCCCTCATTCCAGGCGATGCCGTTGAGAACATCATCGGAGGAGGTCGCCGCCTCGCGCCGCACCAGTTCGGTGCAGTCGATGATCCGCAGCACCCTCCCGTTTTTCGGGTTAATTTCGAGGATCGAGTCCGAGTACCAGACATTGGCGTAGAGCTTCCCCTTCACCAGTTCAAGCTCGTTCAGGTTCCTGACCGGCCTGCCCGCGAGCGTGACCGGGATCTTCCGTTCGAGCGTGAATGCCGGACTCCGGACGAAGATGGTATCCGAGCCATCGCTCATGTAGAAAAGTTTTTCGTCGCTCGTCAGCCCCCACCCCTGACCGCTGTAGATATACGCCGGGCCCGGAGCCAGGTCGGGCAGGGACCAGGAGAAGGCGGTCTCCTCGCGCCAGGAGAGCTGGACGACGACTCCGTCCATCAGGGCGCACCCTTCGGCAAAGATGCGCTTATCGAGGGGCACCGCCTTGATCAGGGCGCCGTTCTGCGCATTGAGGATACAGATCCGTGAGCTCCCATAGAGCCCGTCGCTCTCGATGAGCCTGCCGTGGTCGAAGAAAATTCCCTGCGTGAACGCGGTGGAGTCGTGCGGGATGGTGCCGACGATGTGCGGTGTTACCGTCGGCGGAGCGGAGACGCCGTTGCAGAAAACCGAGGCCGCAAGCAGGGCCGGGAAGAGGAGCGGTACGATGCGTCGTCTGGTGGTAAGCATAGGTCTGGTAAAATAAATCGGCGCATCATCCCCTCAGAATTATTCTGATGCCGGGGGGATGCGCGGACCCTTGATCATAATCCGCTCCATGTCGTATTTTGACCACCAGTGGCAGCGTAGCTCAGTAGGTTAGAGCAATGGAATCATAATCCATGTGTCCGGGG
>CAZYYB010000080.1:0-15255 GCA_964651515.1 uncultured Fibrobacteraceae bacterium
CCTGATGCCGGAGCATCTCGATGATCGACTCCTTCTGCAGCGGGGAGAGGCGGGCAAAAACGTTGGCCTCCTTGACAGCCTGTGAAAACTGCTCCTCGGTCATGGCCGAGATTTCGCGGCCCAGAACGATCCGCGTCGGCTCGAAGCCGACGTTTTTGCAGACGCACCTGGTCACGATTTCGTTGTCGCCGGGCAGGACCTTGACCGCGACACCGGCTTCGCGAAGTGCGGTGAGGGCCCGTGCCGACGACTCCTTCGGCGGATCGAAAAACGCCAGGTAGCCAAGAAAGATCAGGTTGGCTTCATCGGCCGCAACGAAGGTCTCCTTTTTATCCGGAAATTCCCGGTAGGCGACGGCCAGCACCCGGTATCCCTCGGTGCTCAGCCGCTCGTACTCTTCGAGGATGTCGTTGCGCACCACGTCGAACAGCGGAAAGATGTCGTCGTCGATCTGGTAGCGGTCCGCAACCCGGTTGATGTCCTCCACGGCGCCCTTGCAGATGAGGACACGGGTGTCCTCGTAGTCGATGATCACCGACATGCGTTTCCGCTCGAAATCGAACGGCAGTTCGTCGACTTTGCGGCAGGAGAGCTCGACATCCAGGTTCGTGTGGCTGAGAATGGCCCGGTCGAGGAGGTTCCGCAGGCCGGTCTGGTAGTAGCTGTTCATGTAGGCGTAGCGCAGGACGTCTTCGCTGGGCCGGTTGGAAACATCGACGAACCGTTCGAGGATGATTTTATCTTGTGTCAGTGTGCCGGTCTTGTCGGTGCACAGGATATTCATGGCGCCGATATTCTGGATCGCCTTGAGCTGCTTGACAATCACCTTTTTTCTCGACATGGCTATGGCGCCCTTCGAGAGACAGACGGTAATGATCATGGGCAGCATTTCCGGGGTCAGGCCGACCGCAACCGCGAGGCCGAACAGGAGTGCGTCCATCCAGTTATGCTTGCTGAAACCGACGATGAAGAACACGGTCATCACCATCACGACCATGAATTTCACCATGAGCCAGACGAAGGAGCCGACGCCCTTGTCGAAATTGGTCGGTACCTTGGCCTTGGTTGCGTTCCGCGATATCGCGCCGAGATAGGTATGGCTGCCGCTGAGTACCACGATGCCGCGCGCGGCGCCGCTCACCACCGTGCTGCCCTGGAAACAGGCGTTGGGCAGTTCGAGCGGCTCGGTGACCGGTGAAAGCGGCGGGGCGGGAAACTTTTCGGCCGGCATCGATTCGCCGGTCATGGAGGACTGGTTGACGAAGAAATCCTTGGCCGAGAGTACCCGGAGGTCGGCGGGGATGATGGACCCGGCGGCGAGAACCACGATGTCGCCGGGAACCACGTCGCCGATATCGATTTCCACCTCACGGTTGTCACGTATGACCACCGCCGTGGTCTGGACCATTTTTTTAAGCTCTTCGGCGGCCCTGATCGAGCGTCGTTCCTGGTACGAGGACAGGACGAAGCTGAGCACCACCATGACCGCGACGATCGTCGCGGAGGGGATATCCCCCATGATTGCCGAGACGGCGCAGATGATGAGAAGCTGGATGACGAGCGGATTTTTGGTGCGGGCAAAAAGGTCGGCGACCAGAGAGACCTTACGCGCCGCGGCCGGCACGTTCCTCCCGTAGGTTTCGAGCCGCGAGAGGGCTTCCTGTTCGGAAAGCCCGGTCGTCCCGCTGCCCTGCAGGGTCAGCGCTTCGTTTTCCGGGCAGGCGCACGATGCGATAAACTTCTTCTGGTCTTCGAGCATTTCCGGGGTGACGGCGGCCTTATCTTTTGCGGCGAACATGGGGCGTTTCTGCGTCGGCATGCCTGCTCCCTTTCTGCTTGAAACCGGACCGGCCCGCCTTTGGCGAGATCCCGGCCCGACTATTATACCTTAAACGTCGCATCCGTGACGGCACGAAAATTCGTTTCGTCTTTCCGGATATTGCGCCCCATCTGATAAATTATTTTATCGGTAACCGGATGCATCGAACGGAAAAAAATACTATGTCCGATGGATGCAACTTAGAGGAATTTTCGAATTAAAAAACAGAGACGGAAGACACCGCGCCGAAATGCATCGTTTCCTTCCATTGTACGTTTTGTCTATTACCGCCTCCTTTACTATTGGTATATCCGCGGCCGCAAACGCCGGGCCGGTCGTCCTCTGTGGCCGCGACTTTCCCGCCTTCATCGGCGTTCCCCTCGGGAACCTGCGGATCGTCGACGGCCGGGGCGTCGCCATTCCCTTCCAGATCGACGAAAAGACCCTCGCGGGCGACTACATCGGTAACGGCGGCACGGAGTCGAACGCCGATTCGGCGCACGCCACCCTGCAAAATCAGGATGAAATCGCCTTTCTGGCGGAGGATGCCGCGCCCGGCGGCGGGAGAGCGTCGGGGGGGCCCGGCATACCCGGACGGGCCGCCGAGATCGCCATGACCCGGGACGGCGCGTCGATAACCGCCTACCTGGTTAACGATCCGGCGATCCGGCTTTCGCCGGTCGGCTACATCTCCTACGATGCGCGCGGGCAGTGCATCCGGACTCCCTGGTACTATGCGCAATTCGGCCCGAACCGGTTCCATTTTACCGGCGCGGGAATCGCGGAACCCGGCTCCGATCGCTATCTCGACCTTACCAGGGAGTTGCGCATCGAAATCGTGCTGAAAACCCTGTGGGGTATCCTCCCGGTCCGGTATAACCAGGATAATATCGTCTGCACGGTCCGGCGATATAAGATCGGACCCATCCGGCTCATCCGGCGGGGGGACTTTTTTCTCATGTTCGGCTTCTTCGGGCTCAAGGGAAGCCGGGCGGTCGTCTATCAGACCTGCTACCCGCAGGCGGTCGAGGTGCCGGTGCATGTGCACCTGCCGATTCGTCTCGGCGCACTTTTCAGCGAAGCGTATATCGAGATGACCCCGGTTTTTCCCCGCAGCGCATCAGGATTCGCCTTCTCGATTCCGAGCCTCGGCGCAACGCTTCGGTTTGCCGAAGAGCGGCGGATCGACACCCTCATCGGTACCGTTCCGGACCGTGGCTACCTCGTGAGCGACGGGACCAGGGGATTTGCCTGGATGACCAGGTTCGGCGTGAGCGAAGACCATCTCCGGGGAAGCGGGTATATCTTTCGCCGCTCTCCGGCGCAGGGGCCGGTCGAGTGCGGCGTACGCTATGTTTTGCGGGATCTTCCGAAAGGGGACTATACCGTTGCCAACTGGGTGCTTTTCCCGCGTCCCTGCACCGCCCCGGCCGGGGGAGACTGCATGAACCTGTTCCCCGGGACGACGGTGAGCGTTTCCGGCAAAAAAACATCCGATCTGTTCGGCGCGCCCTTTGCCGGGGAGCGTCTCCGGCAATAAATTGACACGGCGCCGGGCTGCTTTTTACTACTTTTACTATGCTGTGGCCGAAAACCTTCTCACGCGGGCGCCGACCTTCGATGGTTCGGGCCCCCGGGGACACCGATAATGCCCGAAATCATCCATCACGCTCTCGTGCTCAATCTGCACCAGCCGTCCGGCAACCTCGACGAACTCCTTCGAAATAATGAATGGGAGGCCAAAGAGATCCTCTGGGCGCTCGACCGCATGCCGCGGTCGCTCTGGGGGTACGAGGAGGTCGCGCGCGTGCACTGTTCGCTTTCCGGCACGCTGCTCGAAACGCTCAGCGACCCGGCGTTCCAGGCCAGGGTCTACGGCATAGTCAAGTGCGGCGACTTCCTCTGGCACCTCCAGAATACCACGCTCTTCGAGATGCTCGGGAGCGGGTACTACCATCCGGTGTTTCCCCTGATTCCCAAAGACGACTGGGAGGAGCAGGGCCGGCGCTGGCTGGGGATCGGACGGCACCTGTTCGCGCGTCCGGAGGGCAAATCCGGATTTGGAGGGTTCTGGCCGCCGGAAATGGGATTCAGCATGGAGATGATCCCCACGCTGTGTCGCCTCGGCTACCGCTACGTGCTCGTCGACAGCGCGCATGTCGAACCGCTGGGCCCCATGCGCTGGGAGGAACTCCGGTACATGCCCCATTACGCCACCTATGAGGGCCACCAGATAATCGTGATCGTCCGCGACCGCGAACTTTCCGATGCCCAGGAGTCGGGCATGGACTGGGGATGGTTCGCCAAGGAGGTCAACGACCGGACGACGCACTGCACCTTCGCACCGCTCGTGACGACCTGTACCGACGGCGATAACGGGGGCTGGTTCCGGAACACGAGCGCCAGGGGAAACTTCTGGGAGTACTTCTACCGCGAATACATGAACCGCGTCCGCGCGCTCCAATGCAATATCCGGCCGATATTCATCACCGACTACCTCAACCGCTACGGGGTTCACGGGCAGGTTACCGTGCGGCGGGGGGCGTGGAACACCGGATGGCACAGCGGGGCGGGGTTCGTCCAGTGGACCGGTTCGCAAACGCAGAAGGACGGCCTGGCCCGCATCGCTACGGTGAGCGCCGATCTCCACGCACTGGAGCGGAAGCGCAGCGGTTCACCGACAGGCGAACGGATTCGTGCGCTCTTCGGCGAAGCGCGCTGGCGCCTCCTGCGGGCGGAAACGAGCTGCAACTTCTATTGGGGCGAGGCGTGGGTGGAGCGGTGCCATAGGGATCTGGATGCGGCGGCGGCGATTCTGGACGAAATTAAAGAAGCGAAACCGGAGACTTCATGACCCCGAAACAATTCTACGACTGGCAGACGTCCGGGGGCACCGACGATGTCATGCGGGTGGTTGACTGTCTGGAACGGGCGGATATTTCCTGGTGCGCCATCGGCGGCGTGGCTGTCAACCACTGTGCGGAAGAACCGATGGTTACCCGGGATGTCGATTTTGTCGTTGCCGCCCAGTCTGTCGAAAGCGCCGTAAAGCTCTTGAAGAAGCGGGCTTCCAATCCGAGCGATGCGCGTGGCTTCCCTTGAGGACACCCCTGCGGGGCAAAATTCTGACATGGAAAGATCCTGCGCGACGACAAAGCAGGAAAATGAAGGATCTCGCCGATATCGCGCGGCTCGTGGAAAGCCATGCTCACCTCTGGAACAACCTCGATGGGGAACTTCAACGGGTGATTCAGAAGCCGGCATGCTTATGACCCTGATGGTTTAAAAATTCATCCGAAAAACCCATGCTATATTTAACATCTGTTTCTGATCAATGGTCTTCCGGCTTCGTTTTTGTGCTTATGTTCCGTCCTTATTCCTGAGGAGGAGTATCATGTACCCCGCAATTCCCGAAACCATCGACGGCGTTCCCAACATTTCCGGATCCGAGGATCTGGTCGAGCAGGCGGTAAAAAACGGCGCAACGAAGGAGTTCTACCGGGACAAGACCCGGGTCGATTTCGGCAGGATCAAGAGCGCCTGCGCCATCGCGCTCCACATGCACCAGCCGCTCATTCCGGCCGGCGGCGGCGACCTGCACACGGCCGGGCTCATCAGCAATCTCAAGTACATGATGGACAACCCCGGCATCGGCGACAACCACAATGCGGAGGTTTTCCGCTGGTGCTACAGGCGCATGGGCGAATTTATCCCGCAGCTTGTCGCGGAAGGCAAATCGCCGCGAGTCATGCTCGACTATTCCGGCACCCTGCTCTACGGCCTGCGCGCCATGGGGCTTAACGACGTGTTCGACGATCTGAAGCGGATCACCTGCGACGAGAGCTACCGGCCCTATGTTGAGTGGCTCGGCTGTCCCTGGGGGCATGCGGTGGCTCCCTCGACCCCGGTGCAGGATTTCCGCCTGCACGTCAGGGCGTGGCAGCACTACTTCGCCGCGCTGTTCGGCTTCGAGGCGCTCGAACGCGTGCGCGGGTTCTCCCCGGCCGAAATGGCGCTGCCCAACCATCCCGACGTGGCCTACGAATTTGTCAAGACGCTCCGCGACTGCGGATTCCGCTGGGTGCTCGTGCAGGAACACTCGGTGGAGCGCCCCGAATCCGGCTCCGGGCCGGAGCAGAAGCACCTGCCGCACCGCCTGGTCTGTACCAACGCGAAGGGTGAAACCGCCTCGATAATCGCGATCATCAAGACGCAGGGCAGCGACACCAAGCTTGTGGCGCAGATGCAGCCCTGGTACGAGGCAAAGGGGCTTTCCCGGTGGCGGCTTGCCGGGCGCGACGTTCCGCCCATCGTGACGCAGATCGCCGACGGCGAAAACGGCGGCGTGATGATGAACGAGTTCCCGCCGAAGTATCTCGAAGTCGCGCGGGAGAGCTCGGGCGGCGAAACGCCGCTCATGAATGTCTCCGAATACCTCGAACACCTCGCCGCTCTCGGCATCGGTGAGAAGGATTTTTTGCCGCTGCAACCGATCATGCAGAAGCGGATCTGGGACGTCATGAAGCCGGGCGACGGCCCGGAAAAGCTCGAAACAACGATCGAGAAGCTGAAAAAGGAGGACGGCCGTTTCCATATGGACGGGGGAAGCTGGACAAATAATATTTCATGGGTTCGCGGGTATGAATCGGTGATCGGTCCGATGGAACAGGTAAGCTCCCGGTTTTACCGGAAAGCAATGGCTGCGGGCGTTTCCACGGCCGAGCACCGTTACCGGAACGCCCTCTACTACCTGCTGACCTCCCAGACCAGCTGTTACCGGTACTGGGGAAGCGGGCAGTGGGTGGACTACGGCAAGGAGCTATGCCGCAGGGCACAAAATATTTTGGAGTATGATTTTAAATAGGCCCTTCCGGGCCCTGGTTTCCTTTTGTAAGGGAGGGGCACGGCGCGCCGTGCCCCTCCCTTATGGAACAGGACGATAAATGAAAATTGCACACCTTGCATGGGAATCACTGCATTCAATCAGTATCGGCGGCGTCGCGGTCCATGCGACGGAACTTGCGGCGGCATTGCAGCGGAAGGGCCACGAGGTGCATGTCTTCACGCGCATGCGCTGGCACGGCGACTGGCAGTACGACTGCATCCACGGCGTGCACTACCACCGGGTCCCCTATGCGGGCGCCGCCGATTTCGTCGACGACGTCAACAATATGTGCCGGGCGTTCGTCGATGCCGTCTTCCGGACCGAAGATTACATGGGTTCGCACTTCGACATCGTGCATGCGCACGACTGGATGGCCGCCAACGCCATGGTCTGGATCAAGAAGGGGAGGGGTCGCCGGGGGATCCTGACCATGCACTCCACCGAGTACGGCCGTAACGGCAACAACTTCTACGGCGGCCGGGCGCAGCGCGTCATGGATCACGAGCGCAACGGCACCTACTGCGCGGACCGCGTCATTGCGGTTTCGAGTTCGCTCAAAAATGAGGTCATGTGGATCTACAATATTCCTCATTGGAAAACCGCGGTCGTGTTTAACGGTATTTCGTACGAGGCCTTCAACGGGTTTATCGATCCCGGCGCGGTCAAGGGACGCTACGCCATCGGCCCCCTCGATCCCACCATGCTCTACGTCGGCCGCATGACCGGCCAGAAGGGGCCGGACATCCTCATCGAGGCGATCCCGCATGTGCTGAAGTTTCACCCCTCGGCGAAGTTCGTCATGACCGGGGACGGAGACCTGCGCGGCCACGTGGAGCGCCGCGCCCGTCAGCTCGGGATTTCCCACGCCTGCCGCTTCTACGGCGTACTGCCCCGTCAGGAGCTCGTCGACCTCTACCGGGCGGTCGACGGCGTCGTCGTGCCCAGCCGCAACGAGCCGTTCGGCATCGTGGTGCTCGAAGCCTGGGCCGCGGGCAAGCCAGTCGTCGCCACTGTCAACGGCGGTCCGTCCGAACTCGTCTGGCACGATGTCACCGGCTACAAAATCTGGCCGAATCCCGACTCCATCGCCTGGGGCATCGGAACGCTCTTCGGTAATTTCGAGCACGCCCGCTGGATGGGGAGAAACGGACGCCAGGCGGCTGAAACCGTTTTTTCCTGGGACACCATCGCCGGCAAAACGCTGGAAGTGTACGCCGGGTAGCACCCGCCGATCCACCCCCTAAATCATTGAATTTCCTGCAAGCGATTGAGTATTTCTTTTAAGGAAGGCGGCTCCCGCGGCGGGGGCGGTTCTTTTAACCGTCTCCGCACCGGGGGCGAAGGAGGCGATGGTCTCCATGCGGTCATTGAGGGAAATTTTCGATAGTTACCGGATAAAGCTTCTCCTTGCAATCATCCTGATCAACCTCTTCATGGTGCCGATCCTGGTAGTGAACAGGATCTGGCTTTTCCATAAAGACATTTACACCGGAGAGGCCCAGGCGATTGCCAGTCTGAGCGCCTTCGTGCTCAACAGCATCGAGGACGATCTGGCGAAAAACGATACCGTGCATCTGCAACGTGCGATGCAGATTGCCATGCGTCATACCGGGATCAGGGCGGTCATGGTCACCGATAATCGCGGCGTCGTCCTGTTTTCATCCGATCCCGGCCTGGTCGGCGGGACGGTTCCGGTCGAGAAATCCGGCGCCATGAACGAGGAGAACAGGATGCGGTACGCCGAAGTGCAGCCGGTCTTCGTGCGCGGCGGCCGGGTCGGCTATATGCGTCTGGTGTTTTCGCTGGCGCAGGTGCGCCGGGAGGTGCGCGAAGCGGTTTACTGGAGCTTCGGTCTTAACGGCGCGTGGATGCTCGGTGTCCTCATCGCGGCGTATATCGTTTCGGGCAGATTATATAATCCCCTCGCCGAAATGAAGGATGTTTCCCAGCGGATCGCACGCGGCGATTTCGAGGCGCGGTCGACGATCCGGTCCCATGACGCGGTGGGGCAGCTCGCCGCGGCGCTCAACGACATGGCCGCCCAGCTTTACAACCTCACCGCCGGAATGCAGGACCGGATCGGGGAGGCGACCGCGGGTCTCCGCATTGCCAATGAGACGCTGAACCAGAAGATGCGGGAGATCGAGGAAACAAACCGCAAACTCCTGGAACTCGACGCCCTGAAGAGCGAATTCGTTTCCATGGTGTCGCACGACCTGAAAACACCGCTCACCTCGATCATCGGATTCGCCCGGACCCTCATGTCGCTCGAGTTGCCGCCGGAGCAGCGCGTCAGGTATCTCCGGATCATCGAAGGGGAGGGAAAACGGCTCTCCCGGCTCATATCCGAATATCTCGACATCTCAAAAATCGAGGCGGGAAGGTTTGTGCTGAATTGCGGCGAGGTATCGCTCCCCGCGCTCATCGATGAAATCGTGCAGATCACCGCTCCGCTGCACCCCGAGCGGCTGCGCATCAGCATCGGCGATTCGGTCGGCACGATCACGGCCGATAAAGAGCGGCTGCGCCGCGCGATCATGAATGTCATCGATAATGCCCTGAAGTACAGCCCGGTCGAGGAGAAGATCCTGATCGGTGCGGATCGCGTGGGGGAGGAGATCGTCATCGCCGTCGAGGATCGCGGGGTAGGCGTGCCGCCCGATGAACGCGAAAAGATATTCGCCAAATTTTACCGCAGCGGCCGGCTTGCGCCGAACCGGTATCCGGGGAGCGGGCTCGGGCTGACCATTGCGCGGGCGGTGGTCCTGGCGCACGGAGGAAGCATTGCCGTGGAAGAGGCGGTGCCGAAAGGTTCGCGCTTCATCATCCGCCTCCCGGTGAGCGTTGTCTCCCCGCCCCGGGAAGTTTGACAGAAAGGGCAGGAATCATGCCGGAAAAAAGTGTGTTTATCGTCGATGACGATCCGAATATCCGCGAGCTTTTAGCCGTCAACCTGAGCGCCGCGGGGTATACGGTCGCGACCGCCGCCGATGGTCTCGAAGGAGCCGAAAAGCTGCACGCTCTGCGCCCGCACTGCGTGGTGCTCGACGTCATGATGCCCGGACTCGACGGCTGGGAGCTGTGCAAGATCATCCGGGACGATCCCTCGCTCTCCGCGACCAGGATCCTGATGCTGACCGCCAGGGACCGTGAACGGGACCGGCTCATTGGCATCGATATCTTCGGCGCCGACGAGTATATGGTGAAACCCTTTGAAATTGACGACCTGCTCCAGGCCGTCCGGAGGCTGGTCGGTGAGTAACGGCTTAAAAAGAATCGAAATGGCATGCATGCCGATTGCGCCCGGCATGGCGGCGGGGGGGGCTTACGTCTATCGGGATATCGATCTCGCCGCGCTCGAAACCAAAAAATTTGTCATCGAAAACATCGGCGCGGAGATCGAGCGGTTCGACGTCGCGATTTCGAAGAGCAAGGAGCAGCTGCGCGATCTCCGCGCCGGCCGCGAGGAGTCGTCGTGGGGCGAGGTCGAGGAAATTTTCGATGTCCAGCTCTCCCTTCTGGAGGATGCGGAATTCCTCGACGAAATCCGCGAGCTGCTCGACGCGCAACGCCTGAATCTCGAACACCTCATCGCCCTGAAGATCCGGCAGGTAAACCTCGAATTTTCGAAAATCGCGGATACAATCCTGCGGGCGCGCATTTCGGACATTCACGACACCTACCATCGCATACTCCGCAACCTGCTCGAAATAGACCATGTCCGTACCCGGACGCTGCAGCGCATCACCACGCCGGTCATGCTGGTATCGGAGCGGCTCCTGCCGTCCGACCTCGCCCAGATCGACGTCACCTGCCTGCTCGGGGTCGCGCTGGATGAGGTCAGTGCCCTGTCGCATGTCGCCATCATGCTTCGTTCGCTCGGCATCCCGGCGGTCGGCAACGCGCCGGGGCTGGCCGCAACGATCCGCTCCGGTGATCCGCTCCTCATCGACGCCGAAAAGGGCCTGCTCGTCATCAACCCGCAGCCGGCCGATATCGCCGTCCTCGACGCTTTCCGGGAGCGGCAGCGTCTTTCCCTGACAAGCGAGCCGCAAAGCGGGGGACACGCGACGGCGGACGGAGTCCCGATCCTCTTGGCCGCCAATGCCGGATCGCTCGCCGAGGTAGCCGAGGCGATGCGACTGCGGGCCGACGGCATCGGGCTTCTGCGTTCGGAGATGTTTTATATGTCGAAAACCGCACTGCCGACCGTCGAGGAGGAGGAGCGGTTTTACCGGGATATCTTGGCCTTGCTTGCGGGGCAGCCGCTTGTCGTCCGCCTGCTCGACATAAGCGCCGAGAAACGGGTACCCTACCTGCTCATGCGCCGCGAGGAAAATCCGCAGCTCGGCGTGCGTGGTCTCCGGTATCTGTTCGAGCACCGCGACCTTCTGGAGCGCCAGTGCGCCGCCCTCGCCGCGCTCGCGGGCGGCGAAAAACCGGGCGTTCTTATACCGTTTGTCACTACGCCCTCGGAAATCGGGCGGGTACTCGCCATCATCGAAGAGGATTTGCGCCGCGCGGGAAAGAAACGAAGCGATCTCCAGGTCGGCATCATGGTGGAAATTCCCGCCGCTGCACTCGACATTACCCCCTTTCTCCGGGGCATCGACTTTGTCAGCATCGGCACGAACGACCTCGTGCAGTACCTCTTTGCCGCAAGCAGGGAGGAGCGCATGCTCGACCGGTACCGGTGCCCGGTGCATCCGGTGGTGCTCCGGCTCGTCGGAAGCATCGTGGCCGCCTGCGAAAAAGCGGGGAAGGGATTGACGGTATGCGGCGACATGTCCTCTGACCCGTTTTCGGCGCTGCTGCTCGTGGGCCTCGGGGTGCGCAGCCTCTCGCTGCAGCCGCATGCGATAAGTGCGGTCGATACGCTGCTCCGGAGCGTTTCCCTGGATGTACTGAAGGGTATCGCCGCAAAGGCACTCGAAGCCGGGACGGTCGAAGAGGTCATGGCGCTGCAGAAAGAGCTTCGGGGTTAGGCTGCCTATGCGCCCCGCCCCCCCGTCTATCGGAAAAATCCGTTGCCTTGCGGTGCTCATTGCCGCCGTCTGCATTCCGCTTCCGGCAGGGGGCGCGGGAAACGGTCCTCAGGGGGGAGGGCTTCGCTGCGGGGAGCTGGAGAACGTTTACCTCGGCGGCTGCTGCGACACTACGCTTGCGGCCTGCCTGAAGCGGAGCCGGCCCTGCCCGATCGCCGTCCACCTCGGCGCCTTCGCGACATGGATCGATACCCTGTCCCCGGCCGAACCCTGCTCGATCAGGGTCGCGGCGATGGCCGCGCGCCGGGCCTTCTTTACCGACACAACGCACGCGGACATCGATGACGGTCCGGTGAGCTACGTCGGTTCTCCGGCAAGCCCGATAGCCATCGTCCTCTACGTCTCCGCAATCTGCCCGCTGTGCAAGCGGGTGTACAAGGGGCTCTATGCCGAGGTGACGACCGGTTCCCTGAAAGGCATAGCGCGGCTCGGCGTCAAGGTGCGCTCGACCCGGCCGTGGGATCTGGCACTTCTTGCCGCTCGCCGGGTCGACCGGCAGAGCGCGCTTCTCCTGGCCCTCGGCGAGGTCGACGAACGCATTTCCATGGCGATCATCCGGCGCAAGGCGGCCATGGTGGGGGTGTCCCCGTCGGTTCTCGCCCGCCTCAGCGCCGATTCGACGGTGCTCCGGGAAGCGAATCGCTCGATTGCCGAGGCGGAAAAGAACGGGGTGACGGTGACGCCGACGGTCTTCATCGACGACCGGCGCTACCGCAGCTACAAGGATCCGCAATGGGTCGCCGACGCGGTTCTCTATAGGTACGAGACCGGCACGTTTCGCGAGCCGGTCGGCGCGGTTTATCATATGCACGGGGGGCGGCGCTGATATGATCCGACGGATCTTCGGGCTCCTGGGCCCCCTTGCCGGAATCGCCCTGTTTGCGGCATCGTTCATCACGCTGCAGCATGAGCTGCGCACCATCCACTACCATCAGATCCTTGCGCAGATCGACTACACGCCGGCGGCATCGGTTTTCCTGGCCATGCTGGTGACCGTGGTCAATTTTTTCGCCCTGGGAGGGTGCGAGATCCTCGGGTTCCGCTACTTAAAGAGTACTCTCGCTCCGGTAAAGATCCTCGTCACCGCCATGATCGCCGCTTCGTTCAGCAATACCGTCGGGTTCTCCTCGGTTTCCGCAACCGCGGTGCGCAACCGGATCTATTCGCAGGAAGGGCTCTCCACCCTCGATATCGCGAAATTAAGGGTGATTTCGAGCGGTATCACCTTCTGGCTGGGGCTGGGCGCGGTCGCGGGGCTCCTGCTGCTTCTGAATGCGTCGGCAGTGGCGGGAGCGCTGCACTGCGCTCCCCTGGTGACAAGGGCTGCGGGCTGGATGAGTTTCGGTCTTGTCGCCGCCTTTATCGTCGTCGCCGCGATAAAAAAGAGCGGGGTGAAAATCGACTCCTGGGAGTTTGTCCTGCCTTCCCCCCGGCTCACCCTCCCGCTCCTTTTCCTGGCATGCGTCGACTGGGCATCGTTCGGCATTGCGCTCTACGTGCTGCTGCCGCCCCGAAGCATCGCCTTCCCCCTCTTCATGGCGGCATTCGTGGCCGGCCAGGTGGCCGGTTTCATGAGCCGGATTCCCGGTGGGATCGGCGTTTTCGAGGCGGTATTTCTTTTCCTGCTCCGGAGCTTCCCGCTCTCGCCGCTTGTCGGGGCGCTCGTCATCTTCCGGGGCGTCTTCTACCTCCTGCCGCTCGCCGCCTCGGCGGTCATCCTCGGCGTTTACGAACACGAGGAACGCCGCGAAAAAATCGGCGGGGTCGCCCTCGCCATCGGGCAGTGGGGACGCGGGGTGGTGCCCTATTTTTTCGCCATCATGATTTTCATCGGCGGCATGATCCTGCTTTTTTCCGGGGCAACGCCCGCCGAACATCACCGGTTCTACTGGCTGCGGGAGGTGATGCCGCTGCCGGTGGTCGAGTTGTCCCATTTCCTCGCCAGCCTGATCGGCATGGCGCTCCTCATCCTCTCCGCCGGTCTTTACCGCCGGTACGACAGCGCGTTCCACCTGACGCTCTACCTTCTGGCCGGGGGCGCGGTGTTCACCTTTCTCAAGGGCATCGATTACGAGGAGGCGATCATCCTGACCTGCATGTTCGCCGTGCTGCTCCCGAGCCGCCGCGAGTTTTACCGCAAGGGATCGTTCGTCCACGAACGGTTGACTCTGGGGTGGATGGTCGCGGTCATCCTTGCCCTGGCGAGTTCGGTCTGGCTCGGCTTCTTTGCGTACAAGCATATCGCCTACTCGCACGACCTCTGGTGGCAGTTCAGCTTCGCAAGCCACGCGTCGCGATTCCTGCGCGCCACGGTCGGCGCGTCGACGCTGCTCTTCGGGTACAGCATGATGCGGCTGCTCGCCCCGGCCCGCGTGCACCCGGCGGTGTGCCGCCACGACATGTACGACCTGGTGAAATCCATCCTCGCGACAAGCTCCTCGCACAGCCGGTCGTTCCTGTCGCTCCTCGACGACAAGTCTTTCATCGTCAGCGAGCCGAACGACGCCTTCCTCATGTACGGCGTGTCGGGGAGAAGCATCGTGGCGATGAGCGATCCGGTGGGAAACGACCGGTCGTTTCCCTCGCTCGTCTGGCGGTTCAAGGAGATGTGCGACGAGCACGGCGGCTGGCCGGTCTTCCATGAGGTCGGCGGCAGGTATCTGAGCCTCTACCTCGATATCGGCCTGACCCTGCTCAAGGTCGGGGAGGAGGCACGGGTCGAGCTCCGGGAATTTTCGCTCGAAAGCAAGGGGCGCAAGAGTCTTCGCTACTACTCCCGCCGATTGTCGAACGAGGGGTGGGAGGTGGTGATCGTTCCCCCGCATAGGGTAGGGGCGATCCTGCCGTCCCTCAAGGCCGTTTCCGATTCCTGGCTGGCGAAGAAGCATACGCGGGAGAAACGATTTTCGCTCGGCCGCTTCTCCGCTCCCTACCTGACCCAGACGCCCATCGCCGTCGTGGTGCGCGACGACACCATCGTCGCCTTCGCCAATCTGTGGCTGACGGCTACCCGTGAGGAGTTTTCGGTCGATCTCATGCGCTATTCGGAGGCCGCACCCGAATCGGTCATGGAATACCTGTTTGTAAGGCTCATCTTCTGGGGCAGGGAGCATGGGTACCGGTGGTTCGACCTTGGCATGGCGCCCTTCTCCGGCGTCGAAGACCGGCAGGTGGCCCCCCTGTGGAACCGGTTCGCGGCGTTCCTGTACGCCTACGGCGAGGAGTACTACAATTTCCAGGGGCTGCGCCGGTTCAAGGAGAAGTTCGATCCGGTCTGGGAGCCCTGCTACATGGCCGTTCCGGGAGGACTTACCCTGCCGCTCATCCTGAAGGACCTCTCCTCGTTGACGTCGGGAGGGTTCAAGGGGGTCTTCGCGAAATAAGGTGGTTGCATATGTTTTTTGCAACTTTTAAATCCGGTGGGGGAACCTTGCTTCTACCATCAAATGCCGGTGGGGGAACCAGTTCCTGGTTCCCCCTGGCCCCCGGCCGCGCGAAACGCGCGT
>CAZYYB010000081.1:0-14878 GCA_964651515.1 uncultured Fibrobacteraceae bacterium
GGTTGCTTTCGGCGAGCCGCACGCTTCCATCACCCCCGGACAATCCGCCGTTTTTTATCGGGGAGACCTTGTACTGGGCGGCGGCATCATCGATACGGTTACCACATGAAAGAGGGATCGCTCATGGAGTCCGGCGGGCAGCAGAAAAAAGCCTTTGTCACGGTCGAATCGCTCGTTTCGGTACTCGGCGTCATCTACTCCCATCGCAAAACGAGTGACGGCGGCGACATGTATCTCACCCGTTTCGGCATTCAGCATGCCGACCAGCTGGAGATCGATAACTGGTATGAACCGTCCTGGTTTGAAGCCAGACGGGAGCGGCTGGAGGGGACGAGTGCCGTGTATCGGGTTCCGACAAAGCCGGTGGCGGGCAAAAGTCTCGATCTGGTGGTTAAAAACTGTCGTGTCGGTGAAAATGTTCCGCTCGAAACGCGAACGCTCCTGGATTTCATCAATACCGAATTCAACAGCCCGTGGGAGGAATTCGCCCTCGTGATGGAGCTTCGCGAAGGGAAATACGGTTCTCCGGATATTCGCTGCAACCTGCAGGAACCGCTGGCCATCTATGTGCCTCCGGAGCGGATGCAGGTGTGGCAGAGCGGCCGGTCGTATGAAAAAATCAACCGTATCCGCGCACGCCACCCGGGAATCGACCTCGATATTCTTCGTCAATACAAACTCATTTACGGATGGATTTACGGCAGGGATCTTGTCCAGCTCTTTTCCGAGACCGGCTATCGCGCGGCCGCCCTGGCGGATACCCTTGCGCCGCTCACCGGAAAGGTGATGCACGACCTGGAGGCCAAGGGGTATGTGGTCGTCGACATGAAGCCTTCGCACGTCGTCATCGGCGAGGAGGATACCCGCACCATAGAAGCCGTGATTGCCGCCAACGATGAGGATACGCGGCGACTGCGGACCCAGATCATCGGGGATCTCGTTTCCAGGGGGAGGTTTTCGATAGTCGATTATGAACTTTTAATCAGGACTCCCCTCCACGAAGAGGCGGTCTATCGATCACGGCGACATTCGTATCTGGACGACCAGCGGGACCGGTTCGCTCCGACGACGATGCCGAGTCACCTGACCGCCGTGGAGATCCTGGGGGTGCCCTATGTCGTCGGCCAGGCGGAAAGTACGGGCGGCACCCTGTGGGTTGTCGGCCGCAATGCGCGTCTGTTCGATTACTTCCTGCCGGAGCGTTGGCGCCGGACCCATGCCTGGAAGCTTTCCGAAAACAATGAGGTTTATTACACCGTCACCAAGGATCATATTCACCTGGTATGGAAAACTTCCCGGGTAGGGGAACTGCCGGCACCGGACGACTCCGGCCGATTTCCCGAAGGGCTTGAGAATTTCGGGTTCAACAGCCCCTTCGAAGAATTTTCCATCGCCCAGCACCTTAACGAAAATGCGGTGCCGACCGTGTATATGCGGGCGATTTACATGACCGGCACGACGCGGGCCGAGCCCTTTATCGACCCGCGTCGCTACGATTCCCACCGATCGCTCTGCGGTACCGATGGGAAACCTCTGCTGCGCGAAAATCACGACTATATTACGCTCCGCGGTTACTTTAACGGGCCGGACTGGTGGGTTGCCCGGCAGACCGATCGGCTCTGCCGACCATTGAATCTTGAGCAGGCGCTGACCAAGGATCTTATCGGATCATCCCTGTATGCGAAGTTGTTCGATACTATTCAGCGTAAACTGGACAATGCGGGGTATGACGGCTCTCTGCTGAAAGCAAACGATCTGCTCCTGGCCCTCGATCCGGGCAATGCGCTCCTGAAAGACGGGGACGGCATTCCGGAAGTCAGGATCTGTAATTGCGAACTGATTAAGAAACGGAACGATGCTTAGCATGATGGTTATCCATCGGGAAGAAGAAAAAATGTATCAGCCATCGCAGGAAATCCTCGACCGTTACGCTTCGGTCCTGGTCAACTTTGCCCTCAATGACGGCCGGGGGATGCAAAACGACGAGGTAGTCCAGGTAACGACGCCGATCGCCGGCCTTCCGCTGGCCCGGGCGGTCTATCGCCGGATCCTGCGCAGCGGTGGGCATCCGATGGTAACCATCCTGGACGACGACCTGAAGCTCATCCAGCTTCAGGAAGGGTCGGACCGCCAGATCGGCTTTTTCCCGGATGCCTACTACCGCGGGTTCGCCGATACCCTTGATCATTCCATCCGGATCCTCGCCGACCTCGATCCGCTTTTCCTTTCGGCCGCCAATCCGCGCAAGATCATCGCGTGCAGCGCGGCCATGAAGCCGTACCGCGAGTGGCTCGATGCAAAGGAAGACGCGGGGAACTACACCTGGACGCTCTGCCTCTACGGCACCGAAGGCGTGGCGCAGCAGGCCGGGATGCGTCTCGAAGAGTACTGGGAGCAGATCGAGCGTGCCTGTTTTCTGACCGAAAGCGATCCGATAGCCAGGTGGCGATCGGTGTACGCGGAAATGCAGCGGATTATCGAAACCCTCAACGCGATGCCCATAGTAAGCGTTCACCTTGCTGCGCCGGAAACCGACCTGACCGTCCCGGTCGGCGAAAACCGGCTCTGGCTCGGCGGCAGGGGGCGGAATATTCCAAGCTTCGAAATTTTTACCTCACCGGACTGGCGGGGCGTCGAGGGCCGCATTTCCTTTGACCTGCCCCTTTTCCGCTATGGCCAGATTGTCCGCGACATCGCCCTGGAGCTTCGAAACGGGCGGATTGTAACGGCAACGGCAAAAACAGGAGAGCCGCTGCTGCGGGAGATGATTGCCCAGCACAATGCCGATAAGATCGGCGAGTTTTCCCTGACCGACCGCCGCTTTTCACATATCAACCGTTTCATGGCGGAAACGCTGTTCGATGAAAATTTCGGCGGCGACTTCGGCAACACCCACCTTGCGGTCGGCAGGGCCTATCACGATGCATGCAGCCTGAATATCGCCGGAATGACCCCGGAAGATTTTGACCGCCTGGGATACAACGACTCCCCCGAACATGCCGACCTTATCGCCACCACCGACCGCACCGTAACGGCGGCGCTTGCTGACGGAAGCCGGAAAGTCATTTACGAAGGAGGTGAGTTCAGGATTTAGCCGCCTACCGGGGCGGATAAATCACGAGTTTCTGGATGGCGCTCTTCGCATTCGCCGATCCGCTCAAACCGCCGCTCGTGTAGATGTTTTGATAGGCGCCGGCGATCTGGTAGAGGTACACATCGGGCGGCAAAACGTAGCCGGTCTGGTCGCGCCCGTCCCAGGTTTCGCCGTTCTGCGCATTCTGGATCACCTTCAGAAGCTTTCCCGACATGGAATAAATCTTAATCGTGTAACTGGCCGTCGCCGGGGGGGCGGTATTCTGGGTCGTCGTTTTATTGGGGAAGAAGAAGAAACGGGTGGATTGCCCCATGCGCATCGGGTTCGGGATATTCATGACGGACGCGAGATTCAGCGAGAATGAATCATCGACCTGCATGGTAAAAGTAAGGTGCGAGATGTTGCCGAGAAGGTCCTGGGCGGTTATGGCGACCGGATAGGCGCCCGGGTTCAGCGCGCCCGATTCAAACCCGATAATGGCGCTCCCTTTCCGGTAGTCGCCCGCGGCAAACTGGAACTTGCTGTTGATATTGCACTGGTTCTGGACCCCCGGGATGGCCATGGTCAGACCTTCATCCGGACCGGTGCCGATGACATTGATGCCGTTTGGAGAGCTCAGGAGAATCTGGATTTGCAGCGGCAATGAAGACTCTATGCGGCCACCGGTGAAGGACACACTGTTTGTCTGCATCGAAGCGGCATCATAGATCGGCCTCACTGAAATCTGCGGCCCGACCGAATCCTTGCTCAGGGCGGACGAGGAAGCCGTGCCGTGAAAATACAGCGTATTGTTGAAGGCGACGCCCGTCGTCGACCCTTGCCATACATACCCGAGGAGCTGGGCGCTGTCGGTATCGAAGGTAAGGCTCCGCGGAAGCATTGCCGTCTGTTTGAATTTCCCGTTAACAATCGCCGTCGTGCCTGAGAATACCGGCGTTCCCGGCAGCCAGAACCGCAGGGACGTATCGGCCCCGCCGTCGGTACGACCGGTCATGTAGTTTGGATTGAACAGGCCCAGATGAACGAAAGCCGGAGCGTTCGTCCCGATTTGTGCATCGGGATTGCCGTTCGAATCGAGGATTTGTCCGGTTATTTCTATTGGTTCGAGCGCCTGCAACGTATCGTGGACCGTTCCGCTCGTATCGGTGACGGCCAGCTGCATTCGATGGGACGGCGGAACGATCGTGATGGAGGGATCGCCGAAAAGCGAGTAGAGGCTGGTGTTACTCGCATCGTCCGGGTATGCCGCATTCGCTTCCGCCTTCGCCGCAACCATCGCCATCCCGATGGGCATCTCGGACAGGGTATCGAGGAGGTACGAATAGAGAGAAACTCCCAGGTCCTTGTTGGCATCCGACGAAGCTTCCCGGCTGGAGGCCAGGGTGGCGATTGCCCCCGCCCCCGGCATTTCGAGCAGGTCCTGCGAGAGCGTCGTGACATTAGGTAAATCGAACTGCCCTTCGCAGCAGGAGAATTCGGTGAAAAAAGGATATTGATTCGTATTGGACAGCTGCTGGTAATTGGAGGTGGTCAGGATATGCTCGTCGGTCCAGACAAACGGGTTGCCGTGACCGTAAAAGCATACATAGCCGACGCCGTTGTTGATGACATTGACGAGGGCGCTTGCGCACTCCGGTTTTTCGTAGCTTGCATTGGTCGGATACTCGAACTCGGATACGCGCTCGACGGCAAGTGACGGCCGGCAGGCCTTTGCCACATCGGCCGTTGCATCGGAATTCTCCTGATGGCCGAATCCGATGGGGTCCGGATACTGGAGCTGCATGTCGTCGTCGTTGACAAAAAGTGCTGAATTACGCCAGGAACTCCAGTCCGCCTTCTGCGTATCTTCCACGGCGATGATTTTATCGACCACGGTCTGGGCCTGGGATGTGGTTTGACACGGTATCCTGCCGAGTGCAACCGACTGCTGCCCACCGCCCGGCGTCAGGTTGGCATAAAATTCATCCTCCTCCGCCTCATTCAGCTCGGCAGGGGGAATAAAATCGACTTCGGAGTAGGCGATCTGCTTGTAATCGTAATCGCCGTCCCCCAGAAGAACGACGTAATCGAGGGAATCACTCATTGCCCAGTTGCGGGTCGCAAAGGCGAGAAAATTCCTGATCGCAACGGGATCGGTATTGCCTCCCGAAAAATCGGTATAAATATCGTTAATACTGACAATGCCCGGCTTGAACCCCATTTGCGCCTTATGGACCGCAAGATTTTCAGCCTGTGCCAGGAAGGCCGGATGGGTTACGATCAGGTAGGTCGCCTGATTACCGATGCTCCTGAGGTCCGGCAGCGCGTGGGTGCTGCTCAATCGGGCGGGAGGCGCCGCGAAACAGCTGTCCGTATTGGGGAAGGTGAAAAAACCTGCGGCATTGCATACAAAATAGCGCGCTCCGGTGTTGCCGGAATCGCTCCATACGACGGGCGCACCCGACGGGAACGTATCGATGAGCGAAACGGTGCTTTCGTTCTGAGGGATCCGGAAAACGAAGGTCTGGCCGCTCGCACCGGAGAAACGGTACTGTAAAACGGCGGTGGTGCAGGCGGAAAAAACCTGCATATGGACCGTATCAGAGGTTGCCCGCAACGGTCGACGATAGTCGGCCTGCGCGGAGATAAGCTGGAACCAGACGCCATTGTTATCGGCATATTGCACCTGCAGATTGGCGTTGCCCCACCGGCCGACCGGATACGTCTGGCCGCTCTGGAAGTTCTGGCAGAGCGATACGCCGCCCAGGGAAACGGTTACCGCCGCGATAGATTCGGTGAACGCCGTAATCCGGAGGAGACCGCCGACCGTCGTGTCGACTCCCGGAAGAGTGAGCACATAGTTCCAGGTGGGGTTATTCTGCGTAATCTGCGCCCAGCTGTACCCCACCTCCGCAGCCTCGGCCGGGGCATTGCCGGTCACATCCTGCAAAGTAAATTGCGGCTGCCCGAAAGAGGCATGGTTGGTAAAATAATCGACCGTATCGCCGCTGCCGGCCGGCTGTACAAAATTTTGCATCGAGGCCCCGTCGCCGACCGACTTGAGGCTCAGCCAGTAGTGGCGGTTGTCGTCGTAATTATCGACGACATACCCGAATGTCTGACTGGATGAATCGTAGGCCC
Organism: uncultured Fibrobacteraceae bacterium; assembly: GCA_964651515.1. Classification (GTDB taxonomy): domain Bacteria; phylum Fibrobacterota; class Chitinivibrionia; order Chitinivibrionales; family Chitinispirillaceae; genus BOG-1184. Next base: position 6,215 of record CAZYYB010000081.1, read on the forward strand.
AGTCATTGAGGCCGGTGACCCAGGCCAGGAAATAATCCCCCGAATCGACGACCCCGTTTCCATTCCGATCGCAGCGGAACAGGGGAATCTCCTGAACACCGGCGGGAATCGCCCCCGCGCCGGGGATGCCGGTCGGCAGCGCCCCTTTCGTTGAAGCGTACAGGGCTACCTGGCCCATCCCGATCTGACCGGCCTGCGCTCCCCAGAGATGGAGAATCTGCGCGCCGGTTATCATGATGATGCCGTTTTCATTGGTCGTCATCTCATTCTGTCCGGTGTGTCCGTCGCCGATGGTGAAGGTCCGCAGGGTCGGGTCGCCATAGGTCAAGGGATAGGGGTCGATTGCCTTGGCCACGGGGGTTCCCTGCACGCCTGCCTTGACGGAAACCGTGCCGGCAAGGGTTTTCGCGACCGGGCCCGCCGGGGCTGATGCGGCATTTGTCATACCGGCAGACTTCGATGGGCTTACCCAGCCGGAGGCGACATCATAGTTCAGAAGCAGCTTTTTCTGCATCTTCTGGTAGGGAGTCGCGGCTTTACGCTTAATACCCGCGGCTGCCGCGGCCGGAAAGGTTATGGTGCACACCCCGCTCCGGAGGACCCTGATCGTCTGCCCGTCGCCGGCGGGAAGGAAGGGGCGAATGACCACCTGAGCCGCCCGCATCGTTTTAAACCAGGTATAGTTCGGTTCGGACACCCACTCATCGGTGAATTGCAAAACCTGCTTCTTGCTGAACCGCCCGTCACCCTTGAAGGGATATTTCCGCAGGGCATGCTTGAGCCTGATCGTCTGAATGCGGTCCGCGCTGAAAGTCACCCCGACCGTCCCGGAGACGGGAATGCCGACATACACCGAATGTCCCGGCACCACCGGCTCCCCCGCCGAGCCGAGCGCTATATTTTCGTCCCTGAAACCAAGCCTCGTCACGTACTTCCCGGAATCCTTTGTCGAGATGCTGTCGAACTTCGGAAGCTCCCACCGGAACACCAGCCGGGATGGGGTATTCTCGATGACGGTGACCGATGCCTTCGCCGACAGGCACAAAAAGAGTACTCCCGCTACGATGGAAATGGATCGATTCATCAGGCTTTTCCTCAAATCGAAGGGATCGAGGCATTGAAAATGCGCCGGCTTCCCGTGGGTTCGGCACTTAACATTACAATGGATTACGATTAAGCGGCCAAAGAATTTTTGGCCTTTTCCAGCCGGTGCGGCACCGTCGACCGGAGGTCGCCTTCGGGCCCATCCCGGTCCTTTCCGGACACGCCTCCGCCTGCCCCGCCCCTCCGAAGTCGCGGGTGCGCCGCACGTCCGGGCAAAAAAAAGGCCTCGGTCATGACGAGGCCTTTTCACAGGGCTTTCCGGATCGCCTACTTTTTCTTACCCGCTCCGGCGATGGCTTCCTTCGCAGCTTTCGCAACGCGAAACTTCACGACCTTTTTCGCCGGAATCTGAATGGGTTCGCCGGTGGCGGGATTCCTGCCGGTCCTGGCCTTTCGGCTTACGAGAACGAGCTTGCCCAGCCCCGGCAGCGTGAAACCGTTTTTGGCTTCCTTATAAGCAATTTCCGCCAGGCCATCAAGAAGCTCCTTGACCTGTTTCTTCGAAAGCTCCGCAGCTTCGGCCAGTTTGGCGATGGTTTGTGTTTGCGTCAAACTTTTTCCTGCCATGGTTACTCCTTTGAGTTAAGAGTGGGTAAGAAAAGTACGCGCCCGCGTTTGGTGAAAGTATAAATCAGTGCCGGGATCAATGTAAAGAAAAATCAATAATCGCCCCATAATACGGCCTGCGACGGCCTTTTGAGTCATGAAAATGATTCCTGGAGAAAGCCCAGATCCAGCTCAGGATACACCGGAAACCGGGAAAGAAGGGCGCCGGCGCGATCGCGGGCCTCGGTCCGGACCGCAGGATCGATGGCATACTTCGCCTTGCTCGGCTCGCCGGCCCGTTGTCCCTCTTCCACGAGCGCCGGCCGGGTGGCGGCCAGAACCGTGCGGATAATCGAGGCGATCTCGCCCATTTCGGCCGCTCCCATGCCGAGGGTGGTCGTTGCCGGCGTACCGATCCTGAGGCCGCTGGTATACCAGGGACCGTTTTTATCGTAGGGCAGCGAGTTTCGGTTGCAGGTAATACCGCATTCGCGAAGCGCACTCTCGGCCTGCCGCCCGGTAAGGCCGAACGGCGTCACGTCGATCAGCATGAGATGGTTGTCGGTACCGCCCGTTGCAACCCGCATGGAAAGCCCCCTGCATGCCTCGGCAAGCGTCCGCGCATTCTCGACCACCCTTCCGGCATAGCTCCTGAAAGAGGGGTCGTTGGCCTCGGTCAATGCCACCGCCTTTGCCGCCATGCAGTGGCCCAGCGGCCCCCCGATGACGATCGGGCAACCCTTATCCACGCTTTCGGCAAATTCGTTCGTGCATAATATCAATCCGCCGCGCGGACCGCGGAGGGTCTTATGCGTCGTCGAGGTGACGACATGCGCATGCGGCACCGGGTTGAACTCGCCCGAAAACACCCCGCCCGCGACCAGGCCGGCGAAGTGCGCCATGTCGACCATGAACACCGCCCCGACCTTGTCGGCGATGGCGCGCATGCGTGCAAAATCGATCTTCCGCGGGTAGGCGCTGTAACCGGCGAGGAGGATGAGCGGCTTGATGGCAAGCGCCATCCTTTCCACCTCGTCGTAATCGATCAGCCCGCTTTCCCGGTTCACGCCGTAGCTGTAGGCATCGAACATCTGAGCCGAAACGTTGTTCCGGTACCCGTGGGTAAGGTGGCCGCCGGAATAGTAATCCATGCCGAGAAGCCGCTGGCTGCCGAGCCGGTGCCGGAGGGTCTCCCAGGCTTCGTGCGACAGGTGCGAGGGGTTGGTTTCGGCGAGCTCCTTCATGGCCGGATTCTGCACCCTGGTCAGGAGAATCGCCCAGTAGGCGATGAGGTTGGCATCGGCGCCGCTGTGCGGCTGCACGTAGGCGTGGTCACACCCGAAAAGACGGCAGGCCTGGTCGACGGCACAGGCTTCAATCGCGTCGATATTGTCGCACCCCGCGTAAAAACGATGGTGCGGATACCCTTCGGCATACTTATCGGTAAGCAGATTGCCCATTGCAAGTTGCGTTGCAAGCGAGCAGTAGTTCTCGCTGGCAATAAGCTTCAGGTTCGAACGCTGATCGGCCAGCTCCGCGACGATGGATCGTGCGATCGCGGGGGCGACCCCGGCGACCATCGTGAGATTGGCGAGGTAGGCCAGAAATCCCGGATCGACGTCACCGGGCGCCTTCCTTGCTATATAGGTTTTCAGGCAGTCCTTTATCGGCATGGAGATCTCCTTTTCTTCCCGCAGGGGAGCCGGCGGGTGGAACATCTTTTTCGGCAGCCCGGTGGAGACGGTTAAAAATACTATCTGAAGAGCCTCCCCCAGTCTCTTTGCCTCCCGCATCTATTTTATGGCTGCCTCCAACCTCACGCTAACGTGCAGACCGCAGGTTCTCCGCCGAGAGGAGCGGCCGTCGACCATGGTTCGCAGTATTGCCGTTTCCATCATGCTCCTGCTGCTCCCCGGCCCTTCGCGGGCCGGAGAGGATCCCGCCGATTCGACGATAGCCCTCAAGGGCAGGGTTCCTTCCGCCCTTTCCCGTCCGTTTGTCATGCGAAACTATGAACGGATATGGAAAACGATCGCCCCGCAGACGCCGCTGGACCGCCGGACGATCACCATCGTCTTCTATTCGCGTCCCGATGAACGCGCGCTCAGCGTCCGCCTCCCCGAATGGGGGGGCGGGGGGGCGATCGGCGATAACCTCATCGTCATTCCCCTCGACCGTTCGCCGCTACCCGATATGGACCCGGCCCGCGTGACCGTCCATGAACTTACCCATATCGCCATCGAGCGGGCCTACGGACGGCTCCATGTGCCGCGCTGGTTTCACGAGGGGCTCGCCATGACCCTCTCGGGCGAACTGTCGTTCGATGAGCAATTGACCCTCTCCCGGGCCGTTTTCACCGGCAGGCTCCTGCCGCTCGATTCAATTGAAAGAGTCAACCGGTTCGACGCGCAGGAAGCCGAGCTCGCCTACAGCGAGAGCCACCTCGCCGTCGCCTGGATGATCGACCGTTACGGCCTCGACGGCATCCCCGAACTGCTGCAGACGCTGCAATCCGCCGGCACCTTCCGCGAAGCGCTCCCGCGGGTGTATGGGTTGACAGGAGACGAGGTTGACCGGCTGGTGCGGAATTATATCGTCGAGCGGTACCGGGGCGTGTTTTTATTCAGCGACACCTGGCTCTTCTGGCTGCTCGGCGCCCTGCTCCTGGTTGCCGGATTCATCTCCGTCAAGATCCGCAACGACAGAAAAAAACGGCTCATGGAGGAACAGGAGCGCATCGAAGACACGCTCCGGGAAGCCCCCGGACGATGAAGCCGGAACGACTCAGGCCGGGTCGGCCGGTCCTTCCGGGGTCGATGGAGCAGTGCCGGCATGATCGGCGTCCCCCGCGTTTTCCGCGGAAGCGACTTTTGGGGCGGCCTGTTCATGGCGGAAGACAATCGCGCCCAGGGGGGGCAGGGTCAGTTCCACCGATTGCTTCCTGCCGAGGCAGGGCTTGTCGGACGTCGTGACCAGGCCGCTGTTGCCGAGATTGCTGCCGCCGTAGATCGCGGCATCGCTGTTGAAGATTTCCTTCCAGACACCCGGGGTCGGCACGCCGACCAGGTACTTGAGACGCGGTACCGGGGTAAAATTGCAGACCACGAGCACGACATCGTCGGGATCCTTCCCCCTTCGCAGAAAGGTGATGACGCTGTTCTCCCAGTCCTTGAAATCGACCCACTCGAACCCGCCGCTTTCGCAATCCAGTTCGTGCAGCGCGGGAACGGCCCGGTAGAGGTCGTTGAGGTCGCGGACAAGATGCATGATCCCGCGATGGCGGTCGTATTTCGCGAGGTCCCAGTCGAGCGCTCCGTCGTGCGCCCATTCGCGCCACTGGGCGAACTCCCCTCCCATGAAAAGCAGCTTCTTTCCCGGATGGGTAAACTGGAAGGCGAACAGGAGGCGCAGGTTCGCCAGCCGCTGCCAGTCGTCGCCGGGCATCTTATTGACAAGAGACCCCTTGCCGTGTACCACCTCGTCGTGCGAAAGCGCCAGCACGTAGCTTTCGGAAAAGGCGTACAGCATGCTGAAGGTCAGCTCGTTATGGTGATACTTCCGGTGCACCGGGTTTTTTCCCATGTAGTAAAGCACGTCGTGCATCCAGCCCATATTCCACTTCATGCCGAATCCGAGGCCGCCCAGATAGGTGGGTTTGGAGACCATGGGCCACGCGGTGGATTCTTCGGCGATCATCTGGACATCGGGGAAGGTTTTGTACACCTCCTCGTTGAGCCGCTTCAGGAAGGCGATGGCTTCGAGGTTTTCCCGGCCGCCGAACCGGTTCGGAATCCACTCCCCGCGCTTGCGGGAGTAATCGCGGTAGAGCATCGAGGCCACCGCATCGACACGAAGGCCGTCGATGTGGAACTTTTCGAGCCAGAACATGGCGCTGGAAAACAGGAACGACCGCACTTCCCCCCGGCCGTAGTTGAAAATGTGGCTCTTCCAGTCGGGATGGAACCCCTCGCGCGGATCGGCGTGCTCGTAGAGGTGGGTACCGTCGTAGTAAACCAGCCCGTGCTCGTCACCGGGGAAATGCGAGGGAACCCAGTCCAGAATCACCCCGATGCCGTTCTGATGCAGATGATCGATCAGGTACATGAAATCCTGCGGCGTCCCGTACCGGCTGGTCGGCGCGAAGTACCCGGTGGTCTGGTAGCCCCATGAGCCGTAGAACGGGTGCTCCATGACCGGCATGAACTCCACATGGGTAAACTTGAGGTCGTTCAGGTAGTCGGCAAGAAGCGGCGCCAGTTCACGATAGTTAAGCCAGTCGTCCTTTTTGCCGCTCTTCCGCCGCCAGGAGCCGATGTGCATTTCATAAATGGATTGCGCCTCCCCGATGGCATTGCAGTCCTTTCGCGTCGCCATCCACGGTGCATCGTGCCACTCGTAGTCGATCGCGCGAACGATCGGCGAGGTCGAGGGCGGCGTTTCCCAGTAGAAGGCGAACGGGTCGGCCCGGTTGGCGGTATACAGGTTATACCTGGACTCTATATGGTACTTGTAGAGGCTGCCCTCCCCGAGCCCGGCGACGAACCCCTCCCAGATGCCCGAATCGTCGGTCCTGGGGCAGCAGACGTTTGCAAGGGCGTTCCACCCGTTGAAATCCCCGACCACCGAGACCGTTTTCGCGTTGGGCGCCCAGACCGCGAAATGTACGCCGGCGACGCCGTCGGCATTCGTCATGGCATGCGCGCCGAACTTTTCGTACAGCTTGAAGTGGTTCCCCTGCCGGAAGAGGTAGGTGTCGAAATCGGTAACCGATGGGTCGGGGGAAACGGCCGCAGCAACCTTCTGCGGCTCGGTGACCCCGGCCGGCAAGTCCGGTGTATCTTCCGATGGCTTTTTCATGGGTGACGACATCCTTGCGTTGGATCGCGGGTGAAAATCCTTACCAGACAAACGGAGGAATATAAAATTATATATGAATCCTCGGATGAGGGGGGATTCCATATTAAGAACGGTGGCGGGGGAACCAATCCGGCAGCCATTGGTGGGGGAACCAACTCTGTCGCCTTTGGTGGGAAAACCTCGCTTCGCGGGTCCCCATTTTGCCCAAAAAATGGACGGATTAGTATAGCTTTAAATTGCACCAGCCCTTGCGCGATAAACAAATGCTTTCCGGATGCCCGGAAAAATTGGCGCGATAAGAAAACGGCAAAAAAACCCGGGATATTTCCGGGCATAGCTCACGCAGGTACCTTCATCGAACTTGGCCGCGATTTCTGCTTTGTTGGATCGGAATACCACTGTCGGTCGCCGGGATTTCTCACCTGCCTATTTTGCAAAGACCCGACACGCATAACCGCTATCCGTCGATAGAAAAATATTTCTTGAAGATGCCCGCCTTCAATCATATAATCGATGACTAAAGCCGGGCGGAACGAGAGAAAAGAGGGCTCCCAAACAACAAGTTTCAAAAGGAGAATTTTATGTCGACGATTCTTTATACCGATGATGGAACGGTGGGAAGCTCCGGGGTTCCAAACTGCGTCGGAGTCGGGACGGCGAATCCGGCGACAACCCTGGATGTCCTGGGCGGTGAATCGCACTTCGCCTTCAATGCCTATACCGACCCCAATCCCGGTGTAGCCTGCGATGCAAAATTCGGGGGAAGCGCGGGAGGAATTGCGGTAAATGGCGAATCGGTATTTAATGGGGCGGTGGGGATCGGGACCACGACGCCGGGGCAGACCCTGGAGGTGAATGGCACGATCGGAACGAACAGCGCCCTGATCACTCCGGCATTGCGCCCGGTTACCGACGCCACCAATGCCCTCAGGGTACAAACCGCCAACGGGTCGACGGATATCCTGGATGTCGACACCACCAACGGCAGGATCGGGATTAATACCGATTCCCCGGCGCAGGCGCTGGATGTGGTCGGGAATATCCGGACGAACGGGTATGTCGATGTCGATGGTCCGAGAATCATAAGCGGAACCGGAAACCCGACCACTGCTCCCGCCCTTTCCGCTCCCAAGGGGTCGCTGTATCTCCGAACGGATGCAACCACAGCGACGACCCGGATATGGATAAACACTAACGGTACTACGGGCTGGGCCTATGTGACGGCGAGTGCTTGATGTTTGCAAGTGCCGGCGGGTGGCTCCCGCAGTTTAAAGGGGCCACCTATTTTCTAACAACGTTTATTACCTCGCCGGTCCAGTTAAAAAGAACAATATTACCGGTCACATTGTCGAACACGGCCTTTTCATAGGCCGTGGTGGAATTTAATGCTCCAAACCTGAAAACCAGGGACCCATTCTCTGCAAAGGCTCCCATGCTCGATGAATTGCAGATAAGGATGGTATCGTTTCGCTCACCAAGTTCTCCACCGTTGATGCCTATGACTGTACTCTGCAAAGAAAACCCCGCTTTATAGTTGCCGTTTCTGTCAAAAACTTGTATCCGGTTATAGTCGCCTTGTCCATCTTCGATAAAGATATTTCCATTTGTGCTATCCGTCATTAAGAAACCAATACCGCCGAATTGGCCTGTCCCGCTACCCTGACTGCCCCAGGAGAAAAGAGAATCGCCGGTGATGGAATATGCTCGAACAATATGCGAATAGGCGTCGGCAATGTAGAGAGTATCTTGCAATACTCCCACGCCGCCTGCAGAGCCCGGGTATTGGAATTGTGACAATATGGTGCCCATTGTATCGAATCGAATGACCATATTGGATTTTGAAATGTCAAAAATCGTGTTCGAGTCTCCAACAGCAATGCAATTGAAGGTATAAGCATCTTGAACACCGCCGGGCAGATTCCAGGAATTTATCAAGGTTCCTGAAGCGGAAAATCTTTCAATCTCGGCAGGCGTTGAAGAATAAGCGGTGCCGTTTAAGATGACATAATTGCCGTGAGCATCTTTTTCGGCGTCGTAAAGCCATCCGTAACCGCCTATTTTGAATAAAGTGTCCTTAATAGAAAACGCCGGCAAAATAGTGGCATAAGCCCCCCCGCTCATCCCCCCCACCCCATTCCCCGTATCCACCCCCCCCCC